>JAEUUP010000005.1 GCA_016787525.1 Saprospiraceae bacterium | reverse complement strand
GTCCAAAAGGCTTCCCACACACGGTCAATTTTGGATTTGAGTTCACCAGTTATCATACAAAAGGTAAGATTTTTCTATCTTGATTGTGAAAAGTGCGAAGGTTTTTACAAGACTTTCACAAGGTTATTTAAAGTGAGTGACGATTGTCTGGTAATCGTCATTCCCAAATCGTCAATTGGCTAATTATTTATCCGCAAAAAAACTGTTTAAAACTTCGTCCAATATATCTGCAATTCTCTGCCCTTTTTTGGCGGAATAAATACCTAATCTTTCGCGATTCAGACGAGAAATAGAGGTTGTAAAGGGTACACGCTCCTCTTTACCTGATTCTATCAAGGTTTTTCTCCCTTTTGTTGACTTTGACACTTCTGCACTCATTTCTTCTAAGGCAGCTAAACGGGCGTTTTTCTTTTCTTCTTTCATTTTATCATTTTTAAATTTTTCAACGTTATCATTTTTCAACGTGCAAAATTAAACGATTTATCATTTTTTGGCGTTATCATTTTTCAACGTGAGCAATTTATCATTTTTCGATTTTAACACGTCATCATTTTTAAACGTGTTAAAATTAAACGATTTATCATTTTTTGGCGTTATCATTTTTCAACGTGAGCAATTTATCATTTTTAAATTTTTTAGCGTTACCATTTTTCAACGTGCAAAATTAAACGATTTATCATTTTTGGCGTTATCATTTTTCAATGCGAGCAATTTATCATTTTTAAATTTTAACACGTTATCATTTTTAAACGTGAAAAATTTATCATTTTATCACTTTATAAAATTCATCGAAAAACAGTTTAAAATTGTCTTTTGAATATAAACTTGTAATAGTATCCACATTTCTGTAAGCCGATAAATTACCGATTGGTGCTGAAATGTAATCAATATTGAAAACCCGACCGATTACTTTCATTTCGTCCAACAAGGCTTTCGATTCTTTTGTACGGCTTTGAAACATATTCAACACCGCCCAAACCGTCAGTGAGGGTTTTACGTCTCGTAGTGTAATTAAGTGTTTCAAAAAGTCAATGCTGGCATCCGTACCAAAACTGCCTGAAACAAAAGGGATAAATATGAAGTCAGAGAGCAAAAATATTTTTGCATTGTCTTGTTGTTTTATACTCAAGCCTTCATCTATTTTTCCTTGCACATCTACGAATACGAAATCAAATTGCTCTAAGTCATCAATATTGGCGACAACCTCCTTTGAGGTCATTTCGACAACCTTGTAAGGCAACTTGTTCGTCAGCTTTTCATCAATGCTCCGAGCAGTTGAAAATGATTTCTGTCTATCTGCATCTACAACACATACAGATTTATTGAAGGGTGGTAAACTCAGCGCATTGGCACACAGAGCCGTCAATGTTGTTTTTCCTACACCACCTTTTTGATTTGCAAAACATATAAAACGAGCCATTATCTAATTTTTTGGCAAACGTAATAGAATTTTATCACGTTGTAAAATTATCATTTTGTCACGTGATAAAATGACAAAATTTTAATTTTTGCATTTTGTCACGTTGTAAATATGAGAAGTATCCGACTTTGCATTATCACAAAAAGTCCTACGAGAGGCGCTATCAACACTCAATAACAAAGCATTAGAAAAGTAAAAAAAGGGCTTAGAAATAAAATTTCGCACCTTTCAAGGCATAATTGATAGTTTTAAAATAGTGTAACAGAACGTTCAAATTAAAAAATTAGGGAAAAGCCTAAAAATATGGATTGGTTTAAGGCTGAATTTTTTCATTATGCTTAATTAAAATCAAAAGTCATAGAAGTCACCTCAAGACACCCCTCAGTATTTAGAATCAAAAGTTATCAATACTGAGGGGTACTCAAACGCGGATAACACCCTTGCGCTACTTTGAAAGCTACAAAAAACAGTAGGGTAGGGAAGGAGTCGCTTTAGCTTATTCAGTGATAGAGTGATTTAAAATCCTATCACTATCGTTTGCAATTGAAACCATCGCTCAAACCCAGCTCTATTTTTTTTTATGGTGAAAAGGGAGGGGGTGGCGCAAAATGGGGAGGGTTAAAAGAAAAATTAAAGGAAAATCTTTTTTAAAAAAGTACTTAATTTCCTATCTAAGTTTTAAGAAATTTAAAAAGAGTTTTATTTTTTATTAAGTTTATAGCAGCCACAAATATTTAAATATCAATAGCTTATGTTTTAAAAAGGGGAGCAAAACAGGGCTGAAAAGGGGAGTAAAATAGGGTTGAAAGGGGAGAGAAACAGGGTGAAAGAGGGGAGTAGAATAGGGCTGAAAAGGGGAGTAAAACAGGGCTATATAGACATCTTAAAAGGGGAGTAAAACAGGGTTTATAAAAATATGAAGTTTATACCTTAAAAAGGGAGCAAAACAGAGCTATATAGTGATTGGGAAGAACTATTTTTTGGTCGGATTTAGATAAAAACGGAAACTCAAATACACTCAATGTTTTTAAAAGGGGAGTAAAACAGGGAGAAAAAGGGGAGCAAAAAAAAATAACTACCCTTTATTTTTTTGATTATATTTGCACAACGATTCAATTAAAATCATGCATGATGAACCAACAATTATCCGAAAAAGTAGCAAAAATTGATAATGCGTTTATCGTTAATGCTCAGTATAAAATGACTGCAAGGGAGCAGAAAATCCTTTACTATCTAATATCCCATCTTGACCCTAAGAATGAACAAGATTTTAATAGCATATCTATCCCCATTAACGAAATGGAAAAAATTTTGAATCAGACAGATAAGAAATGGGGCGGTTTTTATAATGAAATTGATGAGTTGTGCAAAGGATTGATAAAAAAGCATATCCAGTTTCCAAGTAATTTTTTAATGAATGGGAAACCACTAAAAGGTTATCTCAACTGGTTCAATTCGATCATACCTGTGCAAGATGAAAAAGGGCGACTATGTATAAAATTTTCATTCTCAGCCGATATGAAGCCTTTTCTATTACAGCTTCACCACTACGTCAATATTGGTGTTCTGGAAATTGTGCCTATGAAAAATGCGCACGCTATTCGTATGTATTCGGTCTTTAAAAGTGAAAAAGATAGGATGAAAGGCGTTACAAATTTTGTTACTATGGCTTATAGTTTGGAGGAGTTAAAGGCTCTTTTAGGCATCGAAGATAAGTATCAAAGTGGGGATTTAAAAGGATTTAGAGATTTTGTACTAAACAGGATTCGGGACGAAATTAATGAGAGTTGTCCAACTATGTTTGTCAAATACGACTACATAAAAACTCAGCGCAAAGTTACAGGTGTTAAATTTAGTGTTTATGAAAGGAAAATAACCGTTGCGAAAGAAGAACCTAAATCACCCAAAGAGCCTAAACCCCAAAAAGATGTGAAAGATTATATTCCGACTGAAAAAGATATTAATATCTTGACCCGAGCCAAGTTAATGGCTTATAAAATGCTACTGAACTACGGTGTTTTTGAAGGTATAGCTTATAAGCAGATACTACCTAAAATTAAAGGCAGTGAATTTGATGGGTATGAGGATTTTTTTGTTGAAAAAGCCATACAGCATTTTGAGCAAAACGCCATTCAAAATACCACAAAAGAATTGAAAGCCAGTACTTTTGTTACATGGTGGACTAAAAATAAAGTCTTTGAAAAGGGCGATGTTTGGGCTGCTATTTTAGAGAAATTAGCAGAGCATAAGAAACAACTACTGACCCAAAACCCATTAGCATTTGAAAATCGTATCATTGCAAAAACTATGACAAATGCTCAGTTCGAGGAATATATCAATGGTACTAAACCGTAAAAAAGCTGCAAAGAGATGGAAAAAGACAATTATTTGGCCCCATTTGAGGGTAAAAAAATCCGCAGAATATGGCATGACGAGCAATGGTATTTTTCGGTTGTGGACATTATTGAAGTGCTAACAGATAGCCCGATTCCTAAAACGTATTGGTCGAAATTGAAAACCAAAATTAAAGCCGAAAGTCAAACGTACCCAAATACGGTACGTTTGAAATTGGTGGCATCGGATGGTCGAAATCGTCTGACAGACTGTGCCAATACTGAGGGGGTGCTTCGTATTGTGATGTCTGTGCCGTCTCCCAAAGCAGAGCCTTTAAAACTGTGGTTGGCGCAAGTAGGGAAGGAGCGCATTGAAGAGACTGAAAACCCTGAATTGTTGAGAAAAAGACAAACAGAGCTTTATCGGACAAAAGGCTATTCTGAAGAATGGATTCAGCGTCGCGTTCAGAGTATTGATACCCGAAATGAATTGACCGAAGAGTGGCAAAAACGAGGTGTTGTAGAAGGAAAAGAATACAGTATTTTGACAGCGACAATTGCCAAAGGTACATTTGGTTTGACACCCAGTGAACACAAAAAACTCAAAGGTTTAGACAATCAAGAACTCCGCGACCACATGACTCCAATGGAGTTAATTTTAACAGCATTGAGTGAGGAAGTTACTCGAACAGTTGCCATAAAAAATGACGCACAAGGTTTTTATGAGAACCATGAAGCGGCCATCAAAGGCGGTCAAGCTGGGAAGCGAGCGCGTCAAAATGTCGAAAAGATAACAGGAGAGAAAGTGGTTTCTGAGCAAAACTTTTTGCATTTGTCACCCTCAAGTGTTGTTAATGAATTGCCTGCTGATAGTAATGAGGAAACAGACGAGTCAATAAAATAACTAAGCCGTGAGTTTCTCACGGCTTTAATTTTTTAGGCATATCCTATTTTTCATAAAGATACTTGAGTCATTTGGCAAAAGTTTTAGGATTAACCTGGTGTTTTTTGATGAGTTCACCTTTGTAAACGTTTCTATTCTTGTCGAATAAAGATTTTATCCAACGGAATAAGCCGATTATTACAAGGAAAATAAAGGCTTGCCAAATCTACGACAATCCCATAAGGACTTGCCCCCGAAGCCAAAGCTGCCCAAGATTGGGTGACGGTTTGGGCGTGCATACTGAGGGGGAGGCTGAGTGTTGTAAAAAGGAGAAAAAATACGGCTTACGCGTGTTTGTACATGTTTTTCATTTTACTGAAATTTTAATTGATAAGAATAATTAGTGTATTTAAAAAAATACTAACCTGTTCAGAGGCAATCGGGAGGAAGTATTTGCGACATGTTGGGGAAACCTTTCAAAGTTTTTCCAACGTTGCCCAAGTAAATACCTGAGGTGTGGGCATAACTAAAAAAGCGTTTAAAGCCCCCTACTTAACTTTGGGACATTTAAACGCTTCAGTAAAAGATGTCCACAAAATTAGATTTTTTGATAGATTTTTTGATAGATTTTTTGATAGATTTTTTGAGCAAAGTGTTTTCACAGATGCCAAAAAATCCAAAGGGCGGAAAGCCGCATACATATACACACGCCTCGTTTGTTCTATTTTTTGTTATTGTACTATACAAACGCATCCATACATTTAAAGGGATGGAAAAGTATGCGAAAGTACATTTTAAACAATTTGGGTTTCCCTGTGCGCCTTGCCGTAAAACAATTAGGCGTCGATTTATGGAATTACCAGAGGTTTTACAGTTTTTAATACCGCATATAGCGATTCATTGTCGGGCATTAAACTTTTCAACTTTTGGTTTTTCCTTTGCTTTTATTGACAAAAGTGTTTTTAGGGCAAAGGGGGGTACTTGGCACAAAAACGATATGAAAATCGGACGTGTCCCGCATCCCAGTATTGATACCGAAGGATCTTGGGCAAAGTCCGCTTATCATGGTTGGCGATTTGGCTATGGTTTACATATCATATGTAACCAATTGCGCTTTCCAATTTGTGCTTGGGTGACAACCGCTTGTGTCAAAGACCATTCCTTAGTTGAGCAGTTATTAGCCTACTTAAACCAATATATAGGCATATTAGTCGGTGATAGAGGTTATTTCGCTCTTAGAACTATGAAAAAAATATATCAAAAATGGGGTATTTTGATGCACACACCCAATATATCTGAAAACGAGGTTCAAATAGCCAAAGATTGGTTTAAAAAAATCTATAACGACCTTGTCAAAACAGTTCAAGCACGATGGCTTTACAAGCAAAGAAAGCCTTCTATTGAACCTGTATTCGCACTCATCAAAGAGCTTTTTGATTTGGAAGGCAAAGCAGAACTCCCTTATCAAAAATTGAAATATGTACAACCTTTTCTAATGACTGCTACTCTTACCGTACAGTTATTAATGTATGATAATTTTTTAAATCATCGGGATTTAGGCAATACCGAACCCTTTTTTGCGACTTTTAGGTAATGCCCACCCCTCAAATAGTAGCTGACCAAATTGCTGATTTCTTGGAAAGCATAAAACGGGCGGCGCAAATCGTGGGCGATGATGGCAAAAAACTGTTCGCGGGTGCGGGTGTGCTTTTGGAGTTGTATGTTGGCATCGAGTAGTTGTGCGTTTGTACGGCGCAATCGCATCCACAATAGTCCTAATACCGCGGATGCCAATAGTGCCATCACAAATATGGTGAGTATGAACCGATTCCGACTTTCACTTTCTTTCTGTTTGAGTGTCAATTCGGCTATTTGTTTCTGTTTTTCAGAGGCTTGGTATCGGCTTTGGAGTTCAATAAATTTTTGATTCCGTTGTGCATTGTACAAAGAGTCATGAGCAATCAAAAGACTATCGCCGTATTCTGTGGCTAACTTGTAGTTGCCTCTTTTGTACATTATTTCTTTCAAAGTTAGAAAAATATCTTCTGAAGAATACCAGTTTTGGTAATTGTGCTGTAACATTATCTGTCTGGCTTCTTGGCATAATTTAATTCTTTCTTCATCTTTATCTAAAAATTCGCAATCATTGACCATATTAAGCATGATTCTTACTCGCTCATTAATTTGTCGGGGTTTCATTATTCTTAAAACTTCTTTATTGATGCGATAAGATTCGGCATAATTTCCCAGACAATACTGAGCAATCGCAATACATGTTTTTGAGATAGGCATATAATATTGGCATTCTGAGTATTTGAGTATTTGGTTAAACGTTTGTTGAGCCTGTTCCAACATTTTCTGACGATCAAGTGGTCGTTCTCCATAAATACTTAAATATACAGCCCAAGCTGTGGTAATATAGTCGTGCGGATCGAACCTTTTAGCAAGTAACGATTGTGCTTTTTGAATATAATTCTCCGATAAAGGCTGATTGCCAACCTCTGCGCCAGCAAGATTAAAATTATCAGCACCCAATTTAGATAACACATGAATCATACCTGACGTATCGTTCAGATTCAAAAACAAGTCGAGTGCTTTATTATTATCTTCAAAAGCTTGATGTCGTTCTTCGTTTCGGACAACTGAGCTTAAATAAAAATAAGCGGCTTGCCCAATCGGGCTTTTCAGCGCGTCAGCTAATTGTTTTATTTCAGGTAAGGCTTGGCCCAGTAGTTCTTGATACCCAAAACGGTAAGTGCGTTCCAGCCGAATCAAATTTTTGAGCTTTCTACTGAGGGGGCCGGATGTGCCGTCAACCAAGCCTCTAAACTATCGGGATTGTTGACAGGAACAGGATAGGTGTCTGAAAAAGTAAAGCTTTGAGCCGTCAAACTGCATAGAAGCTCAGATAATAGAAACAGTAGTAGAAACAATTTTTTCATTGAATTAGTGTTCTAAAAAGATTGTAACCTCGCATATTTTTACAGTTAAAGTCCAAGTTAAAATAGAACCGAGATTACATCAAATGTTAATTATTTACTGTTGTAAAACAGTAAAACACTGTTCGCGAACAGCAAAATGCTGTTGTGAAACAGTAAAACACTGTTCGCGAACAGCAAAATACTGTTGTTAAACAACAAAACACTGTTCGCGAACAACAAAATGCTGTTGTGAAACAGCAAAACACTGTTCGCGAACAGCAAAACGCTGTTGTAAAACAGTAAAACACTGTTCGCGAACAGCAAAATACTGTTGTAAAACAGCAAAACACTGTTCGCGAACAGCAAAATACTGTTGTAAAACAGTAAAACACTGTTCGCGAACAATAAAATGCTGTTGTAAAACAGCAAAACACTGTTCGCGAACAGCAAAATACTGTTGTAAAACAGTAAAACACTGTTCGCGAACAATAAAATGCTGTTGTTACGCAGAGAATGTGAGACTGTTCAAAAAAGTGTGTCAAGGGAAAAAAAAGCGACCTTTGATAGATGAAAAAGACGAGAGAGACAAAAAGGGCAACCAGGGAGTCAAATGAGTTATTTGATTACGATTCATTTGAGCGCGGCGCGATAGCGGG
>JAEUUP010000149.1 GCA_016787525.1 Saprospiraceae bacterium | reverse complement strand
AGGAGCGAGCGATTTTTTGATTACAATTTTGGCTTTGCCAAAATTGTAATCAAAAAATCGCTCGCTCCAATAGAAAAACTTTCAACGTACGTCTTTTGCGCTACGCGTAAAACAGTGAGTATCAAACACGCGAAAACTTATTTCTGATTACTTAATTTAGGCCACTGGATACTTACAAGTACATTGTCGCCAATTCCTCGCCCCATTTGCAACCCTTTTTGGTTGTCCATATCGTAGTGGATGCCACCATAAAGACGAGAATTGGCACATTCGTTAGCCAGTTCTTCAAAATTGCGATAGTTGCGCACCGAAAAACCAAATTGGATTTGTGTACGGTCAGTGAAAGCATAGTTGCCATCGCCATTTGTGAACAAACGCGACATGATGCGCGCACCAACGGCCCCCTCAGTAGCGTGACCCGAAGTGTAGGCAGGGAAAGGTGGTGTACCAATAACTGTCGTAAAACTTGGGTCAATGTATTTTTGAATGAAAGACACAGGACGAATTAAAGAGTAGTCATATTTCGTTTTCCAACAAGCAATAAAAGCATCGTTTTCGGCAATACCCATCAAACCATAAGCGACAGCTGCTTTTTCGAGCGAGGCATTGGTTTCTTCGAGTATTTGTGTCAAAATATTGAATGTATGTCCAGAAGGCGTACAAGTATTGAATGGGTCGTCTGCCCAATATTTAGCAATTTCGACCTGTTCACTTGTATTGCCTTTGACTTGCCGATACACTTGTGTCGCTTGACGATAGAACTCGGAAGTGGTATCTTTAGAAAACGTAATAGGCTTAGGTGGAACGGCAAAAATCTCGTTTGATTTAAGCATATAGCGACAAGCTTTCCAATTGGGACTGAGAGGAGTCGCGAATTTGGCACTTGTTGACACCCATTTGTCATCGCCTTTGGGTACAGTATAAGGCAATTGGAAAGGGTCTAAGTAGGAATCATGTCCTCCATCTGTTTTTGAATAATCAAACATTGCTTTTGCCACATCTCTACCATATTGAACGGAGCGAGAAACAATATCAGCTGTGACGCCCACGCGAAGTTCCTCATGTTGTGTCTTTTCCAATGAATTGATATTGTTCAAGTTGGCCGAACTGATTTTTTTCTCAAACAAGCTTCTCATGATTTCGGCAGTGGCTGCATTGCAAGCGATCGCCCAATCATAACCCACATTGTCCTCTCGTTTGGGCAACATAGAGCTTGTCAAACCGTTCAACTGCCCCGCTAAGCTTGTTGCATTTTGCATACCACCCGATACCGCTTCATACACAGTGATGCCCGTGTAACCAAATGCGCGGGCAGCTTGAGGTGGGAAAAAACCATCCGTTTCCTTCACAATACGGCATTCAAGTTTGAACCATTCGCGAAGAAAATCACTTTCTGATAAAAAAGCATACCGACTTTTCTCGCCATAATCATCCTTACGGCAACCTACAAAACTTAGCAAAAGTAGTAGTGATAAGTAAATGAGTTTATTAGTTTTTCTCATTGTGATAAAGTTAGAATTTGATAAAATTTACAGTAATCGAATTTAAAATAGCACTTTAAGCGTTGCAAACACATTACGTCCGTCCGAACTCCATACGCCTACGCCTGGATAACCCGTTGGTCGTTTCGTGAAATACTGTGTATCAAACACATTATTCATGCCAAAATTGACTCTAATTTGAGCGTTTAAGCGATAGTTTAAGGCTAAATCGAGCAAATTGTAAGCAGGGACATAGCCTCTTGCGCCATTGCTGGAGGGTATCACCGTATTCAAAGCATCAGAATAACTACTGCCGACGTAAGACCATTGTGCCGAAATCGCCAATTTGTAAAATGACCACTTCACACCGTTGCGGCTCATCCAAGTCGGGACAGTTTCTAATTTGTTGCCAGCAATATCTGTATTGACATTATTGACTATGACATTGCCTTTTTTGTAGAAACCATCAAAAAATGAGGTGGCGGTGAATGCAGAAATTAAGGCGTGATTACTGAGGGGGTACTGATATTCAGTATAAAGCTCTGCGCCTCTGGTCAATGAGTTTCCTGTATTTGTCTTGTAAATCAATGATTTACCTGTACCGTCGTCTTTTACGATTGTACCAATACGATTCATATAAAGTATTTGAAACAAGGTCAAACTATAATGCCAGCCTGTTTGGGAGTGACCATCTAAACCCAATTCGGCATTGTAGCCATAAGCATCTTTTAAGTTCGGATCTGTTCGGTCGAGAACGGTGGGAGGAATTATGTCCGCAAAGATAACAGGTCTATACGATTGAGAAAATCCACCAAAAAGTCTATTTTGCTTATTGATTTGATATTGAATGGATGCGCCTAAAAGCGGGAAATGGTGTTCGATACTGAGGGGTATGTTTTCGCTGGACAAATAGTTGATTTTGCCCGTCATATCGGACACACCGTTTTCATAACGACTACCCAATGTCAACAGCCACTTTGGTGTCAGTTCCAATAAGTTTTCGACAAACAACGCCACGTTTTTTGTTTTGAAATGCAAATCGCGCCCCCAATCGCCTGCAATGGTCAAATCGTAGTCGCTGCCCGTTGTGCCTTTGCCCAATTGACGACGGTGCAAATCGTTGTTCATCAACTGTACGCCCGCTGTTAGTGTGGATTTGATGTTTTTTATGTGATAATTTCTGCGCAAGCGCAATTCTTGGGTGTAACTGTTGAAATTATCAATATCCACTTGTCTGTTTTTGTAATCTTTACTGAGGGGGTCAATTGCATCAGCCACATTGGCGAAACCGATGAATTGAACGCTGCTTCTATTGCCCAAAACGGCTGACGATGTGAAAGTGACAAAAGTTTTGGCATTGGGCGACCACGCCAACTGAACAGATGGAATGTAAATATCGGGGCTGAACCAACTGCGTGAGCGTGTGCTTTGGCGTGGGTCAGCATAAAACATACTATCGGTCAGTGGTCCAGGGATGCGGTAGCGATAAGTCGAACGTGCCAACGAAGCCGATACGTTGAGGGTGTTACTGAGGGGGCGTTCCCATTTTAAATAAGCCGCTTCGGACGTGGATTGTGCGGATGTGCGATAACCATCGGTACGCCGACGAAAGTAGTAACCGAAGTATTTTGATTGGCCGATTTTACCACCAACACTCGTATAATTGCTCACAAGCCCATAAGAACCGACTGTTGTGATGTTCTCACCACCCAAGCGGCGTGTCGTGTCGGCTTGTTTGGTTATGTAATTGAGCATACCGCCGAATTGTGCGCCATAACTCAACGACGATGCGCCACTCAGCATCTCGATGCGCCCGATGGCTTCCATAGGCATACTGTAATGGCTGGCTGGGTAGCCATACATATCAGAATTGGTCAAAATGCCGTCTTGACGGATGTTCAGTTCCCAAGAACGATGTGGGTCGAGACCGCGCACAGCGACATTGATTTGATTGCCTGCGCCATCCATATCGTAAACCATCGCCCCGGGTACTTTGGCAAACAGATGATGCCCGTTTTTGGATGCCAGATTGGTCGGCAGTTCTTGAACGTCAATGACGGCGTTTTTTTTGCCCGCAGTAATGGTTGTGCCATAAACAGTAGGCAGCGTTTTGACGACTGTTGAAGTCGCTTTATTGCCTAAAATATCAACAGACTCCAATTGCATTGATTTGAGCGAGTCTGATTGAGCGATGGCTGATTGAATACAAAAACTGACTAAAAATAAAATTGGATACAAGGATTTCATAAGCTGTATTATTTTAAAGTTTTGAGAAGATTATAGGTGAAGAAAATGTATGGAATAGGTTGTTCAACCCATTCGCAACATAAGTCAACCCCCACAGTCATCTGACAAATAGGATTGATAATTTGAATTTCTAAGTAGTCAGAAATAAGTTTTCGTGCATTTCTAACGCCGCCTTTGGCGGCGAAAGGACTTTGAGGAGCGGGCGATTTTTTGATTAAAATTTTGGCAAAGCCAAAATTTTAATCAAAAAATCGCCCGCTCCAATAGAAAAACTTTCAAAGCACGTCTTTTGGGCTAAGCACAAAACAGTGAGTATCAAACACGCAAAAACTTATTTCTGATTACTTAATCCCCAAAACTGTTTTAGACGCAGTTCGCCGCAAATCAGGGGGTAAATTGTCTAAAATTTCCGCTTTTAAGGACTCAATCAAGCGTTTTTTGACAAATGAACGGCGCGTCACAAGGCTGACTTCGCGTACAGGCGCGGGAGATTTGAAAAAGCGGACGAAACGTATTTGGTCTTCATCTAAGTTCTTCAGAGCCAACTCAGGCAAAATGGTCACGCCCGAATTGGCTTCCACCATGCGTTTCAACGTCTCGATACTGCCTGCTTCATAAAAAATATTATTCACAAATCCAGCCGATTCTTTCAAAGCACAAAGATTCAGAATCTGAGAACGCATACAATGACCTTCTTCCAACAAAACAAGGCGATTGGTGTCTATATCGTCCGATAAAACGTATTTTTTATTCAAAATTGACTCTTCTTGGGCGGCATACACCACAAATTCTTCAAAAAAAAGCGGGTCTTCCAACAAATTATTTTCACTTGTGGGTGTTGCCATGATGGCAACGTCGAGTAAGTCCTGCTTAAGTTTTCGGATGATTTGTTCTGTTGTCAACTCAAAAATGTGCAGTTTTACTGAGGGGTGCTTTTCTGAAAATGGACGGATGAAAAGTGGCATCAAATAGGGCGCAAGTGTCGGAATAATGGCTAATCGCAACTCTCCTTTTATCTCATTTTGTTCAGAATCGGCAATTTCGCGCAGTTTTTTCACCTCATGCAAAATACTTTGCGCCTGTTCAATCAGTTGCACACCGACCTCTGTTGGCATGACAGGTTGTTTAGAGCGATCAAAAATCTTAACCCCCAACTCATCTTCCAATTTTTGAATCATCATGCTCAAAGTGGGTTGTGTCACAAAGCATTTTTCGGCAGCTGTGGCGAAATGGCGGTGCGTATTGACAGCCAAAATGTATTCGAGTTGCTGTAAATTCATAGTAAACCGATTTAGAAACTGATGGGTAAAGGTAAAAACTAAGTTATAGATAAAATCTATTTAACTATAAAAATATTCAGTTTGATTGATAAGAAAAAAGTAAGATTTTTGCTACGTTCAAACTTAAAGCGATACTGAGGGGACAATAGAAAAACGCAATCTGTTTCGTAATACATTAATAATCAGCCTATTAAAAGACAAAAAGCAGCTTTCGCTGCTTCGTTCAAAATGGTTCTGCATACAAGATATTAGTCACTTTTAAGCGGTAGAAAATTTACCGTAATCGGTTGAAGCCTGTTCTTTTAAAAGACACAGGCTTTTTTTGTTATAAACCTTTAACAGACATACCACCATCTACTGCGATGTTTTGCCCTGTTATATAAGAAGCTTTGTCCATCGCTAAAAAGGCAACAACTGAAGCCACTTCTTCGGGTTGAGCAACTCTACTGAGGGGTGTCCTTTTGAGGATTTGCTCCAAACGCTCTGGATTGGTCAGCACAGGTACGGTCAAAGGCGTAGCTGTGTACCATGGCGACACGGCGTTGACGCGAATGCCTGCCGAAGCCCACTCAACAGCCAAATGGCGTGTCAATTGGATTTCTGCTGCCTTAGTCATGCCATAAGGTGGGCCAGAAAGTACGTCGAGAAAACCCGCGACAGAAGCCACATTGACCACGTTCGCTCCTACCCCATTTTTCAAAAAAGGATAACACAAACGGCACATCTCAACCATGCTGAATAAATTGGTTTCAAAAATTTGTCGGTATTCATCTTCCTGATAATCAATGAGTTGTTTGCGAATATTAGTGCCTACATTGTTCACCAAAATATCAAGTTTATCGCCAAAAACAGTTTTCACTTTTTCAACAATGGCTAAACGGTCGTCACCTTTAGCGACATCAGCGACACAACCGTAGGCGTGCAAGCCTTGTTTTTGCCAAGTCTCAACTGCCTCAGAAACCTCGTTTTCGTTCCGAGCTACGATCAAAATTTCCGCACCTAAACTGAGAAACTCTTCCGCAACGGCTCTGCCAATACCTTTTGTTGCACCCGTTATGAGGGCTTTTTTACCTTTTAAATGCCAATTTGTCATTTATTTTTTTGCTTTATAATACAGAACAGAAGCATTTTCCTTTCTAAAAATATCGCGTGCAACACGTTGAATATCAACAACTTGCACGGCTTGGTAATGTTCAATTTCGGTATTAATCAAGTCAGGTTTTCCGATGAGTTCATAAAAAGATAAGTTCATCGCCTTGTTGAGTGCGCCCACATCGCCAAAAGCTTGTTGGCTTTCGACACGATTTTTAAGTTTTTGTAACTCATCCTCCGCAATCGGCTCATTTTTAATCAATTCCAATTCTTCCCAAATAGCCGCTTCCATTTGCTCCAAAGTCACCCCCTCAGTAGGTTTGCCGTCAATGATGACCAATCCTGGGTCGAGATTGCCTGTTTGGGCGCAATCAATTTCAGAGAATAAACGCTTCTCTTTCAATAATTTACGAAAAAAACGAGAAGATGCCCCACTTGCCAAAACATCCGTCAACAAATCGAGAGCGTAATAATCTTCATGCGTTCGAGAAGGCGCGCGGAACAATATGTACAGCGCATCGAGTGGCACATTGGCTTCCACTGTTCGACGAATTTCCGCCATTTGTGGTGGCTCTTGTGGCAAATTACGTTTCGGTACTTCGCCTGCTGGAATGGTCGAAAACCATTTTTCAACCATGCGTTGCACCCCCTCAGTACCATCTTTGATTTTTGAAAAATTGCCAACAATAGTCAAAATAGCGTTGTTTGGGACATAAAAACTCTTAAAAAAGGCTTTTACATCTTCCAAATTCGCGTCTTCTATGTGTTGTGGGACGAGTCCAATGACGGGCCAGCGGTAAGGATGTTTTTTGAAAACCATATCGCCTATATGATGCCAAATGTCGCCATAAGGCTCATTGAGCGTGGTTTCTTTAAACTCTTCAACCACAACTTTGCGCTGCACATTGAGCGCACGTTTGTTGATATTCAATGCCAACATGCGGTCACTTTCGAGCCAAAGCAAAGTTTCGAGGTTTTCAGCAGGCACTGAGGCATAAAAACTCGTCATATCGTTGTTCGTAAAGGCATTGTTTTCGCCACCAGCCCTTTGAATCGGGTCATCGAAATCAGGCGCATTTTTTGACCCTCCGAACATCAAATGCTCAAAAAGATGGGCGAACCCAGTCCTTTCAGGGTTTTCGTCGCGGCTACCAACATCATAGAGCAAATTGACAGCGACAAGCGGTGTTGAATTATCTTCATGTATTAGCACACGAAGTCCATTATCTAAAACAAATTTTTGATATCGTATCACTTTCTTCTGTTTGATGAAAAATAATGCTCACCCATTGGCGGCATTTGGACTGCAAATGTAGGGACTTATAAATAAACACCCCCTCAGTAAAAAACGCCTTTTGTTAATTTTTTCATATTTTTAACTAATTTTGTCGCCTTTTTAAAACATGTTCTTAACAAACAAACGCTCGAAACTTAAAATGGAACAGAAAAATCCTGAAACTGGCAAAAGAAAAAAAGTCAGAATATTAGAAAAAGTAGTCATCACGGGCATCGCTGATAAGGGCAAAGCCGTGGGTCGTGATGCCGAGGGGCAAATTGTTTTTGTAGAAAATGCCGCTCCAGGAGATGTAGTGGATGTAAAAGTACACAAAGAAAAAAGTGGATATTCAGAGGGTGTCACCATCAAAATTCACACCTACTCAGAAGAGAGAACACAGCCTTTTTGTCAACATTTCAACCTTTGTGGTGGTTGTCGTTGGCAACATATCACCTATCCTGCTCAATTGAAACACAAGCAGTTGCAAATAGAAAGCACATTCAAACACCTCGCAAAAGTGCCTGTGGGCGAGTGGCAACCAATCTTAGGTTGTATTGAAAACACCTACTATCGAAACAAAATTGAGTTTACTTTCTCGAATAAACGTTGGTTGACACATGAGGAAGTAAACTCTAATATCTCTAACTTGGAAGATGTTTTGGGGTTTCATCGTCCAGGTGCATTCGACAAAATCTTGAATGTCGAGAAGTGCTGGCTACAACCCGACCCATCGAATGAGATTCGTAATACGATTCGTGAAATTTGTATTGAGCAAAATTTGTCTTTCTACGACATGAAGCTTCATCGGGGGTTTATGCGCCATTTACTGATGCGTATTACAACATTAGGCGAAATTATGCTCATTTTGAGTGTCAAAGAAAACCGAGAAGAGCGTATTCATAAGCTACTCAGTGCCATTCAAGCGCGTTTGCCACAAATTACAACCATTATTTACTGCATCAACCCTAAATTGAACGATTATATCCTCGATTTACCGATGGTTACTTTTTCGGGCAAAGGCTATGTTGAAGAGATGTTGGGTGATGTAAGATTCCAAATTGGACCTAAATCTTTCTTCCAAACCAATACAAAACAAGCCGAGAGATTATTTGACACCGTAGCAGATTTCTGTGAATTTAATGGCACTGAAAATGTCTATGACCTCTACACAGGCATAGGAAGTATCGCCTTGTATATCGCTCACAAAGTGAGTCATGTAGTTGGTATAGAGGAAATTGGACCAGCCATTGAAGATGCCAAAGATAATGCAGCACGCAATGGATTGACAAATACCACTTTCTATGCAGGCGATGTAAAAGATATTTTAACACATGAATTTGCTGAAAAACATGGCAAACCCGATGTTCTGATTACTGACCCACCGCGGGCTGGTATGCACGACAAGGTCGTGAAAATGTTATTACAATTAGAAGCTCCTAAATTAATCTATGTCAGTTGCAATCCAGCTACACAAGCAAGGGATTTAGCATTGTTACACGAAAAATATGACGTTGTGAAGGTACGCCCTGTGGATATGTTTCCGCATACACACCATGTCGAAAACGTGGCGCTGTTGCACTTACGTACGTCAAGTTAAAAACCGTAATAACCGATTTTCTCCAAAATGAAAAATGCGACCCCTCAGTATAATCGAGGTGTCGCATTTCTTTTGCACAAATATTCTAAAATTACTTACCACTTGAAGCACTCACAGCAGGCAAGCCCAATTTTTGGCGAACGGCATTTTGTAGGTCATTTTTTTCATCAGCATAAAGCAAAGAACCAGATGTAACATCTACAACATAAGTAAAACCTTGCTCCTTTGCAACATCAGCAATAGCTTTGTTCACTTTATCGAGAAGCGGTTGATACAAATCTTTGCGTTTTGTCGCCATTTGTTGTTGCATTTGTTGCTCGTATTCTTGGATTTTCGCTTGCTCATCTTCTAAAGCCTTTTTTTGTTTATCAGCTTCAATTGGAGCCATTTCACCTTTTTGATTTTTCTCTTGAAAAGCTTGAGCTTTTGCTTGAAAAGCAACCACCATCAAAGAGTCCTTGTTTGTCAAAGCCTTTGCAAAAGCTTCGAGTTGTGAGTCTGCTGCTTTCATCTCTGGCATGTCAGCAAGGACAGCCTGTGCGTTCAAATAACCAATTTTTTGCTGTGCATTTGCCGTTGCCGTGAAAGCAACGAGCAGGATAATTATCGCCTTTACTGCGTTTTTCATTTTCTAATTTTACTGATTTTAAAATGTATGTTTGAAAAAATTTTCAAAAAAGTGCGCAAAGTTATAAGAAAGGCTTAGGTTTCGGCAAGTCAAAGCATTATTTTTTGCAAAAACCTACAACAATTATAACTTTCTCAGAAACTACATTTTCTTCACCATATCAATGATTTGCTGTGTTTTCTCATATGTTGAATTGGCGAAAATCAAACCTGCCGAACTACTTTTATCCAAAATCAAATCGTAGCCTTTTTCATTTGCAAATTTTTCGATAGCCGTGTAAACTTTGTCTTGAATCGGCTTTACCAACTCTTGTCGTTTTTTGAACAACTCGCCTTCTGGTCCAAATTTTGCACGTTGTGCTTCACGGGCATCTTTTTCTTTTGCCATGATTTCGTCTTCGCGTTTTTTGCGTGCATCATCACTCAAAAGCACCTGTTCCGCTTGGTATTTATTGTACATACCTTTTATGGCATCTTGTTGTTGTGCAATTTCGCCACGCCATTTTTGGGCTACTTTATCCAATTCATCTTGCGCTTTTTTATACTCAGGCAATGCTGTTAGGACTTGATTGACATCAATAACGGCTATTTTCTGTGCGCTCAAAGACAACGATAAAAACATCATAGTTGCTGCCGCGAAAAAAATCTTCTTCTTCATATTCCGAAAGTTTAAATTGATTTTTAAAAAAGAGTTTTACTAATAATTACTGACAAAAATAATTCTTTTCCGTTCTTTTCTGATACTTATGACGACAAAGCACCCCCTCAGTATCAGATCGATTTTTTTAGTTTTTTTAAAAAAAAAGCATAAGATTTTGCAAATCAACTTGTTACACAGTGCATTCCATCTAAGCTTATTTTTTTTTAACAGCGATTTAACGCAACTTTAAATGCGTTTTAACGGATTATCCATCATTGAAAAGATTTTAGACATTCCTTAAATGTTCGTTTTTGCCATCTTTGCACTTAAATGTTTTGCACTTAAGCAAAAACAATGGCTCAACCAAATTTCGTCAAACCAAATCATTAAACGTCCAATGTCAACCACACATTTTATCAATCGAGAGGTATTAACCCTCGAACAGTTGGATTTTATCCTAAAAAACAAGCTACAACTCGCTCTAAGTACCCAAAGTCGCAAAGATACTGAGGGGTGTTATCAATTTTTGCACCAAAAGCTGAAAAATAGCAATCAGACATTTTACGGCATCAACACAGGCTTCGGTTCACTTTGCAATGTCCGCATTTCTAATGATCAAATCGAACAGCTCCAGCAAAACCTCGTTCGTTCGCATGCCTGTGGTGTGGGCGATGAAGTGCCACACAATATTGTCAAAATCATGCTGCTACTCAAAATTCAGAGTCTCAGCTACGGTCATAGCGGTGTACGAGTCGAAACTATCGAGCGGTTGATTCAGCTCTATAACGATGATGCATTGCCAACCGTCTATCAACTCGGTTCACTAGGTGCATCGGGAGATTTAGCTCCTTTGGCACATCTGAGCCTGCCTTTGATTGGCGAAGGCACTGTTTTTTACAAAAATGAAAAAATACCGACTCCTCAGTATTTAACAGAAAAAGGCTTAGATCCACTGACATTACAAGCCAAAGAAGGTTTGGCTCTGCTCAATGGCACACAATTTTCAGCCGCTTACTGTGTCTGGATCTTGTCGGAGACACAACGCCTTGCGGCACAAGCCAATCTCAATGCCGCCCTTTCGATTGATGCTTTCGATTGCAAATTAGAGCCTTTCGATGAGCGTTTGACCCAAGTACGACCACATTTAGGTGCACACAAAGTGGCTACGACCATCCGCAACATACTGAGGGGGTCAGAAGTGGCGGCTCAAATTAAAACGGCAGTACAAGACCCTTACGCATTTCGCTGCATTCCGCAAGTGCATGGGGCAAGTATGGATGCGATTCGTCACATTGCGCAAGTATGTGAAACCGAAATCAATAGCATAACCGACAATCCGACCATTTTTCCTGAAAGCGATGCCATACTGTCTGGTGGCAATTTTCACGCACAACCCTTGGCTTTGGCTCTCGACTATTTGGCGATTGCTTTGTCCGAGTTGGGTAGCATTTCGGAGCGGCGCACCTTTCAATTGCTATCAGGACAGCGTGGTTTGCCTGTCTATTTGACCGAGAATGGAGGCATTGAGTCAGGAATGATGATTGCACAATACACCGCTGCCTCGATTGCCAGCCAAAACAAACAATTGGCGACACCTGCGTCGGTGGACAGCATCGTATCGTCGAATGGGCAAGAAGACCATGTGAGTATGGCTGCCAATGCCGCGACCAAATGTTATCGTATCGTTGAAAATTTGGAACGGTTGCTCGCTATCGAATTCATGGTTGCTGCTCAAGCCCTTTCGTTTCGCCGCCCACTCAAATCTTCGGTCCAGATTGAAACCATTCTCTTGGATTATCGAAAAATAGTACCTGTACTGAGGGGGGATAAAATATTGAGTGAAGACATTTTCAAAACTATTGGGTATCTAAAAGAACTTACTTTTAATAATAAATTATAAAAATTATTTTTAAAAATTTTAAAAACAGTTATTTATGGAGTAATTATTTTTCAAATAATATTTTTTTGGCATAGTTGTTGCTATAGAATAATTGTAAGTTTTGGTTAAAAATTGTAAGATTCGTTAGAGACTCGTAGTATTTTCAAATACTGCGAGTTTTTTTTGTGCTTAACCTAAAGATAATTTTAGAATTTTGTCGTTTTAATCAAAAATCAATTTTTATGAGAAAAATACTTTTTGCAGCGACTGTTTTTTTTCTAAGTCTATTTAGTTTTAGGTTCTTCAAACCAAATCAGACAATACACATCACTGAAATGCCCTCTAACGTGTCAGAAGAAATGACCCAAAAGTCTATCACAATCGAGTACATTACAGGGAAATTTGAACCGAAATTTCACGCTAATTTTGTACAAATTGATAGAAAATACGCAGATAAAGACAGTCTTTTGCTTAGAAAGGAGACTTACGAAGCCTTCAAAAAAATGTATGCCGCCGCAGAAAAAGAAGGCATCAAACTCACAATCTTGTCGGCAACACGCAATTTTGCTTATCAAAAAGGCATTTGGGAACGCAAATGGGCAAATTTAGCTCCCCAAATCGCCGACCCTGTGGCCCGAGCCAAAAACATATTGCAGTTCAGTGCCATGCCCAGCACAAGCCGCCACCATTGGGGTACAGATATTGATCTGGATAATTTGTCAAATGCTTATTTTGAAAAAGGTCCGGGCAAAAGAATATATGATTGGATGAAAAAAAATGCCGCACAGTATGGTTTTTGTCAACCTTACACTGCAGGTCGTGTAGCAGGATATAATGAGGAAAAATGGCATTGGACGTATTTACCATTGTCGAAGGAAATGACTGAGTTCGCTGAAAAAAACTTAAAAGAGGAGCAGATTTCAGGTTTTAATGGCGCTGAAACAGCGGTAAAACTAAACATTGTCAAAAATTACGTCTTGGGTATCAACCATGATTGTTATTGAGGGAATATATCTGCAATTTATTTGTTCCGCATATTTAGGAATAGCAATAATTCTGAAAAAAAAAATCTGATATTGAAACTAAATAAAAAATCTTGCGTTTACCTTTCCATACTCGGTTGCCAAAAGAGGAGCGGGAATTTTTTAGATAAAATCATTGGCGAATAAATAAAACTTAATTATTTGTTTTTCAATACCTTACAAACCAACTATTTTCCTATTATAGTTCAAATTTAAATTTGTTTGAAAAATAATTTGGACTAAAATAAAAAACTCTTTTATATTTGCACCCGATTTGATAAACAGGTCAGTTAGCCGAGTGGTTAGGCACAGGTCTGCAAAACCTGCTACAGCGGTTCGAATCCGCTACTGACCTCCAAAAACACTTTTACAACCGCCACAACTCCCTTGAGTTATGGCGGTTTTTTCGTTTAAAGTCCCGCTTTACAGCAATAATATTTCAAAACATCAGCAGATAGATGTAAATTTGGCGTGCTAATTGTCTCAATTTTTTCACCCCATACTGAGGGGGTGTTGGGTACGTCTTTCAAACCTGTCTGTTTTGTTTGATAGACAAAAAAATTCAAAAACTTAAAACTCTGACTTTTCACGTGACAGAAAAAAACATACTAACCACTGTAGAAGAATACATCACGCAATTTTTCAAAGAAAAAGTGCCGAAAAAATATGTTTATCATGATCTAACACATACGCAGGACGTGGTACGCAGTTGCCGCCAGATTGGCTTAGCATATGGTTTGCCAATGGACGACCTAGAAAATTTGCAAATTGCGGCCTGGTTTCACGATTCAGGTTATGATCAAGGACCTGAAAATCATGAAGAACGCTCAGCGGAATATGTAACTCAGTTTTTGACACAATTTAATTATACTGCAAAGTCCATTGAAGTCATTCAAGGATGTATTCGAGCAACTAAAGTTCCTCAAAAGCCTATCGGTTTGTTGCAACAAATCATTTGTGATGCTGATTTGAGCCATTTGGGCGAAAAGTCATATTGGATGCGAACAGCTCGAGTGCGACAAGAACTTGTAGTGACCCAAAATAGGCTTATGACAGAAGAGGAATGGCTGGATTTTGAATTGACGTTTATGTTAGGTCAAAACTATCATACCGATGTGGCAAAAGAGATGTTTCAGAAGCGAAAAACGAAACATATTGTTCAGTTGCGAAAACAACAAATGCGGCTTAACCCTGAAATGACGAACGACGTGGATGATATTTTTCTCTTTGAAAAAGAAGAAGAGCAAAAAGATAAGTGGAAATCGCTCGCAAAACAAAGCAAACAAGAAATGAAACACATCAATATCGGGCGGGGCGTTGAAACCATGTACCGAACGACTTACAACACGCACAATAACCTCTCTGCCCTCGCAGACCACAAGGCAAACTTAATGTTGAGCATTAATACAATCATGATTTCTATCGTTTTTTCGATGCTTGTGCCGCAACTATCAGGTGCACCGCAATTGATTTTACCAACGGTGGTGTTACTGACAGTTTGCTTAACTTCTATTATTTTTGCTACACTTTCGACTCGACCAAAGGTGACGACAGGCGAAGTCACACTTGATGATATTCGCAATAAGCGGTCTAATCTTTTGTTTTTTGGTAATTTTTATAACATGAAATTAGAAGATTTTCAATGGGGTATGATGGAAATGATTAAGGATTCCGATTTCCAATACAGCTCTATGACCCGTGATTTGTATTATTTGGGCAAGGTTTTGGCTCAAAAATATCGCTATTTGACCTTCTGCTACAATATCTTTATGTTCGGTATGATTCTTTCTGTCATTCTGTTTGCAATGGCGTTTATTTCTGGTGGTGGTATGAATATCAGAGTGAAGTGAAGGATGAAATATGATAAGAGTAATAAATTACAGTGATTTTGTCGCTCTTATCATATTTTATCCTTTATATTTCAAACCCTGCCGTTCTCTTAAATTCAATAATTTCTTTTTGATACAGGGCAATCATACGTTCCCTCTCTGTTGATGAAAACCACAATGCTTCTTGCATCAAACTCGCTACTGTTGACATCACATCAAGCGTTTGTTGCCAGTCTGTCAACTCCAAACCTAAGCGACGAGACATCAAATCCTTCAAATTGCAAGGCATCTCGTGGATAGTGACATACAAAACCTCTGCTTTGATGATAGGGGAGCCATGTACAATTGGGTGACGCAAAGTTGGATCTTTCCAAATCATCATCAATACTTTGATAGCCTCAGTGCCATAACGCCGATTGAGTCGCCGAGTGACATATTCTGGAATACCAAACTTCCGTGCCAATCTTTTGTAGTCGTCTTTCACCCAATTTTCTGCCCCAATGAGGAGTTGTTTATCTGTTGCGCATTCCGAAATATCCCCCCTCAGTATTTGCTCACATTTATCAATCGTATCTTTTGCCATTAGGCGATAGGTCGTCCATTTCCCTCCCATAATGCTGATTAAACCGCTTGTTTTATCCACCTCAACTTCATGGTCGCGCACCAAACTTTTGGCATCTTCCGAAGGGTCAGCTTGCAACAGTGGGCGTAAACCACCGAAACCGCTTTTTACCTGCTCAGGTTTTATCTCTTTATTGAAATAACGATTGACATATTTTAATAAATAAGCAACATCATCTTTTTCTAATGCGATTTCTTTTTCGGTCAGTTTACATTCTTCGTCAGTAGTGCCAACCAAAAGTCGTCGTTGCCAAGGGAGCATAAAAATGACCCGCCCATCATCTGTTTTAGGAATCAAAACTGCTGTATCGCCAGGCATAAGATCGCGTGGCAAAACAAGGTGAACCCCTTTACTGACGCGCATACGCGTTGCTGCTTTAGGATTGGCTAATTGTCGGATTCTATCAGAAAATGGTCCAGTCGCATTGACAAATAGTTTGGCTTTGATGAGATAGTCTTCATCATTCAAAGTTTCACGAACTTGCAAACCTGTGAGTACCCCCTCAGTATTGCGTGTAAAACCCAAGGTTTCGACATGGTTTAGTAACACAGCACCTTTTGAATCAGCTGTTTTGGCGATTGCTAAAGCATATCGGGTATCATCAAAATGTCCATCAAAATACAAAACAGCTGATTTCAAACGCTTTTCATTGAGTTGTGGCACGCGACGCAAGGCTGCTTTTTTTGACAACCATTCGCTTGAAGCCAAGTTGGTTTTGCCTGCCAACCAATCATAAATTTTGAGACCAATGGCGTAGTATATGCCTTCCCACCACGAATAGCAAGGTGTGAGCAAGGCTAAAGGTTGTGCTAAATGAGGTGCGTTTTTTATCAATGTTTTGCGTTCGTTCAAAGCTTTATTAACCATTCTGAACTGCTCCATATCCAGTTTTTTGACCGCTTGCTCCAAATATCGCACCCCTCCATGAAAGAGTTTGGTAGATTTTGAAGAAGTTGCCGAAGCAAAGTCATCACGTTCCATTAAGACTACTTTGAACCCGCGTAGGGCCGCGTCTAAAGCACATCCAAGACCTGTTGCACCGCCACCGATGATACATAAGTCGAATTCTTCGTGTTCTACACGTGATAGGTTTTTTAAGCGATTCATAGTCAAACTGTCATTCTCTATTGGTTGGTTTTCTTGCACAAGGTAATGTTTTTCTAAAAAGTTGTGTAGAAACGACCGCGTATTTCAGTGAGTATTTTATTGAGTTTTTAATTCATTTGCAAATATATGTCTAAACATTTAATTTTGCAGCATGAAAGCAGAACACGCTATATTGGGTCAAATAATTGACCCACACTTAAAAGCCATTATCAATGTTGAGTTGACGAATGGCTGGCAATGTAATATTCAAGACAGTTTTTTTAAAGCCTATCACTTGTCACATCAGCAGTACAATATTCTACGCATACTGAGGGGGCAACATCCGAAAGGTGTCAGTGTCAATGACATCAAACGTCGTATGATTGACAAAATGTCGAATGTAAGTCGTTTAGTCGAAAAATTGAAACAGAAAAACTATGTGGAGCGCACCGAATGCGAATCAGACCGTCGAGTTGTCTTTGTACATTTAACGGAAAGCGGATTGACGACCTTATCCGAAATTGATAAAACAATGGAACAAAATATGGCTCCTTTCAAGCGAATAACAATTGAAGAAGCGGAAGAACTGAGCAGAATCCTCGAAAAGCTTCGTGAAGAAACACCCGAAGTTGAACTCGAAGCCTGTCCCAAGAGCCAAGAACAATAAAAAAATACCCAACGAGTTTCGATACAACGTTGGGTATTTTTCATTTTAGTCTTTTTTATCCTTGTTTTTATTTTTGAAAAAACGGCGATCGTTTCTTTTACCACCATTACCTTCTTTTGGTGGTAGAGGCACAGTTCCGTCATTGCTATTTTGTGGTGGTCGTGTATCTCTACGAGGGGCATTGTCGCCTCCATTTTGTGGTGGTCGTTGCTCCTTTTTCGAAGCATTATCTGCACCGTTTTGTGGTGGTCGTTGCTCTTTACGAGGTGCGTTATCTACCCCATTCTGTGGTGGTCGTTGTGGCTGTTTGCCATCGTTTTGTCGCGGTGGTCGCTGATTATTATTTTCTGGACGTGGCGGTTTCTGACCGTCTTTATTCCTATCTTTAGGTTGATCACGCCTATCTTTTTGAGCAGCATCTCGTTGTTTGTCACGTGGCGCAATATCTCTTCCAGTAGGATTCAACTCCGTTGTTCTTTGCCCATCACTTGGTTTTTTCTTCTTTTTCTTCTTCTTACGACGTTTTTCATCTGCCAATTCGATTGCACCAACAAGATCTCCACCATAATCAACATCTTCATCGTATTCATCATCGTCTTCATCACCAGAACCAGTTTTCGCCGCTACTGGCACAAATTGCAACTCTTTCAAATCAGGTGGCATTTCACCACGTTTGTTCATTGCCAATACCTCCTTCACCTCTGGAACTGCCAAAGTCGTGAATTTACCACGCTCAGGACCTTCAGTCATCACATAAGTCATCAAACCTCTGAAAACGTCAGTTTTGATGAGTTCTGCACGTCCCACCTTGGTCGCTAGACGCTCTGGATGCTGCGGAAAGTCCTCTAAAGCATCGAGATATGTATCCAACTCATAGTTCAAACAGCATTTCAAACGACCGCACATACCCGATAATTTGGCTTGATTAATCGCCAACTGTTGATAACGTGCTGCTGCCGTTGATACCGATTTGAAGTCCGAAAGCCATGTCGAGCAGCACAATTCACGTCCACATGAACCTATCCCTCCTACCCGCGACGACTCCTGCCGTGCACCAATCTGTCGCATTTCGATTTTCACCTTGAACTCTTTGGCATAATGACGAATCAATTCTCGGAAGTCCACACGACCATCAGCTGTATAAAAAAACGTCATTTTACGACCATCTCCTTGATATTCGACATCACCGATTTTCATATCCAAATCGAGTGTACGAGCAATAGACCTCGCTCGAATCATCATATCACGCTCAGTTGCACGCACTTCTTCGAGTTTTTCGAGGTCGCGCGGATTAGCACGACGAATGACATTGAGAAAAAGAGCTGAATCTTTAATACCTTTTTTCTTCAGTTGCATTTTTACAAGGTCACCCATCAACGAAATTTTTCCAATATCAAAACCACCACCACCAGGCACTTCTACAAGCACCCAATCGCCTGTAGATGTACTACAATAAGGTGGATTATGATAAAATTCCTTACGTGAACCATTTTTAAACGACACTTCGACAAGGTCATAACCGTCTGTGTCTTGTATATCCAACTGGGCAAGCCAATCAAAAGTATTCATTCGATTGCAACCACCACTACAATTGCCATTGCAACCACCGGGCTTCCCATCTTTACTTACACCACAACTTGCACAAGCCATTTATATGCTTTTTATATTTAGACAGTCCTTCGACTGAATGTTTGAAAATGAATTATTTGTGTGATTAAACGTGCAAAAATATGAAAAAAAATGACCCCCTCAGTATTTTTTAACTTTTCAGCACTTTATTCAAACGAATAGACGCATCCAGAAACAACACTTTCGGGTTCGCATTGCGCTCAACGTGAAAAATTGTTTCGTCAAAAAGCGTCATCATCGGTTCAATATGTTTGAATTTTATAACTGTTTTCATGCGTTTTGCCGTTTCCAACTCGTTGCCACGCAAACGCAAATTTTCATTATTTGTCAAAATCAAAACCATTAATTCTCTCAAAAAATGCAGACCATAGCGCAAAAACAATTTTTGTTTTTCGCGCCCAATACCTGCAAAACGCTCCGTCCAAGCCACCATCTCAACACCATTACCTTTGAAACAAGTCCGCATCCATTCCAAAAACGCGTTGGCATTGTCATTTTCTGATTCTCTCGATAAAGTCAAAGCCACATTAAAATTACCCTCCGCCAAATGAGCAATTGCCTCCGCGTCGCCACGCGTTACCCCCCTCAGTATCAAAGCCTCTTTTACATCCTCATCAGACAATGGTGACAACGTGACCAACTGACAACGACTCAAAATGGTATTCAAAATCAAATCTTGATTTTCAGCCACCAGCAAAAACAGCGTCTCATCAGGCGGCTCTTCAATCATTTTCAACAGCCGATTGCCCTCTTTACCCAAATATTCGGGCAGCCACATGATGAGGATTTTGTGCGAAGCCTCAAATGTTTTGAGACTCAGTTTTTTCACAATTTCTACGCATTCTGCAACTGGAATGTTACCTTGTTTGTTCTCCGCGCCCAGTTTTTCAAGCCATTGATTCGCATTCAGATACGGGTTTTCGCCAAACGCCTCACGCCATTCTTTCAAAACATGTGTCGCAATCGTTTTTGAACCAATCGTTGGATAAGAATAATGTATATCGGGATGAATCATTTTTTCCGCCTTGATGCAATGCGCACACTTACCACAAGCCTCCCCCTCAGTATTTTTGTTTTGACACAAAATATACTGAGCATAAGCCATCGCCAGAGCCAATCCGCCTGCCCCTTGTGGACTCAACAGCAACAGCGCATGAGGCATACGACCTGTATCTGCCATACCCCTCAGTAATTTCTTTGAAGAATCTTGTCCTATGATGTTTGAAAATTTCATTGGGTGCAAAAGTAAGGAAGTTGCTCTGTAAAACGAAAAATGACGCGTTGTTTAGTCCATACGCGTCATTTTTACTGAGAAAAGAAGTTTTATGCCGAAACCCAGTTCAAAATCGAATCATCTAGTGGGCTTACCGATGAGGGCAAAACCTTTTCAAGTACCCCCTCAGTATTAAGCAGATATTTTTGAAAATTCCACCGTACTTCACTATCTTCCACGCCATTTTCTACTTTTTTTGTCAAAAATTCATACAACGAATGCGTATTTTTCAAAATACCCAATTTTGCCGTCAATGGAAATGTTACGCCATACCGAAGGCTACAAAACTGCTGAATAGTCACCTCATTATCGGGTTCTTGACCGCCAAAATCGTTACAAGGCACGCCTATGATCACCAATTTATGTGGAAAATGGTTGTATAGCTCTTGCAACTGCTCATACTGAGGGGTATAGCCACACTCACTGGCAACATTGACGACCATGATTTTTTTGCCTTTAAAATCAGAAAAATTCAACGTGCTACCTTCGATGCTCGGCACTGAAATGGAATGAATGGATGCCATAAAATTGTCTATTTTACCTTGTTTGATTATTTTTCCAATACTTCGGTAGTTTTTTAAGCGTAAATAACGCCGCCTGTGGCGGCGGAGTGGACTTTTTGGAGGGAAGGTTTAATTTTTTTCAAGTTCGGGCTGCGCCCGAACTTGAAAAAAATTAAACCTTCCCTCCATTTCCCCTTTTTTCGGCGGCGAAGCCGCCGTTTTTCAACTAAA
>JAEUUP010000143.1 GCA_016787525.1 Saprospiraceae bacterium | reverse complement strand
TCTAATGCCTGTACGGAGGGCAATAATAACTTACTTAGAACTGTCAAAAGGTTTACTTTCAATATGACTAATTTTGAACACTTCAAAGCGCGGTGTTTTGCTTATAAAGCCTAAAACACATAAATTGTCACAGAACGTTTTATTTTTTAAAATTGAATTGAATATTTTTTAAGACATTTAATAACGTCAAATGTTGATTTTTACTGAGGGGTATTCGACATACAGCATTTTTATGGGGTTGAAACAAATTAAAGAGCCGATACTGAGGGGGTCAATATCGGCTCTCTAATCTTCGAAATTGTGCGATACTATCGAATCAAATTCACCTCACCTGACTCAACTTTGATGGAATCATCAGGCATTCTGAGTTTGATGATGTAAACATAGACATCTGATGCCGCATCATTTGTTCCTTTCTTACCATCCCAACCTTTGTAAGTAGCTGCATTGAGAGCAGTAGAGTTGGTTTCAGAATAAATTTCAGAACCCCAACGGTTGAAAACTTGGAACGAAATGACCTCGATGCGTCCTTTCCAGAAGCGTGGACGTGGGTCAGTCGCTGCTGGTGGGAATAAATCGTTGAATATCGGACCAAAATGGGAGTTGACTGTGTCGCCATTCGGTGTGAAGGCATTTGGTAACTCGTATTTTGGATAGCGAATAAAGATATTGACAGATGTGTCTTTTTTACAACCTGTTGAAGACGTGACAGATACAGTGTATGCACCTTCATTCATTGGTTTGATATTCACTGTTTGTGTGGTTCCCAACGATGCACCGTTCGATGTCCAAGTGAATGTTTGAGATGTGCCCACGTTTCCAGATAAAATAGCATTTAAAGTAACAGGAGTACCTTGGTCGAGTAACCTATTGGCTCGGAATGTATCTGGCGAAATCCGCAAGAAGAAAGTCGGAATAGATGTCACTTGTGTCGAAGCGGATAGGCTACATTTGCCATTTCCGTATGTATAAGTCACTGAGTAAGTGCCATTGACACTTGTCGGTGGATTGATAGAAGCTGTTGTTGCTCCTGTGTTCCAACGGATTGTACCACCAGGCAAGTTGCTCGAAGCAGTAGCTGTCAGTGTTAAAGGTAAACCTGCACAGATACTTGTGTTAGGTGTGACACTCAATGTGGCTGTCGCAACATTGACAGTGACTGAACTTGTGCTGGAGCAATTGTTAGAACCTGTAACTGTTACAGAATAGCTGCCAGAAGCTGCAGGCGTGACACGTGGAGCTGATGCTGTGCTTGTAAAACCACTTGGACCAGACCATGAATAAGTGTAAGAACTATTAGGTGAAGTATTCAGCACAATAGAGCTGTCTTTACAAATAGTTGGGTCGGCAGGGAATGTGACGGTCGGCGATGCCAATACGGTTATGGTCGTTGTTGCAGACCCCGGGCAATCGCCTACTTTGGCAGTAACAGTGTAACGATTGACACCTACTGAGGGGGTGACAATAGTGGTCGTTTGACCTGCCGCGCTTTGGATTTCGCCTTGTGGCCCTGTCCATTTCCAGTCTTTTGTGTTTGGTGTCGCTGAAGAAGCTCTTAAAGTGACACTATTCACTGCTTTATCGCAAATGACCGTATCGCGTGGTAAAAGTGTCAACACAGGATTGGGATTGACGTTTACTTTCACACTATCTGTACGACGGCACACACCATTTATCATCAAGCGTCGGTAAGTGCGCGTCGAATCGGCTGAAATAACCATATTGTAGAGCGAGTCTGCTGTAATAGTTCCGATAGTTGGTGTCCATTTGAAGTTGACCCCAGGGAATAATACAGGTTCAAATACAGGCGAACGGAACAATATCAATGTGCCTTGACAAACGGTTGTGTCTTGCGGCAATATATTAGTCGGTGTTGGCAATGAGTCCACATAAACCTCTACCGAGTCACGACGTGTACAACCAGGCATTGTCGCTGTGATATGATATAAAGTACGGCGTGTTGGATTGACGGTGATGCTTGCTACTGAGTCAGTTGGAATAGAGAAGTCTTTATTCGAACCCCATTTTACCTTCAAGCCAAGCGGTGTTGTAGCCGTTTTTAATGTCAAAGGCACACCACGACAGATACGGATACTATCAACAGTATCAATTTTAGCAGCCAAATTTACACCTGTTACAGTCATAGTATCTTTGCTGATACAACCACCAGGGTTCGATGCTGTTAAAATATAGACTTGTCTGCCTGCTGCAACGGTTACTGTAGGATTCGGTGTTGTCCCACTACTCAGCCCTACTAGATTGCTCCATGAATAAGTGGTATTTGCTTGAATATTGGTTTTACCTATTTGTATTTTTTCATCTTTACAGAGTGTGGTGTCTTTTACTGCTCTTGTCAAAGTAGGCGGTAGAAATAAATTGATAATCACACTATCTTTTGACTGAGCATTACAACCGCCCGCACCACCTGTGACAGTCACATAATATTTAGTTGTCGTTGTTGGTGACACGCTTGGGTTATTGCCAGTCAGTGTTGAAGTCGGTGAAGAAGCCCAAGTATATGTTGCTGTTGCGTCAAAACCCGATTTCAAAAGGGCAAAAGTTGACCCAATACAAACATTCGTATCTCTTGTTACTTTGGGTGACGTAATAACTTGATATTGAGCAACTTGTCCCGATGACACAGTAATCGTGATTGTATCTCGTAAAGTACAACTCGGCGTTGTTAATGACACGATGAATGTATGCGTTTCTGTTGTATTGGTTGTATTTGTTGCTCTGAAATTTGGTACAGGGCAATTGATACAACTCAATTCAGACAAATGACCTGTTGGAGAAGTCCATGCCCAAACGGCACCACTACTGAGGGGGTATGTGATACCAGCATCAAAAACTAATTCTTCACCACGGCACACTGTTTGGTCAGCAATAGGTTTGATAGCGAAAACTCCTACGTTGACTGTTTGTGGAACGATACGGCATGTACCTTGAATAGAAACATTATAAGCCGTTGTTGCTGCAGGACGTGCTATTGGTCTTGATGCCGTGTCACTGTTCAAACCTGCACTGGGTTTCCACTTATAAGTAATACCACCCGTTGCAAACAATTGTGCTGTACCACCAGGACAGATAATTGTATCGCGCCCTGCTGCGAATCTCTCGACAGGAGAGTTATTCAAAACGCCATTGTCAGTTCCTTGGAAATTCAAACGAACACCATTTCGACCGACACTACCGTTGAAATCGTTAATCCATAGAGCATAGTATTTTCCTGCTTTTACATCAACTCTTCTAACATATCCATCAAAAATATCTGGTAAGATAGAACCAGTTCCTTCGCAAGTATCTGTGACAAGAGTAGAGACACCCGAGGTATTGATATAGCTATCTACCATACCTTGTGAGCGATTGGGGGTTGATGTACCTACGCCATAAGAGCTACGGATAGGTGCATTATTTTTAGTGAAAGAACAAATTTGATTCAAACTGTCCATTGGCCCATACATATTGAAGTCAATATCGAATGAAGGGTCAGTACCTAATGGGCTGATTGTGAAGCCGAATTTACCATCAGCTTTAGCTTGAAAATATAAGAATACAAAATTATAACGTCCGACGCCACCCAAACCTGCAACACAACCTGCATTGGTTGCACCTGAAGTAAAGAAAGTAGAGTCACCTTGCACAGACAAGTCCAAAACAATATCCGAAGGGTTTTGATTTGAGCAGTCATTTAAGGTCAAGGCACGGGCGCAAGAGCCTGCATTAGGTAAACGGTTCAAACATGGAATAGTATCAATCGTAATATTATAAGGCATACAAGCCTCACGACGAGAGACAACAAAATAGTAATCACCAGGTTGTTCCAAAGTGACATTGGAGTTGAATACGGTATCTCTTGTCGTATTGACTGTACCTGTTTTGATACAAGTTGCACCTGGCGTGCCTGGGCAGCCTAAGTAAATACCAACATTCGCACCTGTATGTGTGCCAGGGCTTGTTGATGTTGGGATACCTGTCAGAATGACTTGAATACACTGCGCACCTGTCGAAGTGTATTTATAAATATGATCTTTGCCTTGTAAAAAATTATTGGTCGAAGCAGGTGTACAAGGACTGGTTGTTACAGCATCAATATCATCATTGCAAGTCGTTGCACCAGTCTGTGTAAATGGTAAACTTGGAATAATATCGGGTGCCGCACAAGAAGTTGGTGCAGGTGTATTACACACCAATAGGGAACGCCAAGAACACTTGAAACCACGCGAGTTAACCGATCCATCGGAATAGAATTTCAATTGCACCCAGTCAGTACGGAGTTGCAAAATGATTGGCAAACGGTTCGACGCACCTGTGATACGGTCAAGTCTCCTATTCGTACGACCATCAAAAACGACCAAAGAGTCAAAATTGGCTTCCAAACTGAGGGAGTCAATAGTGAGTTCAATACAACCTGTGGCAGTAGGACGAATATTAAATGTATAAGCACTTTGGCTATTGCCATAATTCCCATTAGGTCCACCTGAGTCATACACTGTCCCTACGCAAGCAGTTGTAGTCTGAGGTGTTGGACTCATATTGTAAATAGGATCAATAGGCTCAATACAAACTGTGAAACGACCACCAATATCTGTACTCAAAAAACTACCTACTTGGATGTAGTAAGTTGTATTTGAACGCATACAACCTGCATCTAAACTGATAGAATTGGTATCTCTTGTGATCAGCCGTGTTGCACAATATTCTTCAAATAAACCCGTACCGCAGTCACCAATATACATAGCAACTTGTGGGTTTTTGATACTATCAGCTGCTGTAACACCTCGTACAGTCACACGATAGTTTAAATTACTGCCTGTCGCTGCGGGCGTGGTAAACTTAAACCAAACATCCTTGAACGCACGTAAACCATTGAAACAAGATGGATTGTTTGAACCTGTGCCACCTGTTGCATCATTGGCGTTGACATTTGTGTAAATGTCGGTTGGACAAACACCACCTGCTGTGATAGGTGTGAGCGTAATAGCACCCGAACAGTTGTCGTTCGAGGGTGCTTGTGCAAAGGCAAGGTTTGCCAATAGGAGTAAAAAGGGAATTGTCAGGAATTGCTTCATACGAAGTAAATGTTTACAAAACATATAAATCGGAATTATTTTTGCAGTACTATTCATACTGCAAAATGTTTGGAAAATTGCTATTGAATAGAAGATTGCGTGTGAAATCTAATTAATGAAACCAATTTGTTCCATGGCTCTAGTTCACACTTCATCTTTCATTCTTAAAATAACTTCATTATCTTGCATTATAACATGTAATTCACGTCTTTCATTCAGCCACTTTAGCATGGCTTCACCCAGAAACTCGCGCCGCCAATCGTTACCTTCAGTATTAAATATATCTTCACCTGCTTTAGCATAGGTCAAGTCAGATTTATTAAGTACCAAGGAAGGGGCAATCCCACTTTCCATACATTTATACTTGACCAACCCATGCAATAAATCCATCGAAACATCTTTTTTCGGGTCTTCTTTACTGAGGGGGGGCAAGCGTTTCAAAATATCTAACTCTTCATCAGTTGCTTTTTTTTGATAAAGTTTTTGGAACGTGTCCCAATGTTGTGTCACAATTCTATCTGGAATTATACGAGAATCGAGCAACGCATGTTTCCCTGATTCAATCCCTCTTAAAATTGGAGCAATAAATTTTGAAGGCAAAATCATATCCTTTGAATGATTCAAGCGTTGAGCCTCCTGCCTTCGCCATTCATAAAGCCGCAACAAAAAAACTTGTTTATGGGTTTTCAATCCTTGCATCATCGTATTCATCAGAGCTTCACGATGAGGGTCACGGTCATAGTACTGAGGGGATTCCCAGCGCGTCAATTCTGATTTTACCCATGATAAACGATTGTTTTTTAAAAGTTTATCTCTGAGTTTTTCATACAAACTATAAAGATGTTGGACATCGCTCAAAGCATACTCCAACTGCTTCTTTTTTAACGGGCGCGCTTCCCAATCGGTTGCGGCATAGCCTTTATCGAGTAAGACATTTAACTCTTTTTCAACCAATTTGCCATAAGATGCAGGATATCCATGTCCTACAAAGCCGCCAGCTAATTGTGTATCGAAAATATTGTTGGGTATTGTACCAAAAATATTATTCAATAGCCTGTAATCATTTTCCCCGGCATGAGTTATCTTTAAAATTTGCTCATTCTCAATGAGTTGTAAAAATAACCCCAAATCTGAAATTGCCAAAGGGTCTATCAAATAAAATCCATTGGGCGATGCAACCTGTACCAAACAAAGTAAAACTTCAAAACGTTTTTCACCTATAAACTCAGTATCTATTGCTAACCATTCAACTTGGCTATTTTCATCATAAAAAGATTTCAATGCTTCGGGGGTTTCTATGAGTGTGTAATTAAAGGGTTGTCGCATTTTCTATTGCTATTTATTGTTTAGATTCGGATTCGATGAGTTCTAAATATTTACGTCAAAGTATTGATTTTCAAATATTTTACCAATCGAAATCATATACCAATAATCAGTATTCAGTGAAGTATTGATTTCGTAAAGGTAAACAGATGATTTAATTTAAAAAAAAAATTATCTGAAAATCTTTTCCACACAAGCTAAAAATAGCCATAAAAATCTCTCTTTTAATATTTATTAACAAAAAATGCAGCATCAAACCTAAGTTTGGTACTGCATTTTTTGTTTTGCTGTATGAGCAATTAAAGTTTTTGAGACCTTTTCAGTTCATCTATTAATTTTTGAGTTGCATTTAACTCATCTTGATTAAATTTTGTTCGCAAGTTTGACTCCAGCAAATCCATACACTCATTTGCAAGCTTACTGCCTGTTTCTGTAATTGAAACATGCAGTACACGTCGGTCATTTGGTAAAAACTCACGTTGTACCAGTTGTTTTTCCGCCAATTTATCAACCAGCCGAGATGTATTAGAGCTTTTATCAATCATATGCTCCGTCAATTTTTTTAAAGCAAGAGGTTCTGGATGATATAAAGACAGAACCTTGAGCGCATTGAACTGAGGTAATGTCAGACCAAACTTTTTCAAAAGTACAGATATGAAATGTTCTAACCTAGAGTTTGCAGTTAGAATATCTATTGCAAGACTAATGTATTGACTTGGGTTTGGCTCGTCGTGTTGTTGTTTTTGATTATGCATAGGTTGTATTCAGTGTGAACTCAGAATTTTAGGCAAATATAAAATAACAAAATAAATTCCTACTTTTTTTCCTCTTTTTTAGCGAAAACTTTGAAATTTCGCCTTTTAATTTATCATAGAATTGGTGGTTGCCTTATAATTTGATTTTGGTAAAATTTGGACGTTCATTATTAATTTTAGACACTTCCTAGCGGGCTTTTTTCTTTTTTTATTTGATATGATATTTTATTTACTGTGTAATGATTTGTTAAATAGATTAAAATGAAGATGAATTTATATCATTTATGTGTGCAGCAATTTACAAATTTACCATTTATCATTTATTAGCCACCATTAGTCATGCTAAAAGGGTTATTAGTCACTAATTTTGGATAGACCAAAATCAAAATGGGGTTTTACAGTCAAAATCTAAAAAAAACACCCTCTCAGTATTACAACTGAGAGGGTGGTATAGGAAGTATTATTTTAATCCGATGGTGATATCTAAGAAACTGTTTTGCAACACTTTTTTGCGCAAACAGTCTCAACCTATCTCATTAAGGTTTTAAAACTGTTTCTAAATGTTATTAAACACCAATATGTGTACCATCAGGAATTGTTGCATTTTTCTTAACCACAACAATACCATCAACAATCGAATAAGCTTCGTGGTCTTGTTTGGGTAAACTTGCATCGCCTTTGATAATCACATTATTGCCAATGCGACAGTTTTTATCCAAAATAGCTTGTTCAATATGACAGTTTTTACCGACCCCAATATGCACACGGTCTTTCTGTACGAGGTCAGAAATATGCTCATAGTAGTCCGCACCCATCATAATGACATTTTTCATCGTCGTTTTTTCACCAATACGGCTTCTTATGCCAATGACACAACGCTCCAGTGATTTCGCCAAACAAATAGACCCCTCAGTAACAACCGACCTTTTGAGTGTCGTTCCGAAGTATTTGCTTGGAGGCAATTGACGCGCCCGTGTAAATATCATTTTACCGCTATCGAACAAGTTGAACTTCGGAAGTGGGTCAGTCAATTCCAAATTAGCTTCAAAAAATGAACCGATGTTTCCGATGTCTGTCCAATACCCATTGTATAAGTAACTCGCTACTTTTGAGCCAGATTTGATAGCTGCGGGTATAATTTCCTTGCCAAAATCCGTTGCATTCGGATGCTCATCGAGCAATCGCTGCATGGTTTCCTTATTGAAAATATAAATACCCATACTTGCCAAATAGTTCTTTCCAGCTTTCTGCTCAGCTTTTGGCACAGGCGACACCCAATCAGGTAGTAATTCAGCCTTAGGTTTTTCGATAAAGCTATCAATCATACCTTTTTTATCTACTTTCATAATACCAAACTCTGTTGCTTCTTTAGCAACAACTGGAATAGTGGCAATTGACAACTCAGCTCCTTTTGCAATATGCTCTTTCACCATTGCCAAAAAGTCCATTTGGTATAACTGGTCTCCCGACAAAATCAAAATGTAATCGTGCTGGTGTGTATTCATGTGACGCAATGACTGACGTACTGCATCTGCCGTTCCTTGAAACCAATTTGGGTTGTCAGGAGTCTGTTCTGCTGCCAAAATATCTACAAATCCACGACTGAAATGGTCGAAATTGTATGTATTTTTGATGTGTTGATTCAACGAAGCTGAGTTGAACTGCGTCAAAACGAAAATGCGCCGCACGCCCGAATGAATACAATTTGAGATAGGAATGTCAATGAGACGGTACTTACCTGCAATGGGAACAGCAGGTTTTGAGCGGTCTTTTGTCAAAGGTGACAAGCGCGAACCTTGTCCACCGCCTAAAATTAGGCTGACCATTTTGATGGCTTTTTCCATAAACGCTTACTTTTTGCTTGATTTCTTGAAAATTGGTTCTCTACATTCTAACAAAGCAACCCCTCAGTACACGAAAGGTTCTTGCGGTAAATTTAGACTTTCGTTTTAATTATTCATTCATTTACCAAATAAAAATTTGAGAAAAATATAGTTCTATAGGTTAAACCAATAATTCATCTTCAAAACCAATGCTCGATTTTTTCTCACAAAAGGCAAAGTGCCATGATTGTCCGTAAAAACGATGAACAAATCTGACATCGGTTTATAACGCCATTGCAAACGGCTGTTGACATTGAAATTGTTAGCTTGTGTGTTGTATTGTAAAAAAGTTGTCCAAATCAAATTTTTCGTAAAACTTAACTCGGTTTTTGAATTTATAAGGTACAAAAGTGAGCGATTGTAAGGCGCAGGAAACTGCAGATCATAGCGTTCAAACAATAGACTAAAAACCCCAATGGGTGTTTTTCTGAAAGTAAACCCTAAACTCATACCCAATTGTTTACCGTTGTAAAACTCACCAAAAGTGAATTTTGATGCCAACAAAAACTTCTTACGTTTGTCGCTGTTGTAGGCAACAGTGCCAAACGTATAGATATATTTATCGGGTGGTAAAGGCGTATCGTCCGTAAAAGCCGTATGCACAGGCAACCGATTATCATCATTGTCCAACTGCACCGAAATAGTCGAAGTGTTTTTAAATTGTGTATTGTTTTCTATGTGAAAATATCTGTCATTCAATGAGTTATTTGGGTTGAGTATCAATTGTAAAAAAACCTGAGTCTCATTGTTATTGATGGTTTGGCTGTTTTTAGGGACATAATTGTAGTAAAACATCGAAAAGTTTTGTTTATAACCAATACGAAAAGTTGTATCAAGCAAAGCATCATAGTTCTCAATGCGCTGAAAAAACTCCATACCTGTTGCATAGTTCGATCCAACAGTAGTTGTTTGGTTCAAAAACTGCCATTTTTCGTTGTGATACCAAAAGCCACCTTCAAGATAATTATTATCATTCTTTATATTGTGTTGCAACGAATGATGCAACAAGAGCCAAGCATCCCACCGATTGTTTTTGGAGGTAAATGAAAACTCGGTGGATATATCGCGTTTATAGTCTGTTTTTGAAAACTTAAAACCGTCTTCAACACCTTGCCGATTCAACAGACCTACTTTAAAAAACGAACGACCTACCAAAGCCTGTTGCATAGCTGCTGCCGAATAATTGTATGCGCCTTGCCCATTTGTTGCAGCAGTTTGGATGTTTAATGCATTGATACGCAATGTTTTATTTAGGTTTCCGCTCAAACGCACACCATATTGAATCGGCACACGCTGTCCGTCGGCATCTAAGCCAATGCGACGAGAGAAAAAAGGACGATTGGCAGGTGGGCTACCCAACTCGGACAAAACATCGTTATTTTCTAGAAAAAAAATGCGCCTCTCAGGAAAAAACAAACTGAATCGTGTCAAATTCGTTTGCTGCACATCTACATCTACTTGTGAGAAGTCAGGATTAATAGTAGCATCCAAATTGAGTTGCGAATTGAGTGCGATTTTGGCATCCAAGCCCCCCCTCAGTACCTTATCCGTTTTTTCGCTTACTTCAAAATCGTTGGCAGCACCAGCCAATATATAAGGAATCAATGCAACGTTACTTTTCTCTACTGGCGGTGGTGCATCCCAAACCAACGTGCCATAAAAACCCAACTGAGTACCTTGATACTGCATCGGAACGCGCGCCCATGTGTGATATTGCCCATGTTTTATATCATTTCTGATGAAATTGATGCCCCATTCTTGCTTTCCTGCTTCGTAGCGCAGCGATTTGAAAGGAATTGCTATTTCCACTGTCCAACGGTCAGGATATTGTTTGACCGCATTAAACCATTTGGTATCCCATGAAAAAGTCAAGTCACCGAACGACTGCACGTCGGTTTCGCTCTGCACGCCCAACGGACTTGAACCAAACAAATACGCATTCGATTGACGGTTGATAGGGTCGAGTAAAACGGCTATACCGTCTCCGTCGAAATAGTCAATATCTCTTTTCAGAGTAGGTATAATGTGTTTGTCCGTCGAATCATAGCAAATGAAACCAATATAAAGAAAATGCGCATCATAGGTTAATCGGGCTTCAGTTTTAGTCGCGGCACGTTCTCTGTTGTCGGGATATTTACGCCAAAAATTCTTTGCTACATCCGCATTCGACCAATCTTTTTCTTCTAATACACCATCAATAGTAATAGGCGTTTCGGCTTTTTTTATTTTGATTTGGAAGTCAAGATGGTTTTGTCGTTGCTCACCTAAGCTGTCTTTTTGGCTAAAAACAAAGGTAGGAATATATATAAAGCAGATGAAAAGGAACTTCTTCATGACAATGAGTTGATTTTTCTATTGAGTTGTTTAGATTTTAGATGAGGTCAAAGGTAGGTTGAAAATGAAACATCTTGTTTTACTGAGGGGGCTTTTTTATACAAAGAGCGTTATTTTAAGGTTAGATAAGTAATTTTTTAAGCTAAAATTAAAAGCAATTTGTATTTAAGGTAATTTGCTTACTATTTTGAAAGTATTACTTTCATTTTTGGTAATAAAAAATCTATTTTTGTAAACTTATTTTCAATTTCGGTTGTTTATAATCATGATTTCATTCACGTAGGAACTGTTTTAAAACTTAAAACAGCCATTAATGACCGTTTTTCTGCTCTATAAATTCTCTTCCAATGCACGCTTTTCGAGCAGAGTAGAGAACAGTCAGAGATAGAATTTTTAGGTTTTAATACAGTTTCTTAACAAAAACGTCAGATAGTTTGAGCAACAATAAATTTAATCAGGTATCACTTACACCTTTCCAAAGATTCCTTCGGTTACTACACGAAGACCGTAAAGAGATTGGCTATATCTATGTTTATGCGATTTTCGCAGGACTTATCAATTTATCATTGCCATTGGGTATTCAAGCGATACTCAATATCATACAAGGTGGTGCGGTTTCGTCTTCGTGGTGGCTGTTGATAGTTGGTGTGACTTTAGGCACTTTGTTTGCTGGTATTCTAATTGTGATGCAAATGACGGTCAGCGAAACGCTACAAAGGCGTTTATTTACTCGCGTTTCATTCGATTTTGCCAAAAGGCTACCCAATTTGCACATAGAAGCAGCACGTGGAGAATATTTGCCAGAGGTTGTCAACCGTTTTTTTGACACATTGACTTTGCAAAAAGGTTTACCAAAACTGCTAATTGACCTATCAACGGCAGTCATGCAAATCATTTTCGGCTTGTTGCTTTTGTCGTTCTATCATCCATTATTTATCTTCTTCGGACTGGTTTTATTGGTTTTACTGATCATCATTTTTCGTTTGACAGGGCCTCAAGGTCTGAAAACCAGCCTCAAAGAGTCGAAATACAAATATGAAGTAGCTTATTGGCTCGAAGAGGTCGCACGAACCCTCCAAACCTTCAAACTTGCAGGCAAGTCGGAGCTACCCCTCAGTAAAACCGATACTTATGTGAGCAATTATTTAGATGCTAAGCGCAGTCACTTCCGTATTTTGTTGCTACAATTTGGCAGCATTGTCGCCTTCAAAACCTTAATAACTTTTGTGCTATTGACACTTGGTGGTTGGCTTGTTATCAACAATGAAATCAATGTTGGACAATTCGTAGCAGCAGAAATCATCATTATCCTCACTCTGAGTTCGGTCGAAAAAATGATTGTGACAATGGATACAGTCTATGATGTTTTGACCGCCATAGAAAAAATAGGTATGGTCACTGATTTACCTGTTGAAACTGAAAGGGGCATTGATTTCGATGAAGTGAACACAGATAAAGGTATCAAATTGGACATTGAAAACCTAACCTATCATTTTGAGAATCCAGACGAACCCATACTGAGGGGTATCAATCTGAATATCGAATCTGGTGAACGGGTCTGCATTGCAGGCTACAATGGGTCTGGGAAAACGACTTTAGTGCAAGTTATTTCGTGTTTTTTGTCCGACTACAAAGGTGTTTTGAGCTATAATGGCGTACCAAGAAACAACTTTAACCAAATCTCACTTCGCAATGCCATTGGCGATTATTCGGCACAAGAAGACATTTTTAAAGGTACTTTGCGCGAAAACATCACCTTGGGCTATACCCACATCAAGTTCGACGAACTTGTGAAAGTGTGCGAAGCGGTCGGTCTGATGCGCTTTATCAACCTACTACCCAAAGGTTTTGATACACCACTCTTACCTGCGGGTAAAACTTTGCCACGCAGTATTGTATCTAAAATCATCTTAGCCAGAGGTATTCTCAATAAACCACAACTGCTTGCTATTGAAGAGCTTATGGCAAATTTAGAATACACTGACCGTCTCCGAATCGCCAATTTGCTGACCGATAAATCGCAAAATTGGACACTGATTGCTGTCACTGATGACCCTGTTTTGGCTTCTCGTTGCGACCGAGTCATTGTAATGAAAGAAGGTCAAATCATTGAGCAAGGCACTTTCGATGACATTCAAAAATCTGTTCACTACAACCGAATTTTTAAGACCCACAAAATATAGTTGCTGTCATTTTGTGCCCATCATTGCACTCAATGACAATCCGAAAATGATTACTGTTAAAATTTCTGACAATGCTCAATATCTCTGAAAATCAAGTTAAAGTTGATACCTCCAAATACCGTGCTTTTGAAAAAACGAACTTAGTGAGGGCGCATACAATGTTCAGACGATGGATTTTGGCAATCTTTTGTGTCAATGTTGTGCTACTTTTCCTTCCTTGGACGCAAAACATCCGTGCCAAAGGAGTAGTGACAACCTTGTCACCCGACCAAAGGCCTCAAACTATTCATACCGTCATTGCAGGACAAATTGAGAAGTGGTATGTCCGAGAGGGGCAGTTGGTGAAAAAAGGTGATACAATAGTCAAAATCACAGAAATCAAAACAGACTATTTCGACCCAGAATTGCTGCCACGCACTCAGGCGCAAGTGTATGCAAAAGCCAACTCTGTCTTGAGTTATTCCGCCAAATCTGATGCTTTGAAGCGGCAAATTGTTCAAACGCAACAAGAACTAAAGTTCAAACAAGACCAATTGCGCAACAAAATAGAACAAACTAAGCTCAAAATCGAAGCCAATCGCAACAAAATGATAGCAGCTGAAAAGGATTTTGAGAATGAAAAAATACAAGCCAATCGGACAGAAGAACTCTACAAACAAGGTCTAAAATCGTTGACTGACCTTGAAAACAAGCGTTTGAAGGTGCAACAAACCCAAGCCAAACAAGTGGAAGCGCAAAATGACTATGCCCAATCGGTGCAAGAATTGGACAATTTGCAATTTCAACTGAGGGGTGCAGAAAGCGAATATCAAGGTAAAATCGCTAAGACCGAAAGCGAACGTTTCAGCACCATCTCGGATGGTCTGGAGGCAGAAGCCAATGTCAACAAACTCAAAAGCCAGTACGCCAACTATTCGGCACGCGCCAAATTCTATTACATCATCGCACCGCAAGATTGCTATATCACACAAGCTACTCGTGTCGGCATCGGCGAAACTGTGAAAGAGGGTGAAGCCATTGTCAGTATTGTGCCTGAAAAAATGAATTTAGCTGTCGAAGTATTCATCGAACCCATTGATTTGCCGCTTGTACAACTCAACAAACAAGTACGGTTCATCTTCGACGGTTGGCCTGCGTTCATCTTTTCGGGCTGGCCCAATGCCTCGATTGGGACTTACAGCGGCCGTATAGTGGCTATTGACAATGTGGCGAACGCCAAAGGTAAATTTCGACTACTCGTCGCCCCTGACAAAGACGCACCTGCTTGGCCCAATGCCTTGCGACCTGGCGGCGGCGCACAAAGTTTTACGCTGCTCAAAGACGTGCCTGTGTGGTATGAACTGTGGCGGCAACTCAACGGCTTCCCACCTGAATATTATCAAGAGTTTAGCAAAGAGCCAGCTAAAAAAGAGAAGGAAAAATAATCGCCCCATACCCCCTCAGTATATGACGTAAAAAAGGGGCAAATATGTAAAAACGACTAAAGATTACAACCTTTATTTTATATGCGAAAACTATTTTTATTGATACTCAATTTGCTGATAATCAGCTGTTTAAGTGCGGTGGCTCAAACAATAGAACCCATACTGTCACTGACTGATTTCTTGAAATTGGTGGAACAAAATCACCCATCAGCCAAGCGTGCTGCTTTGCTCAACCGCACCGCAGAAGCCGAATTGCTGAGTGCAAAAGGTGGTTTCGACCCAAAGGCATTTGGCGACTATGAGCAAAAGTTTTTTAAAAATCAGAAATATTTTGGCTATGGAGAATATGGTGTGAAAGTACCAACGGCTTTGTATGGTTTAGAGCTAAAAGCCGCTTATAATACGACGGAGGGCAATTTTATCAATCCGTCGGAAAAATTGCCAACGGCGGGACAAGCTGTTTTGGGTTTGTCAATGCCTTTGTTACAAGGTTTGATGATTGACGATAGGCGTGCCAATCGCGCCAAAGCTCAACAATCGCAAGGCTTGAATCAATCGGAGCGCAACGCAGTGCTGAATGATTTGGCTCTCGAAGCCACCACTGCGTATTGGAAGTGGAGTTTTTCTTACCAACAATTGCTGGTTTTTCAAAAAGCATTAAGTGTTGCAGAGCAACGTTTTGTAGGTATCAAAAGTGCCTTTGACTTAGGCGACCGCATGGCAATGGATACTTTGGAGTCATGGACTCAAGTGCAAGACCGTCAGTTGCAATTCAACGAAGTACAACAAGATTTTAGAGAAGCGACTTTGAAGTTGAACAATTTTTTGTGGGGCAATGCATCGGTCAATACGCCTATCCTTGACAACATCAAACCTCAAACACTGAGCAACGAGATACCCCTCAGTATAACGCCCGTTTCGGATGAACAAAAGCAGTTTTTAGTACAAAATATCGCCAAAACCCATCCATTACTGAGGGGGTACGATTTTAAATTGGCACAATTGGAGATTGAGAAACGGCTCAAACGCGAAAAATTAAAGCCTAAACTCAACCTCAATTACAATTTTTTAGGCAATGGTTTTGCTATAAACAATGTTTTTTCGGACAATTACAAATGGGGTATTCAGTTCAGCACTTCGACTTTATTCAGAGCCGAGCGCGCCGATGTGCAATTAGCCGATATTAAAATTGAAAATACACGCCTTTTTCAGGACCAAAAACTAAGAGAATTAGAGAATAAATTGCAACTCGCATTTCGGACTTTAGAAAACGTGCAAGCTCAAATTCAGATTCAAAATCAATCACTTGCGAATTTTGAAAAACTCTTGACACTTGAAAACACCCGCTTTCAATTGGGTGAAAGCTCTTTTTTCCTTATCAACAGTCGGGAGTCAAAATTTTTAGAGGCACAAATAAAAATGGCTAAATTGCAGGCGGAATGGAAAATAGCACAAGCCACAGTGACGTGGGCAACAGGCTATTTAGGATTCAACGGTCAATAGCAGGGTGAAATCCGAAAACCCAAAAGGTTTCACAACCTTCTCTGTTTTTGACTGTTTGAATGAAGTCTATTTTTTATTGCCATATTTCAAGACTGTATGCCTTCCTCAATCAGCATCTACGCACTCGTACCGCTTTTGACCTTACTGCAAGGTTTTCTCTTCGCTACGCTTCTCATACTGAGGGGGTATCGTGAAGAGAGATACGCCGACTATTGGTTAGCTTTTGCACTTATTTTATTGAGTATCAATGGTGTACCTTATATGTTCGGCTGGTTGGGCATCGAAACATTGTGGGAAGATTATACTTACTTACCATGGGATGGCTTTTGGTTGGTCATTCCGCCGACGATTTATTTTTTCCTAAAAAGTCTTACTAATGACCAATGGCGTTTTGCATGGCGGCGTGATGTGTGGCACTTTACGGCTTATGGGATTTACTTTGTTGAACACTTAATTGTGGGTTTGATTGGTTTGAACAATAAATCATTTGTAACGACATGGGGCGAACAACCAATTTTAATCTTTATTAATCCTTTGCTCAGTTGGGGTATCGAGATATACTATTTTATACTATCGTATAGGCTTTATAAAGACTATAAAAAGTGGACTTTGAATGAGTTCTCCGACCCAGACAGTATTAGTTTTACATGGGTGCGAAACTATCTGGTTGTTAAATTATGCCTAACACTCATCAGTATTGCCAATTTTTTGGTTGTTCATTTATCGCTCAAAAAAGGCAACGATTTATACGCTTTGATGTGGTGGGGCTACCTTATGGATACTCTTTTGATATACTATTTGAGTATTTCAGGTTATGCACAGTCAAGGGTGAAAACTGTACGATTTACTCAAGAAACACCTGCAATTGTCATCGAAACTGATAATTCAACAGAACACCCGATACCCATAACGCTATCAATTGAAAGTGATACTGTAACCGAAAAAGAAGGGACGAAAAACAAAAACACACTCACTGAAACCGATTTAGAGGCATGGAAAACCAAAGTTTTGACCTTTTTTGCAACCCAAAAGCCTTATCTCAATCCTGAACTAACCTTATCTGATTTAGCGAGTAATCTAAAAACGAATACGTCTATTCTTTCACAAGTCATCAACAGTGGTTTTAGCAAAAATTTTAACGATTTTGTTAACCAATATCGCGTTGAAGAGTTTAAACAAAAAGCAAAATCTACTGATTACCAACACCTTACGCTATTGGCAATTGCGTTTGAATGTGGATTTAACTCAAAAGCAACTTTCAATCGAGCATTCAAAAAAATGACTGGCCAGAATCCCAGCGATTTATTCTGATGTTTTGAGGCTCTGAAGTCAATCCTATCGAAAGTACCCCTCAGTAAAAATGGAATAAACAATCATGTGTTTGTAAATATCTACGATAAGGATTATAAAACTGAATAAATTTTTACCTTAGTGCCACAAAAAACAAACAAAAAATGAGTGGGTATCACACTCGCTATGCTTGACGATAACTTGGTTTATGTGCTGTAATTCTCTTCTAAGTGTTTTGATTAGATGCCATTGCCAATATAAACTTGACTAACTTAAACATGCTAAAAAAAAGACTTATTATTTTTTATTCCAATTCACGATTTAGGGCAAGTATATTTTCCAGAATTTTTATCCCATTCATCACTATTTATGGGGCTATTTGTAGCATCCAAAGCCAGAGTTTATCTTCTTTACCGCTTGTAAAACCCGATGCCGTTGCTGCTGAACAAGCGTACAAGCTATCGCCACAAAATTCGATTGTGCCACTGAGTCAAGTTTATCAAGATTTGGCAAATTGGTTTCGTTATGAGCCGCAGTATAATCAAGACAGCGTCGAATTTTATGTCGAAAAATCTGTAACACTCTTAGAATCAAGCTCTGGGAGTATCAATGAAGTAATTACAGAAACATATTTAAGAGCGGCCTCTTGGACACTTCAACCCAAGAAAAAGTTATTATTTTTAGAAAAAGCACAGATTTCAAGTGAAAAAACGGGAAATAACCTCTTGAAATACCGTGTTTTGTTCAACAAAGTCAATAATTCTTGGGCAGAATACAACACCAGTTTTTTAGCCGTTTTCAATCAAGCTAATGCCTTGATTGAAAACGAAACCGACCCTTCCGTACAAGCTGAATTGACATTAGGTATCGGTATTTACTACAATAGAAATGCAAATGCTCGCCAGTTTGCCTTATCGCGACTATTCAAAAGTCTTGACTATTACAAACAGAAAACGGATGCCGAATCCCTCAAAAGTCTAAGCCTTATTTATCATCATTTACACAATCGTTATTTTGTAGATGGTCAGGCGGATTCAGCTGAGTTTTACCTGAGAAAAACAGAGGAATTGCTGCCACAGCTCCCTGCTTTGGCGCGAGTGAGATACGAATCATTGTGTGTCACTTTTTATAAAGGCATAAATAAACTTGACCAAGCACTGATACATTCTGAACGGACTTTGGCATTGATTGAGCAATACCATTTAGTCAATACGCCTCATGGGCTTCATGCTGTATTCAATGCAGGGCATATCAAGCACATAAATGGCGACTACGATAAGGCCATCGAATACTATAAACAGACCTTGGCTATCGGCGATAAGATAGATATGCACAGCATTGATATTGATATTTGGGATTATTTGGCAAAAGTTTATGAAAAAAAAGGCGATTTTGACAAAGCTCTGGAGGCTTATAAAGAACACATGGCAGCTCGCTCTATACGCCTTGACCTCAACTATCACAATGCGACTAAGGAACTTGAAATCAAATACGACGTAAGTGCCAAAGAACAGGCTATTGCCAAACAACAAGCTGAACGTCGGTTGTTGTGGTTGGCAATTGGTTTTTTTATTCTTCTTTCTGTTATTTTAGTGATTTTTTACTTTCGTGAACGACGCAACAAATCGATTATTGAAGCCCAATCGGCTCATCTCCAACAATTAGATGCTCTCAAAACACGCTTCTTCGCCAATGTCTCACACGAACTTCGCACGCCTTTGACGCTCATGCTAGCACCCCTCAGTACGATATTGAAAAGTGGGACTTTGGACAACCGCAATTTTACACTTGTGCGATTGGTGAGGCAAAATGCCCAAAATTTGCTTAAATTAGTGAACGAAATCTTGGACTTGAACAAGCTCGAAGCCAATAAATTGGAGTTGAAAGAGGATAAACACGTCGTTTATGGTCTGATACGCCGCATTGTTGCCAATTTCGAATCATCTGCCGAAATGCAAAACCTCAGATTCACATTTCACTATAAAGCCGACCAATATTTGCAATTGATGCTCGATTCCGACAAATTGGAAAAAATATTGAACAACCTACTATCCAACGCAGTCAAATTCACGCCTACCAATGGCAATATCACAGTGAATGTTGAAGAAGAAAACAACTACCTAAAAATTACTGTTTCCGACACAGGGCGAGGCATACATCCCGACGATTTACCGCATATTTTCAACCGTTTCTACCAATCGTCTCAAACGGATGCTCTTATAGAAGGAGGTACAGGCATTGGTCTGTCGCTGTCCTCAGAGTTGGCAAAGCTTATGGGAGGCACTTTGACAGCTCAAAGCACTTTAGGCAAAGGCAGTGTATTTGTTTTCAATTTGCCTAAAAAAGAGATTTTAGGCACTGCGAAAATCGCAGAAGGTGCTGAAGATCAAGTTGTTGAAGTATTGGACGATTTTTCAACTGATGAAATGTCCCCCTCAGTATTAACCGCCCAAATGTCGAATAATAGTCATCGAAAGACTATTCTGATTGTCGAAGACAACAAAAGTTTACGTGAGTATCTGACCTTGATTTTAGAACCACATTATCAAATCAAGAAAGCAGAAAATGGGCAAATTGCCCTCGACCTACTGAATAAAAAAGCAGACATTGACTTGATTCTATCAGATGTGATGATGCCTGTTATGGATGGATTTCAACTTTTGTCGAGTTTAAAAACCCAAGACACATTCTGTTCCATTCCTTTTGTCATGCTGACTGCACGCGCTGAAATGCAAGACAAACTCAAAGCTCTTCGCATAGGTGTTGATGATTATTTGATAAAGCCTTTTGAAGAGGATGAACTAATAGCAAGAATCGAAAACCTTTTAAGAAATGTTCAATTTAGGCATGTCTTTACAAAAAATGAAGAGGTTTTAGGCAGTGAACACGCAAATGAAGTTATTGCCGATGATAAAAATGACACAAATACTGAGGGGGAGGTTTTGATAGAAAAGCCCAAAATTTCAGTAATAGAAATGGCATGGTTGGCAGAGCTCGAAGTGTCAGTCATGAAAAATCTACATGATATAGATTATTCAGTCGAACGCATGGCTTCAGACATGGCTTTGAGTCGCACCCAATTGTTCAGAAAACTCAAACAACTTGCTGGACTCTCACCGCAACAATATTTGCAAGAAGTACGCCTCAATCATGCTCTTCATTTGCTCGAAACGCAACAAGTGGATTCTGTCAAAGCAGCGTGTTATGCCGTAGGTTTATTGCAAGTCAAGCATTTCTCCCAACTTTTCCAAGAACGATTTGGGAAACTACCTTCTACTTATTTGTAAATACCCCCCTCAGTATTTTTCCCATTTTTATTAAAAACTGCCCTTTCCGACAGACTCGGAAAGGGCAGTTGTGGTATATGCAACATTCGTGTACCCTATTTGCAACGTGCGTGTACCATAGGGAACGTGTGTGTACCACGGTTGCAACATCGAATTGGTGTCGTATTCTCATTTTTGAATCATTAAAAACGATTTCAATTTTCTTAAACTAAAATAAGATGAAAAACACAGTTCTTCTATCGAAAACGACGCTTCTACTTTTAGGCTTTCTCTTTTTGACGACCGACGCAAAAAGTCAATGCACTCCTAAGATTTCTGCCAGCCGTACTCCTTTTGTATTCAACCTCGTGTCAAATAATTTCAACAATATTGATGTCGGAACACGCGCAGTTCCTACGGTTGCTGATATTGACAACAACGGGCGTTTGGATTTGTGGGTAGGCGCAGCAGACGGCAAATTGTACAGCTACGAACAGCAGGCAACGAATAGTTTAATATTCGATGTTGGGGTAGGGTCGCCCGTAGTAGTTCATCCCGATTTGACTTATTCTGCCCCACATTTTACAGACTTGACTGGTAATGGCTTGTACGATATGCTGATGGGTACAGGCATCGGTCAGATTGTACATTTGGAGCAAGCTGCCGTTAATAGTCGGCAGATGAATGTCATAAACAATGCTTTTCCTCATGGTTTAACAATATTTCCACCCAAACCTGTTCCCACAACAATTAGGTTTCAAGACGGAGGCTCAATGTATGTTTTCATAGGCGATGCCAACGGTACAATGGGGCTATATTATAACTTACCTGGCAATACTTTAGATTTTTACTCACAAGGTTCTTATAACCTTAACAGGTCTGGTGTGGCATCTGTGCTCAAAGATATAGATAAAAATGGTTTTACAGATATGCTGGTGGGTTTTGGTGATGGCACTATTACACACTATGAAATGCCCAATCTGTCAACATTGCACATTGTTTCAAACCCTTTCAACGGCATTGATGTGGGTGACAATGCGGTGCCAACACTGACAGATTTAGATGGCGACGGGCTGTTAGACTTACTGATTGGTAAGGACGATGGTACGATTGCCCACTATGAACAAGCCGCAGGGAGTTTTGAGGCATTTACATCTGCTTTAAATATTCCTTCACAAGCGCAAAGCATTAAGGTATGGGGCGATGCTTGTTTTACAGGTGATATAACGGCAACGGCTTCGGCGGGGTTTCAAGTATCGTTGAGTGAGACAACGGGTTTTGGCAGCAGTGTCACTATTCCAAGAAGTGGTAGTACAGTGTCTAACACAACCGTTTATGTGCGCTACAATACATCGAGTAATATCGTTGCTGGCAGTTTACAATTAACGGCTGCCAATGCTGCTTCAAAAACGTTTGGTTTGGCGGGGTCACTGTTCATACCGCCAACTTGCACGCCGACGGTTTCAGCCAGTAATGACCCCTCAGTATGGAATCTCGTTTCGGCAGGTTTTAACGGTGTGAATGTCAGTAATTATGCAGGTCCAACTTTTGCCGATTTAGATGCCGATGGGCTTTTGGATTTACTTGTTGGCAAACAAGATGGCACACTCTCGCATTATGAGCAAGCGAGCGCGAACAGTGCCTCTTTTAATCTTGTTTCAAATAATTTCAATACAATTGATGTCGGCGAGTTTTCAAGACCTTTTATAACCGACCTTGATGGTGACTACCTACTCGATTTATTGATTGGTGAATACACAGGCGGCGGGGCTCCTAAAATTGCTCATTACAGACAATCCGCTTGGGGCAATACCAGTTTTACGCTCGTTACAAACGATTTTAGCGGTATCAGTGTCGCAGGAACTTTGTCTGTCCCTACCATTACGGATATAGACAACAATGGCAAACTGGATTTAATCGTGGGCTTGGACGACGGTACACTCAATCGTTATGAACAAGCTGCCACCAATAGTCTGACTTTTAGTTTAATTACAACCAATTTTGGCAGTATTGATGTAGGTCAAAACGCTGAACCGACTTTTACGGACTTCGACGGCGATGGGCTGTTGGATTTGTTCGTAGGCAATTATGCTGGTACAATTTATCAATACGAACAAGCCTCCGCCAACGGTACGACCTTTAATTTGGTAACTACTGCGTTTAAAAATATTGATGTAGGGGCAAATACCGCAACGGCTTTTGCAGATATTGACCATGATGGTTTAATGGATATGTTTGTAGGAGTTGATAATGGCGCAATTGACCACTACGAGCAAACAGCGGGAAGTTTTTCTGATTTTAACACAAGTACTCATACACCTTCGGCAACCCAAACGCTACAAGTTTGGGGTAGTTGTTTGTCGGGCAATGCCACAGTGGCGGCACCAGCGGGGTACGAGGTGTCGCTAAATGCCAGTTCAGGTTTTGGCAGCAGTGTTAGTTTGCCTCAGACAAATGGCGATGCGGTACCTCAAACAGTCTATGTGCGGCTCGGTTCACAGATAGCAGGTTCACGGGCTGGTAATTTGACGGTGACAGCAAGTGGTTCAAATACAGCTACTTATGCCCTCAACGGAACAGTTGCACCGCCTTGTAATCCGAATTTGTTGACAGCACTGACCCCCTCAGTATTGACAGGAGTGACGACCAATTTTAGCCTTATCAATACGCCCTCTTTTGCTGCACCGACGGTCGTAGATGTGGATGGTAACGGGTTACTCGATTTATTTGTCGGCAAAGCCGATGGTCAAATTGCCCGCTATCGGCAAAGCTCATTGAGTCCAGAGGCTTTCTTTTCTGTTACGTCTTCTTTTGCGTCCATTGATGTTGGAAACTCGGCAATACCCACTTTTACGGATATTGACAATGACGGTTTGTTGGATTTAGTCGTCGGGAATAGTACGGGCAATGTGAGTCACTATGAACAAAGCGCGTTTGGTTCTACCAGTTTTGATTTGAGAACCAACAATTTCAACAACATAAACGTTGGCAGCAATGCAGCTCCTGTTTTCAATGACCTTGACCGCGATGGTTTGCTCGATATGTTGGTCGGGTCGGGCACTGGAAATTTGTATCATTACAGGCAAGCCGCTACCAACAGTACCACTTTCAATTTGGTTACAACGAGTTTCAACGGTATCAATGTGCCAAATTCAGTACCTGCTATTGCCGATATTGACAACGATGGCTCATTGGATTTGGTGGTTGGTAAATCGGATGGTCAAATAAATCATTACAAACAAGCTGTGAATAGCTTGATTTTCAACTTGGCAACCAGTCAATTCAGTTTTATTGATGCGGGTGACCAAGCTATGCCTACTTTCACGGACATTGACAACGACGGCTACCTCGATATGCTTGCAGGCAACTCAAACGGCACAATTAGTTACTACAAACAGACGCAAGGTAGTTTCAGTAGTTTTAGTTTAGAACCTGCCAACAGTAAAAAAACTTTTCAAACATGGGGTGAAAACTGCCTAACAAATCCTGTAACCGTTACTGCTCCAACGGGATTTGAAGTCTCTTTGAGTCCTGACGCTGGTTTTGCCAGTAGTTTGACTATCACGCCGAGTAACGGCGAGGTAGCGGACAAAACCGTTTACGTTCGTTTCAACCCCTCAGTATGTAGCAACTTTTCGGGCGATTTAGTCATCAGTTCGCCCGATGCGTCGAGTAGAACGTATGCTCTGACGGGTTCTACTGCTTATACAACGCCAACAATCACAACCAACAATGGCTTACATTTCGATGGCGTGGACGACTATGTTTACATCTCGCCTATTGATTACAATACTTGTTCAGCGTCACCTATCTCCCCAACGGTTTCGTCAGCTATTACGATTGAATATTGGTTCAAAGGGACTAATTTGCAATCAGCGGTGCGTTTTCAAGATGGCAACAATTATATCGTAGCAGGGTGGAATGGTGGAGCAGGTGCATTTAAGCATATTCTATCCAATAGCGGTGGCACAGTCGGCGGCGTAGCAGTCGGCGCAGCCGCTACCGACGGAAATTGGCATCACATCGCTATGACTTGGCAAAGAAACACGACAAATGGTTTTAAATCTTATCTCGATGGGCAATTAGTGGCGCAAACGAATACTTTCAACACAGCATTACCCAACTTGACAGGTCTTTATCTGGGCTCATTTGGCGGCGCAAGCGAGTTTATGAATGGTACAATTGATGAAGTACGCGTATGGAATGTGGTACGAACACAAACCGAAATTCAAGCTGGCATGAACGCTGACTTATCATTACCACAGACAGGGCTTTTGATGTACTACAAATTCAATCATGGCACTGCCAACAGCAACAATGCGACTGCTACACAACTTCTCAATAGTGCCAATACGACCTTGTATTCAGGTACTTTACAAAACTTTGCGCTCAACAGCACGGCTTCTAATTGGGTTGCTTCCAGTGTTGTTTTACCTATCGAATTATTGAGTTTTAAAGGTCAAAATACTGAGGGGGGTAATCTTTTGACTTGGACAACAGCGGAAGAAAAAAACGCTGCAAGTTTTGACATAGAACGCAGCACGAATAGCCAAACCTTTGAAAAAATAGGCGAAGTGAAAGCCAAAGGTTCTCATTCAACTTATGAACTAATGGACGATTACCCCCTTTCCTCTATCGCTTACTATCGTCTGAAGATCAAAGACTTAGATGGTCAATTTGCCTACTCAAAAACTATTTCTATCGAAAAAACGGGCAAAACAAAAGTCAAAATATACCCCTCAGTAACGAGCACTTTTTTTACAATTGAAAATGCTGTGTCATTCGAGATTGTCAATGCTGTTGGGCAAGTTCTTTTATCAAAGAAAACCACTCAAGAATCAACGCACGACATTCATTATTTTCCAAATGGAATTTACTTTATCAGAGGTGTGGATACTGAGGGGGGGATTTTTTCTCAAAAAATTATCAAACAATATTAAATCACACCGACTGAAAAAAGCAGTTTTCTTATCTTTTATTATCTAAATTAAAAAACTACACTTATGAAAAAAGTATCGTTGCTCATCTTGAGCCTGTTATTTTGTTTTGGACTTGCAACACTGTCTGCACAAAATACTTTGAAACAGGCTAAGCAAATTGAGCAAGCCCAAAGCCCACTTTTACAGCCTACTTTCATCCGATTTGAAAGCGATAAAGCTCCTGCATTTATGGAGTCTTCTGACTTTGCCAACCGTTTTGTTGGCTCATCGGAGGTGTCGTCGGCCAAACACTTGCGAACTGAACAAGATGAGTTGGGCTTTACGCATCACCGCTACCAACAGATGCTTGATGGCATTCCGATTGAGGGTGCAGAGTATGTTTACCACATCAAAAAAGGTAAAGTGGAGGCCGCCAATGGACAATGGCTTACTGACGAGGCTTTGAATGCCCTAAAACTCAAGGCGCATGAAAAACTGTCGGAACAAGAAGCTTTGCAAAAAGCTTTACAGTACATGAATGCCCAAAAATACAAATGGGAATTGCCAGATGAAGAACAACACTTGAAGTCAGAGTTGGATGACTCCAATGCGACATATTTCCCAAAAGGTGAAAAGATTTTCACGAGTTTGAATGGTGAGAAAAATACTGAGGGGGTGCGTTTGGCATGGAAGTTCAGCATTTATGCACAAGAGCCTTTGAGCCGTCAACTTATCTATATTGATGCTGAAAATGGCGCAGTGTTATCTGCCCTCAATCAAATGCACAGTTCGTGTATGGATAAGAAAACGCCAGCATCAGGTGTACTTTTAGAAAGTGCCGAACACAATCACGTAATAGATGATTTGACTCGATTACCTCTAGTCGCAGATGTAGTCGGTACGGCTAACACAGGATATAGTGGTGTTCAAACGATTAAATGTACCCCCTCAGTAGGCAAGTTTACTTTGCGCGAAAGTGAAGATGGTCTCGGACGAGGTAAAGGGATTGTGACTTTGAATTTGTCTCAAGGTACGAATTTTGCGACAGCCATTGATTTTACCAGCACCACACAAAACTGGACATTAACAGGACTTGACAAATATGCTCTGGATGCCCACTATGGTACAGAAAAGGTGTATGACTACTACAAAACTAATTTTAATCGCAACAGCATAGACAATGCGGGTTTCAGACTCATTAATTATGTGCATTATGGTGTGCAAACAGCCAATGCGTATTGGGATGGTAGTCGGATGATTTATGGCGATGGCAATAATTTTGTGCCAGCAACATTGCCTTTCACAGCTTTAGATATTGTTGGACATGAAATCACGCATGGCTTGACACAAAATACAGCCAAATTGATACTTCAAGGCGAATCGGGTGCTTTGAATGAAAGTTTTAGTGATATTTTTGGTACAGCTGTTGAGTTTTTTGCACAACCTACTGCTTATGCGGCTAACTGGACAATGGGGGAGCGCATCAATGTGATCGCTCGAAGTTTGTCAGACCCTAAAAAATACGCTCAACCCAATTACTACAAAGGTGCATTATGGCTTTCTACAACAGCCAGATTTGATGACGGCGGTATCCACTACAACAGCGGTGTTCAAAATCATTGGTTTTATTTATTGGCGACAGGCGGTTCAGGTGTGAACGAAAAAGGCAGTCGTTATTCAATTACAGGTATTGGTATTGAGAAAGCCGCAAAAATCGCTTATCGCAACTTAACGGTTTACTTGACGGCCAATGCTCAATATAGAGACGCTTACAATGGTTCGTTGTCGGCTGCGATTGATTTGTATGGGTTTAACTCACCTGAGTACAAATCTGTTTTAGAGGCTTGGTGTGCTGTCGGTTTGACAAGTTCAATCGCCGCTGTAAATATAGCAATAACAAGTGGGAAAAATCCTGATTGTTCGGGCGGGTCGGTCACTTTGACAGCAACGCCTGTGAATGGTGGTACAAATCCGACCTTCCAATGGAAAAAAGATGGCGTTAATGTAGGCACAGGCTTAACTTACACCGATGTGGGTTCAACCAATGGTGCGATTACTTGTGTCATGACAGTGGGGACAGGTATTTGTACCGATATGCCAACAGCAACTTCGGAAGCGATTAATTTATACAAGAGTTCAAGTCCTTTCTACGTCGAAATAGCTGTCACGAATGGTACAAACCCAACACATATCGGCTCACCTGTCACCTTTACAGCAGTACCCACAAATGGTGGTACAAACCCTGGATTTTATTGGTATAAAACAAGCTCAAATGGCTCATCAGGTTTGGTTAGCACAAGTATGACTTACACAGATCCAGGAACAACCGAAGGGCTTGTTTTTTGCCAAATGGTGGCTGGCCCAGAGAGATGTGCTGTTACTTATGTTTATAATGTGGTCAACTTAGCTCTATTGAGTAATCCAGCTATTTTATACGTGAAACCAACAGCCTCAGGCACTGGCGATGGTACTTCGTGGGCAAATGCCAGCAGCAACCTACAAGAAATGATTAGAATATCCGCATCTGGCGACCAAATATGGGTTGCACAAGGTGTCTATAAACCAACGACAACTTCGGATGTAAAAAGTACATTCAAATTGAAGGATGGGGTAGCTCTTTATGGGGGTTTTGCTGGGAATGAAACAAGTTTGACAAGCCGTACACCTGCATCCATAAAAACAAATGAAACAGTGCTGAGTGGCGTTCTGAATGGCGCAAATAGCGAACATGTCGTTACGTGCAGCAGTTTAGTTGGTAATTCTACTATTTTAGATGGTTTTACCATCACAGGAGGACGAATAAATATTAGTACGTCAAAGGTCGCTCCGAGTGTAACCAATAGTGGAGCAGGTCTGGTTAATTCGGGAAGCCCGACCATTAGAAATTGTTCTTTTGTAGATAATAAAACGACTGTTTACGGCGGGGCTATATATTCTATCGGTAATCCCATTATCACAAATTGCTCATTTTTCAATAATAACGCATATAGTGGTGGAGGGATATGTCTCTTTAGTGGTACAGCCACTATCACGGGTTGTTCTTTTGAGAATAATTCAGCAGAAGGTGCTTTAACTTATGGTGCTTATCGGGGTGGTGGTATTTATATATCATCGGCTACAGTAGCTGTTACTCTTACGAATTGTTCTTTCTCTAAAAACACAGCAAGAAACACAGCGACAGCTCAATCTATAAATCCGAATAGTGGTGGGGCAATCTTTTCTGGCGGTGCGATGACACTTACAAATTGTTCTTTTTGGAAAAATACAACCAATGGAGGCAGCACAGTACAAATGGACTATACCCCTTCAACAAATTTAATGACTGCACTTATCAACTGTTCTTTTGCAGCTAATAGTGGGCAAAATGACTTTCTGATTAGAACCGATATGATTAAAAATTATTCAAGCATTAGTATCAAGAATAGCATTTTACAATATCCATTTACCTATTCAGACCCTAAGATAACCGTTACTAATTCTATCGTGCCCAATGGTTATGCAGGTGTTGGCAACTTGAACATTGCACCTAACTTCGTAGATACGCTCAATGGCAATTTAAGCCTTCAACCCAATTCTGGAGCTATCAATGCAGGCAGTAATGCAGCCGTTCCTGCGGGTATCATCACCGATTTGGCGGGTAATCCACGTTTTTACAATAATGGTATCGTTGATATGGGGGCGTATGAATACCAAGGTGTACGTCAAAGTGCTTTTGCGTCTGCAACCAACAATAACAACATGTTTGTTGCTGACTATAAAACCCTTTCGTCTTCTTTGTCACCTATCGAGATGGGTATTTTTCCAAACCCTGCCAAAAGTTCAGTCAATATTCAATTGAAAACAGAGATAGCAACCGATGGTCAGATCTTGCTTTCAGATATCACAGGTAAAACAGTTTTAACAGTAGATGCCCACTTATTGGTAGGTCAGAACCATATTCCTATTGATATCAGCACCTTGTCCAATGGCATTTACTTATGTCAATTTAAAGATGCTCAAAACCTTGTGTTACCGCTCAAATTGGTCAAATACTAACGGCATGAGAAAAACCGTCAGTAATTGTACTTTTAAGTTTTAAAACAATTCTTAGTCCAACTAATACATCAAAATACTGAGGGGGGAATAGCTGTATCAAACAGTCTATTCCCCTCTCAGTAATGAATGGCTCGCTTCATGCTCGTCTATTTCTAAATTGCATTTGTGGGAAATTACCAACATTTTAAGTCACATAACTTTCTAAAAGTAACTTTAATACAACGCCCACCATCTTTAGCTATCTTAAAACGCTTCAATGTTATGGTGAAGCGATCTGCTTCTCAATTTGAGAAGTAAAGACATACAAATTAAGTGGTTGAATCCGCCTGCTGCCCTCACAAGCACACAGGCGGATTTTTAGCACCCCCTCAGTATTTCCCAAAAAACTCCGAGTCATCATAACAACTCAAAGAGTCATTTAAACAATCGAATTCCCTTCTTTATGGAAAATTTTCCGTAAAATTATTATCAGATACAAACGGCGCGAACCAATTGTCTCTAAATATTATTTTTAAAGCCTATCTTCATGTTTAGATAGCTCTAAACTAGCTCTTTTATGAAGTCAGTAATCGTATTTATCTTCTTATTGTCTTTGTCCAACAAGATTTGTTCACAGGAATATAAACTTGAAGATTATCCTATCATTAAAGCAGAGTCGAATTATTTTAAAGACTCCATTCTCTTGGCCACAACAGACAAGATGGATGTTTATGAGACACGCGTACATAGAAAACCACTACCAACATTAGGTTGGCGGACATCGGCAGAATCAGCAGTATTCCAAGGTGAACTTATTGAAGGTTTGTCAATACTTTTAGGCATTAAAAAAACGAGAATTTTTACCAATGATTCGATTAATCGGAAGTATGTCAGTTACCGTTTCTATAGCATAGACCACAATGTTGTTTTTACGGACTTAATTCTTAAATCGTTTCAAAATCACTTTAATTTTGATATTATTGATACCAATATCTCTCGTAGAGTTTGGCGCATGACAATCAAGGATTCATCGAAAATACAAAAATTCGATGCAACTGATAGTCCTGATGGTACAACATATTCAGGTTTTGATGAAGTAAAAGGTGTTTTCACTCTTTTTGGTTTTCCTCTTTCTCTTTTAGCTGAAGATTTAGAGAATCGTCATAAGGAAATTTTCATTTATGACGAGAATAATGAAAGGCTTAAAATGAAGATACCTAAAAAAGTATTAGATGACACAGATTTACTGATTTCGTTTTTGAAGGATAACTACGGTATTCAATTGTCAAATGAAATAGAGAATGTTAAGATAACCTATATTCGTTTCAATAAAAATAAACCATAAAAGTATGAATGACACCCTCTATTTGTAATAAGTTACTGATGTTACGCAAGCGACAGTTCACTCACTGTTTCTCGCTACACTCGAAATGCGTGCTTTAAAATATCTTTTTTAGACCGAAGTTAATTTTGAATCGTAAAACGATTCAAAATTAACTTCGGTCTGATAGTCTCTTTTTCTTGTACGTCTTTTTTGCAAAGCAAAAAACAGTGCGAAATCTGTTTAGTGCGTAACATCAGTAAGTTAGTATTATCATGACCACAATCACGATTAAAGCCATCCTAAAAAGCTCAAACAGCCGTTTTTAAAAGGGCTGTTTCATTCGTGACAATTGACATATTCGCTCTACACTTTTACACATGCGTTCACTGCGTTTGACATATTCGCTCTACACTTTTACACATGCGCTCACTACGTTTGATATATTCGCTCTACACTTTTACATATGCGTTCACTGCGTTCGACATATGCGTTCACTGCGTTCGACACATGCGTTCACTGCATTGGAAAATTCGTTCACTGCGTTCGACATATGCGTTCACTGCGTTCGACACATGCGTTCACTGCATTGGAAAATTCGTTCACTGCGTTCGACACATGCGTTCACTGCATTGGAAAATTCGTTCACTGCGTTCGACACATGCGTTCACTGTGTTCGACACATGCGTTCACTGTGTTGTTTTTTTTTGTACTTTTTTTTGTTGCATGCGCTCACTGTGTTGTTTTTTTTGCTCTATCCTTTTTTTTACTGCCAAAACAGGGTCAATGTATCGGTTTTGAGGTATTTTTAAGGCGATTTTTAAAAAAGTATAAATTCTCAAAAAAATGACTGAGGGGGTCTTAATGTCTAAAAAACACAGCTAAACAATGCAACATACTGCTGATTCAGCACACAAATACAATCTTAAACCCATATCACTTTCAATAAAATTAAAAACTATATCGTATGAAAAAGACAATCATCGTTTTGTTATGCCTATTGATGCAGCTTTCCTCAAAATCGCAAGATGTTTTTGCGACAGCTAAAAAACTTTGGACAATTGAAGAGGTGAAAGCCGTTGCCCAAAAATACAACTTTGAAGACAGCGTCGTTTTGCCCAGATTTAAATACCTTCAGTATATGGACAAAGTAAATATGGAGTATTACATAAAAGAAAATGCTAAGGTGGCTCAAAGCATGAGAGAAATGCTTGAATATGTAAAACAAACAAAGTATGTTAGAACTTTTGATGACCATGAAAAATTAGTAAATCGATACCCATCTGTAAGAGAAGCTATGGTCAAAATGAGAGGAGGAGAAGAGGCGCATGATTGTTACGTTGAGTCAGCGAATAAATATGGATGGCGTATTTATAGAGACTCGGGAGGCGCACTGACTTTTCTCAGAGCTGACGAACCCATAGATGCAGAAGAGTATCAATACGGACAGCGTGTTGACAATCTACCTCCTGAAAAACCAGAAAAGAGAAATTGAATTCTATAAATGTGCATACCCCTCAGTAAAATCTTATTTTTTCACTCAAACACACCCTTTATGATGCGTTTATCTTTTGTTTTCACTCTCATTCTACTATCAAAAATCAACCTCAATGCTCAAACGCCCGACAGTTTACCTCATTGGGAAACCTACAAAGAAAATGTCTTCAACATACGCTATCCTGCCACCGATTGGGTCAAAACGGACGAACTGAATGCCCGATTTTGTATTGCCACAAAGGCGACTGTGCAAAAACCTTACGACCGAGATTTGATTAAAATCGAGGTGATGGACAACGAAGACGGACTACACGGTACAATGGATGAATTTACAAAAAAATACACCGACGAATTGCGAATGGACAAACAAACGCAGTTGGTTGCCTCCGAAAGGCTGAAAAAAGGAACTTTAGAATACCATGAAATCATCGCCAAATCATTGGCTGGCAAACTCAAAAGGCAGTGGAAAGAGCGTTATTATTTCGTCAATGGCAAGATTATTCGCAGTGTTTTTGATGCACAGCAGAAAGTATATGACTTGATGTTGCCACAGGCGGACAGTATTTTGCAGACGCTTACGTCTGTTGATTTTGAAGCCACAACAGTCAGCCAATGGCGTGTTTTTGAACATCCACAACTGACTTTTACTTATCCGAGCCAGTGGACACTGTCGGAAATGCCACCCCAACACACGATTTTTCAATTGTTCAAACCTAAAAAGAGCGACGACAGAGGGTTCAGAGACAATTTGTATTTGGCTGAAAACACTTTCAAAGAGTCCATCCCCGAATTGGGTTCTTACGCCCAAAGAGCCACCGAACAATTGAAAGCGACCTTAAAAAATGCCCAAATTCTGCAATCAACACGCAAGAAACAGGGTAGTTTGGCGTATCAAGAAGTCGTCAGCACAGGCACATTAGGCACGCACGAGGTCAAAATGCAACAATGGCATTTCGTTAAAGGCAAAAAAGCCTATACATTGGTTTTTGTTGCCCGCGCTGATAAGTTCGACGAGTCAAAGGACGTTGTTGGCGAGCTTTTTAAGTCTTTTAAATTGAAATAGGAGACCCCTCTCCAAAGGAGTCCTCACGGACAGTAAAAACATATATTTTAGTCACTCGTGCGCATTGTGCGTGAAAAATGCCGTTAGGCATGTTATTATGGTAGGAAATCGGTGGAGAAATATATCAAAATACCGTAGGTATGACATTGCGGTACAATAATACCGTGCCTATGGCACTCCTAAACCTTGGGTGTGTTTATTTTTTCTACCATAATGTCATGCCTAACGGCATTTTTATTATTCTCAGCACTTATTAATCATCGCTAAAAATATAAAATATGAAGAAGAACAGACTTATTCTTTGGCTTTTGATGGCATTACCCACTTTGAATTTCGCTCAAAATGTTGCGCAATACAACACACCAAAATGGACATTAGAAGAAGTGAAAACGATGGTCGCGAAATACCATCTCGAAGACAGCATTACGGCAACGAAAAACAATGGGCTGATGTATGCAGACAGTGCAACTATCGAACAATGGGCGCAGAATTGGGTAAAAGCCATTGGACAAAGAGAGGAAAGAGCCAGTTTTTTTAGGCAGACCCAAACTGTCAGAACCAGAGAAGATTATTATAAAGTGTTAGAAGCGCACTCATCCGTTTGGCAAGCCACAATCAACAGTCATGGTGGTAGAGAAAGCTATGAAAAAGATAAAACAGAGTCACTGAAAACAGATTGGCGCATATACAGGAACGAAAAAGGTGAATTGGCATTCGTACCCAAAAGTGAGCCAGTGTCAAAAAGGGAAGAAAAATTGGGACAACGGATAGATATGCTTCCGCGCTCAAAGGAGTAAACCATCCCTATGATATTTTGACTCCATACAATCAATACAAAAAGGCTTCACTTTTAAAATTATCATCCAATGTCTCAAATTATTGTCCCGCTTATTCTTTTAGCCATCCTACTTATTTATGTATTGGTAAAAAAATATAATAAACCTTATTCAAACTCTGCCCATTCAGAAGGTCTTGATGATGGGCAAGTGACAGAATTGAAATGTTTACGCTGTTTTGATACTCGTATGATTTACAATGGCACAGAGCGTTTTCATGTGGGTTCCAATTCCGCCCCTTTTATTCTGGGAGATTTTGGCGAATTGTTCGTTAGCAAACAAACTTTCGATGTTTATTATTGTCCAAGTTGTGGCAAAGCGGAATTTTATTACAGAAAGAAAAAAGAATGATGAAAGATGCAAAGATTGGGGACATGAGTTGTCATTCTATCAAATAGCTCTATCTTCACAGACGAAATATCAAAAGAGCAACTAATTTTCAAAACCACTCTATTCAATGAAAAAACTAAAAATTCTCCTCGTTTTTTTTACCTTATCGGCTGTCTTTTCTGCCTTCTCATTTATTCAAACGGACGACTTATCAGAAAAAATATTGGGACAACTCATGCGCTATATGCGTGAAACACCACAAGAGAAAGTGTATCTACATTTAGACAAACCTTATTATATGGCAGGCGAAACCATGTGGTACAAAGGTTATCTTTTTGATGCCGCTACGCACAACATTGATTCTGTTAGCCGCGTGTTGTATGTGGATTTGATAGACCCCTCAGTAGGAAAGGTGTTGATGCACCAAATTTTGAAATGTGAGAAAGGCATGACCGATGGCTCGTTCAAATTGCCCGATACTTTATCCGAAAACATCTATACTCTTCGCGCTTACACCAATTATATGCGCAATTTTTCGGAAGATTGGTTTTTTCAAAAGCCTGTGAAGGTTTGGCAAGGCAGCGTAAAGTCGCGTGCAGACTATACGCAAATGACGGATGTGGCAGATTGCCAATTTTTTCCCGAAGGTGGCTACATGGTCAACGGTTTGGAAGGTCGGATGGCGTTCAAAGCGGTCAACGCAGCAGGTCGTGGACTCGATGTAGAAGGCGTTTTGTTTGAAAATGACAAAGACACGGTTTCAGCTTTCAAATCGGCGCATTTGGGCATGGGTTTCTTTTATTACAAACCACAAGCAGGGAAAAAATATTCTGTCAAACTGCGTCGCGCAGGCAGCTTGGAGCAGAGCAACGCGGCAGAATGGACTTATAATTTGCCAGAAGCCCAAGCGCAAGGTCTGACTTTAGCCGTTGATAACACAACGAATCGGACGAATATCAAAGTTTTCATCAACAATACCCATCCTCAGTCGGCTGATAAGGTTGCCGATATGGTCATCGTTGCACACCAGAGAGGTATTCCGTGTTTTACGGTCAAATTGCCCAATACCAAACCCAATGGGGCGGTCAATATACCTCGCACGATGATTCCAGATGATGGTATTGTGCAGATAACTTTGTTTGATACTGAGGGGGTGCCGCGCTGCGAGCGTTTGGTTTTTGTCCAGAAAAACAAAACCATCAACCTCAAACTCACCGCCGACAAAACAGAATACAAACCCCGCGAGAAAGTCACTTTATTGCTCGAAGCCACCGACTCGTTGGGCAAACCTGTCGTGGGCAATTTTTCACTCGCTGCTACGGACGGCGCACAAGTGTTGGGCGATAAAAATGGGGAGAACTTGATGTCGTACCTCTTTTTAAGTTCTGATTTGAATGGTAAAGACGCTGTACTGAGGGGTGTCGTGGAAGAACCCGCTTATTATTTTGATAAAACCCAAAAAGCGGCAACACGCGACCTCGACGTGTTGATGATGACACAAGGCTGGCGACGTTTTGTGTGGCAAGATATTCTGAGCGAAAAACTGCCCAAATTACCTTTCCCAATCGAACAAGGTTTGTCCGTCACAGGCAAAGCCGTTCGCCCGAATGGGAAGATTACGTCTAAGCCCATCAACATTACTTTTATGATTGGTAAAGTGGACAAAAAACCTATTCTGCAATTGGCAACAGCTGATTCGTTAGGACAATTTGGTTTCTACAATTTGGATTTTACAGATACAACTTCTGTCTTCGTTCAAGCGGTCAAAGAAAAAGGTCTGGGTGTGCTTAATGTGACCTTGGACAAAGTGACAAGACCACAAGTAGCAGTGACGAAAATACCTTTCAATACATTGTTTTTTGATGCGCAAGCTTTTGCCGACTTTTTGAAAACAACACGCGAGACCCTCGAATTTGAAAAGAAACTACAACTTAATAAAGAGAAGATGCTCGAAACAGTGGAAGTGAAAGCGAAAAAGAAAGAACCACTAGATGAACGACGCATTTACAATAGGGCAAGTAACACGATTGATATGAAAGAAATTAATTGTGGTAGCTATTTTAGTATTTTGGACATTATTCAGGGTCGTGTGCCAGGTGTTCAGATAATGGGAATGGGCGCAGATGCTCAAGTCATTATCAGGGGTGGCTCATCTGTCAATTTTAGATTAGATGGTATGCCCGTTGACCTCGAAACAATACAGACGATTCCTGTTTGTGATATTGAGGCGATTGACATTTTGAAAGGCCCAGATGCTGCTATATTTGGCTTGACGGGTGGAGATGGTGTCATCGCAGTATTGACAAAACGAGGGAATCCCAATTATGATTACTCAAATGACTCCTCACCTGTGGGTATTGTCGTTCAAAAACGGCAAGGTTATACGCCCAGACGGGAGTTTTACGCACCACGCTACGACGAATCGAAACCTGAGCATGAATTCAAAGATTTTAGAGCGACTTTGCATTGGCAACCTTATGTTCAGACCGATGCAAATGGCAAAGCCGTTGTCGTATTTTGGAACAGCGATGCACGCACAAAAATCAATGTCGTAGCAGAAGGCGTATCAAAAGCAGGACGAGTCGGCGTAGGAAGTTGTGATTATTGGGTCAAGTGAGGCATACATGAATAAGCATTTTTAGAAATCTCAAAATTCCAACGATTCAAGTATGTGAGACATGCGAAAATTGTTGGAATTTTGCATTTTTGAAATAACGCAATTATCAACAAACAAACAATCAGATATTTATGCCTTTTATAGAAACGGGAATCGAAGGACTGAAAATTTTTGAACCGCGTGTCTTCAATGACGAACGTGGTTATTTTTTTGAGAGCTACAACTACGATGTTTTCCGCTCGGCGGGCATCAATAACATATTCGTTCAAGACAATCAAAGTCGGTCAACCCGTGGTGTACTGAGGGGGTTGCATTACCAAGTGGGCGAATATGCCCAAGCCAAATTGGTGCGCTGCATTGAAGGCGAAGTGTTGGATGTTGCGGTAGATATTCGCGAAGGCTCGCCGACGTATGGTCAGCATTATTCGTGTATTTTGAGTGCTGACAACAAGCGACAGTTGTTCATTCCACGCGGATTCGCTCATGGTTTTATTGTTTTGTCAGAAGTCGCCGAGTTTTTCTACAAATGCGACAATTTCTACTCCAAAGCACACGAAGGCAGCATTATTTATAACGACCCGACATTTGCCATTGATTGGGGAATGACGGAAGCGGAATATATTTTGTCCGAAAAAGATAAAATACACCCCACTTTTGGTGCGCATCGCCGTTTTTACTGAGGGGATTGGTAAATTTCAAAAATAAAACCTACTATCTCAATAATTTTTCTGATTTTCCTATCATCGAACATTAGTATTTTATGGAAAAACCAACAGTGCTTATCACAGGTGCGGCGGGTCAAGTCGGCAATGAATTTCGCTTTTTAGCGTTTACGCACCCGCAATTTAAGTTTATTTATACCGATGTCGAACAATTAGACATCACAAAACTGAGAGAAACCTTGCGCTTTTTCAAACGTAATACCCCTCAGTATGTCGTCAATTGTGCGGCTTACACAGCCGTTGACAAAGCCGAAACGGACGTGGCATTAGCGACGAAAATCAATGTGAATGGTGCAAGAAACTTAGCGAAAGCTTGCCAAGAAACAGGCGCGACGCTGATTCATATTTCGACAGATTATGTCTATCACAACAATCAGAACACACCGTTCAAGGAAGGGGATCGCACGAGTCCCAAAGGTGTGTATGCCAAAACGAAATTGCGTGGCGACTCAGCGGCGATTAAGTTTTGCGAACGAGCGTTGGTATTGCGCACCTCTTGGGTGTATGGCTCATATGGCAATAATTTTGTGAAAACCATGTTGCGATTGGGCAAAGAACGCGAACAATTGAATGTTGTTTTTGACCAAATTGGAACGCCCACCTATGCCCGCGATTTGGCACGCGCGATTTTAAAAGTGATAGAGAAAATTGAAAACCAAGAAGTGGACTCTAAAATACTGAGGGGGGTCTTTCATTACTCCAACGAAGGTGTAACGAGTTGGTACGACTTTACAAAAGCTATTTTCGACATCAGAGAAATCGGTTGCCAAGTCAATCCCATCGAGTCGTCGCAATATCCAACACCTGCTCAACGCCCACCATTCAGTGTGTTGAATAAAGCTAAATTTCGTGACACATTTGGCATCGCTATTCCCCATTGGCGCGACAGCCTCATAGCTTGTTTAAAAGAATTGCCATAAAAATGAATAGTCATATGAAGATAGGGTTCTATTGTACGAACCCTATTCATATAATTTAACGCTTTCTATTGTTCACCAAATCTAAACAAGTTTGGATTGAGTCTAAAAATGCTACTTTTTCATCTTTGCTCAAATGAGATAACAACCTATTATTGGTGCGATGTCTTAAAGGCTGCAATTTCTCAAGCAGTGCCCAACCTTCTTCGGTTAAGATAAGCCACTTTCTACGCCAATCCGTTTTGGCTCTTACCTGCTGAACCAAGTTTTTTTCTATCAAAGCATTGAGTAAATTGCTGATATTGGGACGTGAGACATTAAGCACTTCTGCCAAATCACTGGCTACTATCTGTGGCATTTTGTCATCCTCTGCATAACCGATATTTGGGTCTCCTGCCAAGTGCAACATGATGAGATATTGCATGGTTGTGATGCCATAACGCTGACAGTGAGCGTCACCAATTTTCGTCAAATTATCTGCCAAGCTGAATAAGCCAATTACAATAGATTCATCAAGTGTTTTTTTTAGAATAAATGGTTTTTGATGATTGTTAAGAGTGATTGTAGGTGTGATTGTTCTGTTCGTTTCATTTTCAGAAGAAAGCATATCGGTTTTATTTGGTTGTATAATTTATATTTTTTAAGGCTAAAATAGTCAACATAACTTTAGCGTGATAACTTTTCAGAGAGAAAAGAACATAGTTTTATCAAAAATGCCACGTTTTTGGTATCCAATCAATTTGTTTTTCTATACATTATGACCTAATAAGAGTAGAAATACGGTCTGGAGGAGCAACATACCATCAATGAGTCCATAAAAAAAATAATCGTTTTTTTCTTTTTGAGTCAGTCCTACAGCCATACCACTGATAGCGTAAGAAGTGATGAGCCACCCTGTGTCTTTGAGTGAATAGGTTTTCAATTGGAAGAGTAGAATGACATGGATGGCGCAAATAAACAGGCAAAATAGAGCCAATATTTTTGTTTTTTTAACGCCAATACTGAGGGGTATGGTTTTGACATCGGTTTTGGTGTCCCAGTCCATATCGCGAATGTCAAAGGGAAGTGTCAGGGCAAAAACAAAGAATGATTTTTCAGATAATATCAAAAGAGTTATCCTATTGATAGTCGTTTGAGTATCTAAAAAGGGCAGTAGTACGGTTACTAATGACCATACAAAGGCGATTGTGAATATTTTAACATAAGGAAAATCTCGTAAACGTTTGCCATTGAATATCGGTAACACATAAGCCAATGAAAAAAAGGCTGCAATCAAGAGGCTGACTTGTGTCGCTAACTGGAGTTGAAAAAATAGGTAGAGACAGACCAAACCTGCCAATACAGTCAAAATACTGAGAGGGATACTGAACGTTTTAGTTTTTAAAAAACGCTGATTATCAATCAGTTGATTTTTTAAGAAAAACGTAATAGGCTTGTGGATATTGTAAAGAAAAAAGGTGGCAAACGCTACAAAAACGGGAAGACTCTGACCAAATGAAAAGGGATAACCTAAAAAATAAAGTGTTTGCAGTGTTTGTGCATAAGCACACATTGCGATGAGAAAATTGCCATAAACAAGGAGGTTGATGATTTTCATGCTACAAAGATAAAGGTCGGCAATGAACTCTGCCGACCTTTATTGTAACCTTAAAAATACTTGAAATTATGATTGGCTTCTATTTTTTGAAGCACCTCGTACATGAGTTTTATCACATTCTCCACATCGTCTTTGTGCGCCATTTCGACGGTCGTATGCATATAGCGCAGTGGCAACGAAATGAGCGCAGAAACCACACCACCATTTGAATAGGCAAAAGCGTCGGTGTCTGTCCCTGTGGTTCGGCTTGAGGCTTGACGTTGGAATGGAATCTGTTTTTCTTCAGCGGTGTCAATGATGAGATTCAAAAGACGGTTGTGTACTGAGGGGGCGTAGCTGAGGCTTGGGCCTTTGCCACAACGTACGTCGGCTTGAGTTTTGGCATTCATCATGGGTGTAGAAGTATCGTGGCATACATCGGTAATGATAGCAACATGTGGTTTGATGGTATCAGCAATCATTTCTGCGCCACGCAAACCGACTTCTTCTTGAACGGCATTGACTATATAGAGTGAAAATGGGAGTATAATATTATTTTCTTTAAGTAAGCGTGCGACTTCTGCAATGCAAAAACCACCAATCCGATTGTCTAAAGCCCGACCGCAATAGTAGCGATTGTTCAATTCAATCAATTCGTCTTCATAAGTAATGACACAACCCACATGTACACCCATTTCAAGCACTTCGTCTTTGTTTTTTGCACCGATGTCAATGAAAATATTGGCGATTTCAGGCACTAGATTGGCATCTTTTCCTTGACGGACATGGATGGCGGGCCATCCAAAAACACCTTTTACGATACCTTTTTTTGTGTGAATATTGACTCGTTTGGAGGGCGCGATGACATGGTCAGAACCACCATTGCGAACAACGCTGATGAACCCATTGTCATCAATATAGTTCACAAACCACGAAATTTCGTCGGCATGACCTTCAATAACCACTTTATAAGGTTGGTTAGGGTTGATAATGGCATAAGCAGTGCCATAATTGTCGAGATGCCATTCGTCAATATAAGGGCGAATGTAGTCAACCCATAATTTTTGCCCCGATGCTTCAAAACCCGTTGGGGAAGCGTTGTTTATATATGCGTACAAGAATTTTTCAGACGCAGCCGTTAATAAGCTCATTTAAAGTCTATCGTATTTCGGGTTTTTAATTTTAGTTTTTTGAATCTCTCGGCTGTTGGGTTTCGGTGGACAATTTACAACAAAAATTAATTTTATTTACAAAAAATTAATCTCCAAGCAACCTTCCAAAAAAATGCCCGCAAAGATATAAAAAATACTATAAACAAGTGTTCAAACAACGCATTTACTTGTCATTAATTCCCCAAGTGCTGGGAGAGATGCGCCAATTTTGAAGTGTTTCGAGGTCATTTGCGGCTATATAATTCATCTCTATCGCTTTTTTGAGCAGCGCATCGTAGTTCGATAAGGTGTCGAAAGGGCAATTTGCTTCGGCAAAAACATCGGTTGCTTTTTGAAAACCATAGCTAAAAATGGCTAAAATACCGACTACTTCGCAACCGACTTCGCGCAAAGTCTCCACGGCTTTGAGGCTCGAACCACCAGTTGAAATAAGGTCTTCGATGACCAATACTTTCGCACCTGACCACACATTGCCTTCAATTTGGTTCTGACGACCATGCGATTTGGCTTTTTCGCGAACGTAGATAAAAGGTTTTTCCAACCTATCAGCCAATAATGCGCCATGTGGAATGCCTGCTGTTGCGACACCCGCAACAATGTCGAAAGGTGCAAATTGGGAAGATTGAGCAACAAAAGCATCCACAACAAAGGAGCGCACTGAGGGGTAGGAGAGAACCAAACGGTTGTCACAATAAATAGGAGATTTGATGCCCGAAGCCCATGTAAAAGGATTTTGTGGACTGAGTTTTACAGCGTTAATTTGCAACAGTTTTTCAGCAACTTCGTTTGCAGTATTCATATTTTCACATTTTTAATAAAAAACGCAAAGTTATGATTTACAAGATTTTTATCAACGAAACACCTTTATTTCTGACAAATACTGAGGGGGTACTTGATGTTTGGAAAAATGATGATAAATCGTTGGTAACGAGTTATTTAGGTAAAAAAAAGTTTTTGCACCCTATTATTGATTTGCTCGAAAAATCAAAAAAATATAATCAAATTGTGCTTCATACGGATAATTTAGACCAATTGTGGAATGACTTTCAGAGTATCTATAAAATCATCGAAGCGGCAGGTGGTGTTGTAAAAAATACTAAAAACGATGTTTTAATGATTTTTCGTCGCGATAATTGGGATTTACCGAAAGGAAAAATTGACCGTGGTGAATCACCCGAGCAAGCTGCTGTACGAGAAATCCAAGAAGAAACAGGGCTAAAAAAGGTCGAATTAGGGGATTTTTTGTGCCATACATACCATACTTACGAAATGAAAGGAAAAAGAATTTTAAAAAAAACATGGTGGTACACAATGTCAACACCCGAAATGACGTTAACGCCCCAAACATCGGAAGATATAGAACAGGCGGTTTGGGTAGAGTTGACATCTTTTTTAGATACAAAGCCTACCATATACGGTAGTATTTTAGATGTTTTAGGCTGTGTCACAAAATAAAACTTGCGTGCCATTTTTTTTTACCGCTATCTTTGTGACACATAAACCAAAAACGAGTCTTATGTGTACTCGTAATGACTGAAAAATAATTGACTCATTTTTAAAACTGACAGACTGCTCTGACATGAAAAAATTGTTCTCTGCAGCCGCCATTTTGGTCGCTTTTGCAATTATAACTCCCTTGAACGCTCAACTTCTTTCCATTTCTACTCCCAACGGAAACGATTCAAGCAAATTAAGTTCATCCATCAAAGAATGGTCTTTTTATACGGACAACGAAAACCGTATTGTGTACATTGATTTTGAGAAAATTGATGTCAATCTCAGTTCTGTCACAGTGAAAGACAAAGACAGTCAAATTGTTTTTAGAGATGAGAACTTATGGCAATTGCCCGTCAATACAATTTATGAAGTTGACTTTTCGAGCAAGCCCAAAGGACAATACTCAATCGAGTTGCGTACATTTACAGCAACTTTGAAAAAAACGATTACGATTAATTGATTTTTCCATTCCTACCATAATAAAAATGTCGATCGAGAATCTTATTTCTCGACCGACATTTTTATTTGACCTCGAAATGAAGTCTGATACTGAGGGGGTCAATAACCCATGGCTTCGTTCAGTTTGACTAAAATAGAATCCACAGGGTAGTCACCTTCGCTCAGTACGTGCGTTTTATCATTGCGTTCCAGTAAGAAAAAATAACGAGCAGAGTCTTGTATTTCGTTGGGATTCATAGGTTTATAATGTCTCTCCAACTTGATATAGAAATCGCGAATATTATTGAAAGGTGCTGCACCATAAGGAGTCTCGATGCGGTTGTTGTAGATGGAGACAGGTTTGAGTTTCCACATCGAAAACAATCTGAAAAAAGTTGTGCCAGCTGCAATTGTTCCAATGAAAAAGAAAATCATCATCAACATACTGCGCCGATTCGTGTCCAGCGTACTCTTTTTTTTGACCCAAAGCCCTACCAACAGCATCAGGAGAACGATACCGATTGTCAGAACTAAAACCCAGTCGGTTGTTTGTTTGAATGGCTCAAAAGAATACAGCGGTTTATCCATGATAGTTAGTTTAGTTGATTTGCTATTAAGTTACTAGCTGATTGGTTATTCGCACAACCAAACCAGTAACGAATAACCAATCAACTAATAACGAGCCACAAAATTAGAAAAGAAAACACAGCCTTAGTTCAAATGAAAGCAGTTTCTTCGACGAAGTTAGTTTTTAGTGCCTTTCCCAAAAAATTTTCAATAATAAAAAGGCTCTGTTCTGGAAACTCTTGCAAAGGTGCATGACCGCATTTGTCGAGAAAATGCAGTTCGGAGTTGGGTATCAAATTATGAAAATCGTGCGCACACGAGGTTGGTGTAATCATATCGGTATCGCCCCAAAGTAACAGCGTTGGTGCGGCAATCTTTGGTAATAAGTGATACGTTTTGTTAATGGTTACATCGCGAGTTAGGCGTAGAATATGCCCTAAAGTATCAGAATTTTGAGAAGCTTCATAGACCTCTTGAGCCGCTTTGGGGTCGGCTACTGAGGGGTCGGCGTAGATGGCTTGCATACCTTCATAGATATATTCTGGATTTTTACGTTGTATAAAGCCCGTATTTAGAGGCGTATTACTCAGTCCCGCGCTACCTGTTAGTATCAGTGCTTTGACACGTTCGGGATTAGTAGCAGCAAAATGCGTCGCCACACACCCTCCTGTGGAATGACCGATAATGGTGACTTGAGGCAATCTCAGTTCGTTGATGAACGATAGTAAATAAGCGGCAAGCCCTGCACAATTGGTTTGTTCTTTGGGCAAATCGTACATGGGTTGGAAGGGCATAATCATGCGAAAATGCGCAGATAGTTGTCCAAAAACTTGTGGGCAATTGAATACACCGCCCATCAAACCATGGAGATAGATGATAGGCTCTCCTTCGCCCATTTCTAGCCATGCATGATTACGTCTGAGGCGGGTTTGGATACCTTGTTCGATAAGGCTTGGCGGAATGGCACGAATGGGTGCACGTTGGTTGAGTGATATGCGAGAAATTGTTGCAGCTGTCATATTGGTTGTGTTTTTTAAAATTTTCGGCAATTTGATGAACATATTTAGTGTTTTTGATGACTTTTATCAGTGTGTTGAATAATTATAATTGAAATTCATCAGCAAATTAGTCTCTAATTAATTGAGCAGTTACGCATTTTTCAATAAAAACGAATTTTTATTTCTACAATGTTAGTAAAAGTGTTATAGTTTTCTTAAAAGACAGTTTACAGAGACAACCCCCTTAGTAAAAGCTTAAGAAACTATTTAAATTTGTAACTTTGCGAACTTTTAGGATTCACCTATCATACGAAATCAAATAAAACTTGAAAAACAGAACTATATGAAAATGAAAGCCTCCATTATGCGCTTATGGAGCCGTCGGTTGAGCCGTCGTTTTCAAAGACAACTCATTGACGTTCCAGACGTGCAATTGCAAGTTTTAAAACGGTTGATGCGTTCAGCACAACATACTGAATTTGGTTTGAAGCACCATTTTGCTGATATTGACTCGCCAGCGGATGTGCGGCAAGCCATACCCCTCAGTACCTATCAGGACCACGCACCTTATATTCAAAAAATTGCTGATGGAGCAAGCGATGTCTTGTGGCCAGGCAGCCCACTGTATTTTGCAACATCGAGTGGTACAACATCAGGGAAAAAATATTTACCTATAACACGTGAAATGCTCAATGGGCAATTTGATTCTACAAGATATTGTTTGGCAAATTTCACCTATCGTTTAGGTTTGCACAGTGCACACCAAGGTAAATGGGTATTGTTCGCCGACCCACCTTTGTTTCAAAATTATGGTACAATAAAATCTGGGGCATTGTCTTCTATTCTAACCAAAGAAAAACCGAAATGGGTCAATGGTATGAGTTTCCCTTCTCGGAGAGTAGATATTATTCCAGAGTATGAAGATAAAATAACTGCAACAGCTCGTGAAACCATAGGTCAAGATATTCGAGGCATTGTTGCCATGCCGCCACTTTTATTGCTTTATCTGAGAAAAGTCGAAGAATTGAGTGGCAAACCTTTTCACAAGGTTTTTCCGAATATGAAAATCATCTCAACAGCTGGAATGAGCTTTGAGCCTTATCGGGATTTGGTGCAAAGTATTGTCAATCAACGAGTTACTTATATTCAAACTTATCCTGCATCGGAAGGTTATTTTGCTTTCCAGAATGAAAAACACGATACTTCGATGGTGTTAATGCCTGATTCTGGCATGTTCTATGAGTTTGTACCAGTGTCAGAGATGAATTTGCCCAACCCACGACGTTTGTGGATAGGCGAGGTCGAAGTAGGTGTTCCGTATGTGGTGCATATTCATACATGTGCAGGATTATGGGGCTACAATATGGGTGATGTGGTAGAATTTACACAATTGAACCCGCCTAAATTGCAAGTTTTAGGTAGGGTAGGACAGTCGCTCAATGCTTTCGGAGAACATTTTACTCAGGTCGAAGTGGACACGGCTGTTGCAAAAGTCGTGCGCGAAACGGGTTTTAAAGTCACTGACTTTGCTCTAACGCCCGTGATGATAACAGAAAATGGCTTACCACGCCACGAATGGTTTATTGAGTTTGAAAATGGAGCAGATCCCAATCGTTTTTCACAACGATTGGATGAGATTTTATGCCTTCAAAATATGTGTTATGACGATTTGATTCGTGGAAAAGCACTCAATCCATTAACAATCAGTACCTTGAAACACGGTTCGTTTAAAAAGTTGATGTTGGAAACAGGGCGTGCTGGCACTCAATACAAAACACGACGTTTTATTCAGACTGAGGAAGCACAATTGTTGCGCCGTATTTCAGAATCTATAACTGCTTGATTGTATGAGAAATACGTATTCTATTTCAAGAGATAAATCAAAATTAGACCCCTCAGTCATCCACGCTTTTTTGACCGAATCTTATTGGTCGAAAGGCTGTTCGATGCAGAATGTGATGACTCGTATCGAAAATTCCGAATGTTTTGGCGTTTACGCTGGTGACGCACAAGTTGGATTTGCACGAGCGATAACGGACAAAGCCAGTTTTGCCTATTTAGCCGATGTCTTTATTTTAGAATCGCATCGTGGACAAGGTTTATCAAAAAAATTGATGGCGTTCATTTTAGCGCAACCTGATTTGAGCAATCTCAAACGTTGGCTTTTAGCAACGCGCGATGCACATGGGCTTTACGCCCAATTTAGGTTTACCCCCCTCAGTCACCCTGAAGTTTGGATGGATATTTTGAACGAAAATGCTTACACAAACCCATTGCGAACGTAATGCACTTCGTGGGCTTCGATGCGCAAAGGCAAATCCAATTGTCGAATCATACGATGCAAAACATCGGCAGGAATGTCATTTTGTCGGCGTGTGAATATTTTACTGAGGGGTGTCTCAACGTAAAAAATTTTAAAATAAGGATTGTAAACGCTCAGACTACGAATAAGTTTTGAACGCAATTCGGTGGTTAAATTGGTGCTGTTCCAAACAAAACTTTGTTTTTTTCGGCAAAATTCTTTGGCTTGTTCATAAGCGATTTGCACTACTTTGCCTTGCGCATCCTTGTCGGTTGGCTTAATTTTATGCGTTTCGCGAATAGTATCAAGACTGACTGATGGGTAGTCTTTGAACTGTTTTTTGTATAAACTGTCTTTTCCACTACCAGCGATACCCGCCAAAATAATGACTTCAAATGACGTGTCGTCAAAAATCATTGAGGGATAATTTTCTGTTTCTGACTGAAAAAACTTAAAGCAACTGTGGTTATTATGAAACGTCTTTTCTTCCGTAAAACACTGATTTTCAAGACATAATTCTTTGAACAATTCGATGCGGAGCAACAATTCTTCTTTGTCGGCGCAATCCCGTCCCAGTGCATCGGCTTTTGCCAAAAGATAAAGCCAGTCGTTTGGAACACGTAAACTTGAGGCGATAACGGCTCGATGAGGCTGGTATTTGTCTAAACTCCAAATGGGCAAACCATGTAAACGTACCAACGCTGCAACGATTTCGCGAGCCTCAAAATCGGCATTCCAAAGCAATTCACGCACCATTTTCTCACCGATAGCAGCGTGTTTGGGCGATGTAATTCTGCCATTTTCTTCAAAAGTACAAGCGGGTTTGGCTATATCGTGCAGTAAAGCACTGAGAAACAGCAAATACTGAGGGGTCGTCTCTAATTTTTGAAAATCCGCATCATTGAGCAAAGCTTATATGACCATGCGCGTATGCGTCCACACATCGCCTTCGGCATGGTAGATACTATCCTGTGGACATTTTTTCATAGGTTCAACCCAATCAAACGCCTCGATAGCTTGCCAATCGGGCTGTAAATCAGTGAGTAGTCCGTTCAAAATGCAGTTTGGCACGTTGCCAATTGCGTGTCCAATGCTCATCGGTTTTGACATGGTTTTTTCTAACATATTTTAATACGCTGTTGCTAAATTCTTCATTATCAAAAGCTTCTGTTTTTCTGCAAACTACACCTTCACATTCGCCACCCAGCTTGCTACCCGTTTGTAGTGTCTGATTAATCGTGTTTTTTAAGCCATTTTCATCAAAAAAACCACGCCCTAAAACAGGCACAGTAGATAATTCCAAAATCTGAGCATAAAACACCACTTCGTCCCACGACAACCATTTGCTGTCTTCTCGAATCGCAAAAACATAAAAATAATTGTCCAAATGTGTGTATTCGATGCTGTGTAAACCATACAGATTTTCGCCAAAAACATCAAAATCGCCCAAACTATTCTTGATTTGTTCCCAAATGACCCACATGTTTTTTGCCCACGGGTTTCGCGTGGGCGCACCGTGCGAGCGTGCATAAACTCCATCGGATTTGATGCATGTATTTTCACCATCCAGTTTTTCTGTCAATACCAATTCGTATGGCAGAATGTTCTGCCAATCGTCATTGATTCTATCATCAGAAGTTGCGCCGAGCGAAAAAGGGAAATGATAGGTACGCGGATATTTAAGGGTTTCCATGAGCTAATTTTTATTCGATAGGGCAAACAAATTTTGGCTAAGAATAGTTTCAGCAACGCCAAATACTGAGGGGTATCTTTTTAAAGCATTGATTATCAGATAGAACTGTATTTTTGTTTCAAAACAGTTTCTAAATACTTTTTTTAGAAACTGTTTTGAAACAATACAAATAAGGTGCTTTGTGCGCACCACCTGTAAATTGTTTTTCTAAACGCTCTAAAATATTGAGATTTAATATTTTTTCTTGAAAATTATTGCGTTTTAAAGGTTCACCTAAAATGGTTTCATACAGGCGTTGCAACTCTTTCATAGTGAAAGTTTCAGGCATGAGGTTAAATCCAATTAATTGATAATCAAGGGTTTGGCGGAGGGTTTCTAAAGCTGTACCAATCATTTCAGTATGGTCAAATATTAAAGGCGGGAGTTTGTTAATATCATGCCAAGCACTGCTTTCAAAATACAAATTTACTGAGGGGGTCACTTTCTGAAAATCCACCAATGAATAATAGCCGATAGAAATAAACCGCTGTTGCAAAAAAGGGATGGCATCAAAATCAATATTTTGTTCTTTTAATACCTGTTTAATGGCATAGCTGTATTCTGACCGTTTGGCTTTGCCAAAAGTTTGAAATTGTTTTAAATAAATATTATCCAAACTGGTTAAATCTTTCAATATCCGAACAGCTGCAATGTCAATATCTTCTTCCTTTTGAATAAAACCACCCTGTACCGACCAGTAGTCCAATTTTGGCAATTTTGATAATAAAACTTTCAACTCATTGTCGTGAAAACCGAATATCACGCAATCAATTGAGAACTGGGGTATAAACTGTTCAAAATAATCTTTGGAGTTAAATAAAATACCCTGTATTTCCGTATTCGTAGCCTCTTTTACCATATTAATCGAATATTTTAAGCAAATATAAGTGTAAAATTTGGCGATACAAAACATTTGCTTTATTATTGTCTGAAATTCGGACAATAGGAGTTTGCAATATTCGTCTAATGATAAAAACTAAACAACAGAATGAAAAAAATTTTAAAAATAGTCCTTTGGACTATCCTCGCACTTGTCGTTTTGGCGGGTGGTGCTTTGGGGCTTTTTATATACAAAGTAAAAAATGGTTTCCCTGTTTCTTATGAAACCGATGCGCCCAATATCACTTTTCCAGACAATCAACCCGCTATTCTACTTTTTTCTAAAACAACTGGATTCCGACATGGCGAATCTATTGACGCTTCCAAGCCTGTTTTTGCCGATTTAGCTAAAAAGAACAATTGGTTTTTGTATGAAACGGAATCGGGTGGCGTATTCAATACCCCTCAGTTGTCAAAGTTTAGTGCAGTCGTTTTTAACAATTCAACAGGCGAAGTTATCAATGATACGCAAAAAAGAGCTTTAGAAGATTATGTTAAAAACGGCGGTACGCTCATAGGCATACACGGTGCTGGCGATGATTCGCATCATTGGGATTGGTACGAACACAATCTTTTGGGGGCAAAATTCTCACACCACCCTATCAAACAGCAATTTCAAGAGGCGACTGTGACGCTTCAAACAGTATCAGATACCATTCTCGGCAGCCAGCTACCCCCTCAGTATAAGCACACCGATGAATGGTATGTTTTCTTTGAAAATCCTAAAAACAAAGGTTTTAAAATCATCTATAACATCAATGGCGATGAAATCAGCCCCGATGGTAATATGCTTTGGATGAAGGACAAAAACTTCGGTATGGGCAAAGACCACCCCGTCGCATGGTACAATACTATCGAAAAAGGTAAAACTTTCTATACGTCCATCGGGCATGATAGCCGTGCATGGAAGAATGAAAATGTCGTAAAATTGATTGAAAACGCCCTAAACTGGGGTATTAAAAAGTAAAAATTTAAATTAAAATACCTATTATGAAAAAAAATTCAAACCTCCTGTTTTTGTTCATTGCCCTCTTATTTTTATCAGCTTGTAGTAGCAAATTGAGCAGTGGCATGACGCTTTACACCGTGCGTGATGATATGAAAAAAGACCCAAAAGGGGTACTTAAAACGGTGGCAGACATTGGCTACAAAAACATCGAAGCCACGGATTACAGCAATAGAAAATTCTATGGCATGACACCTGTGGAGTTCAAAACCTATTTGCAGTCGTTGGGACTTAACCCCCTCAGTACACACCAAGGCGGTGCTACTTACGACAATATTGACAATACGATTGCCGATGTCAAAGCAGCAGGTTTTAAATATCTTGTTATTCCTGTGCCGCCAATGGGACATTTTAAATATGATGCCGCCACAAAAACTTTGGGCATGGACCCGGATTTAGATTTTGTAGTGAATTTTTTAAATACAGTTGGTAAAAAGTGTGATGCGGCGGGGTTGAAACTCCTTTACCACAATCATGATTTTGAATTTAAAAAAGATGCCAACGGCATTGTGCCTATTGAATATTTTATGGCAAAATGTGACCCTAAATTAGTCAATTTTCAAATGGATTTGTATTGGGTAACAAAAGCAGGAGCTGACCCAATAGCGTATTTTGAAAAATATCCAGGTCGTTTCAAAATTTGGCACGTCAAGGATATGGACGCACAAGGTCGGTTTGCACCTGTTGGCAACGGTACAATAAATTTTGCAAAAATTTTGGCTAAAAGAAAGGAATCGGGTATGAAATACTATATCGTCGAGCAAGATGCCACTTTTGATGGATTAAAACCACTTGAAGCCATTAAAATCAGTTACGAAGGGTTGAAAAAGTTTGGTTTCCAATAGCATTTAATAGACATCATCTTGAGATATTTTCAAAATAATTATCAATGAAAAACATAAATAACACCTCCATATGTCAAGTAAAAACGCCTTCTATACTGAGGGGGTGTTTTTTATTATTACTCTTTTTGAGTCAAATGTCATTTGCGCAAACGAGCAAAATCAACCTCCTCGTTTTCAGTAAAACGGCTGCTTTTCGCCACGAATCTATCGGCGCAGGCAAAGAGGCTTTGGCTAAAATGGCAAAAGAAAAAGGCTTTACAGTCAATTTTACCGAAGATGCCAGTATTTTTAATGAAAATGAAATTAAAAAATACAGCGCCGTTGTGTTTCTGAATACCACTGGCGACATTTTGAACAATGACCAACAAGCTGTTTTTGAACGCTATATCCAAGCGGGTGGCGGTTATGTGGGCATCCATGCAGCGACCGATACGGAATATGACTGGCCTTGGTATGGTCAGTTGGCGGGTGCTTATTTTTTAGACCACCCCAATCCTAATAATGTTCAAAAAGGTAAATTCATGGTTAGTCAAAAAAATCACTTTTTGACGCAAGGGATGCCCGACGAATTTGATAGAACTGATGAATTTTATAGTTTTAAAAATATTTCTCCGCAAATCAATGTTGTTTTAAAAATTGATGAAAAAAGCTATCAAGGCGGTAAAAATGGCGCAAATCACCCGATGAGTTGGTATCAAGAATTCAACGGTGGACGTTCGTTTTATACAGCGATGGGTCATACAAATGAGTCATTTTCAGAGCCTTTGTTTTTAAATCATCTATGGGCGGGCATCAAATATGCTGCCGGTGGTGAAGCCCCGAAACCATTGGATTACTCAAAGACTCGCCCAGAGGAAAACCGTTTTACAAAAGTCGTTTTATTGGAAAAATTGGACGAACCGATTGAATTGACTTTATTAGACCCCAATCGCATTCTTTTCATTCAAAGACATGGAGATGTTAGACTTTATAATGTCAAAACAAAAGAGGTAAAAACGATTGCTAAAATTCCCGTGAGCCATAAATATGTGAGCAAAGAGGGTAAGGAATCGGAAGCCGAAGATGGGCTTATGGGCTTGAATAAAGACCCCAATTTTGCTCAAAATCAATGGATTTATATGTACTATTCTTCAACGAAAGGTTCTTACAATCAGTTGTCAAGATTCACAATGAAGGGCGATGAATTGGATTTGAGTACTGAAAAAGAGATGTTGAGAGTAGAAACACAAAGGGAAGAATGTTGTCACACAGGCGGCTCTATTGCTTGGGATAAAAACGGTAACTTATACCTTTCTACGGGCGATAATACCAATCCGCATGGCTCAAATGGGTATAGCCCCAGCGATGAAAGACCGGGCAGAGAGGCTTGGGATGCGCAAAAATCATCCGCCAATACCAACGATTTAAGGGGTAAAATCATCAGAATTAAGCCCAATACTGAGGGGGGGTATTCCATTCCAGAGGGTAATTTATTCCCTGTTGGTACGGCTAAAACCCGTCCAGAGATTTATACAATGGGTCATCGCAATCCTTATCGCATATCGGTTGACCAGCATACAGGCTATGTCTATTGGGGCGAAGTAGGGCCTGATGGTCAAAAACCTGCTGATGATAGAGGGCCTGCGGGTCACGATGAAGTCGGTCAAGCCCGCAAAGCAGGTAATTTCGGCTGGCCTCATTTTGTAGGCGATAACAAAGCCTATTTTAAATATGATTTTGCCAATAAAAAATCATTGGAAAAATGGAATGCTGAAAAACCTATAAATACCTCGCCGAGCAATACAGGTTTAATAGAATTGCCACCCGCACAAAAAGCCTTTATTTGGTATCCTTATGCGGAATCGCCGGAGTTTCCATTGGTCGGTAGCGGTGGACGCAATGCGATGGCAGGGCCTGTTTTTTACAGCGAAGATTTTAAAAATGCAGAACGGGCTTTTCCAAAATATTATGATGGCAAATTCTTAGCCTATGAATGGATGCGGGGTTGGATTATGGCGGTCACGATGGATAAAGAAGGCAATCTACAATCTATGGAGCGTTTTATGCCGAGCTATAAATTCAGCAATCCGATGGATATGGAATTTGCCGCGAATGGCGATTTATACATGCTTGAATACGGCTCAGGATGGTTTACAGCGAATGACGATGCCCGTTTAATCCGCATTGAATACAACGGCGGTAATCGCAAACCCCAGATTGAAATGTCGGCTAATCAATTGGGTGGGGCAATTCCTTTCAACCTAAAATTGACCTCAAAAGGGACAAAAGATGCGGATGGCGACGCCTTAAAATACGAATGGACGATTGTTTCAAAAGATAAAAAATTCAAAAAAATAATCAAACAAGCCGATGCGAATGTGCTATTAAGTAAAGCAGGCATCTACCAAGCCACTTTAACGGTGAATGATGGGAAAGGCGGTATCAATACACAATCTATGGAAATTTCGGCAGGTAACGAGCCGCCTATTTTGAGTTTTGATATGCCGAAAAGCAATAAAACTTTCTTTTTCCCTAATAAAACTTTTGATTACGAAGTAAAAGTACAGGATAAAGAAGACGGTAGTTTGGCAGACGGACGCATCAAACCCGAGCAAGTAGCGGTAAAAATTGACTATTTGCCCGAAGGTTTTGATAAAATTGAAATCGCACAAGGGCATCGTTCAGCCGATGCACAAATCAAAGGTTTAAAGCTCATAAATGCCAATGATTGTGCTGCTTGCCATAAAAAAGATACCAAATCCATTGGCCCATCTTACCTTGATGTGTCAAAAAAATACAAGGGCAGCAAAACTGCTTTGGAGACTTTGACTAAAAAAATCATTGGTGGCGGTAGTGGTGTATGGGGTGAAGTGCCGATGGCAGGGCATCCGCAACTTTCAACGGACGATGCTGCGGAAATGACACGTTATATTTTAAGTCTCGCTAATACACAGGAAAAGTCATTGCCTGTAAAAGGGAATTATGCTACTAAAACAAATGCTAAAGATAAAGGCTTTGGCACGTATATTTTAAGAGCCGCTTATGAAGACCAAGGCGCAAATGGCTTACCTTCCCTGACTTCTGAACAAACCTATACCCTACGCAATGCCAAAGTACACCCGCATGGTTTTGATAAATATGAAGATATTAATAAAATGACTTTTGGCGGCAATGCCTTTGGTATTCCGTCAAAATCGGGTTCATATATGGCTTTATTTAAAGCAGATTTGACTTCAATTGCCTATATTGATTTCACCGTGGCGATTCCTGTTTCACAAATGAATGCCGCAGGGGGTAAAATTGAAGTGCGTTTGGGTTCGCCGACAGGGAAATTGATTGGTGAAACCGCCTTTCTTGAGCCTTCCGATGCAGGTGGTTTTGGTGGCAAGCCTGCTCGTGCGACCATCGCGCCAACTGAGGGGGTCAATGATTTGTATTTGGTTTTCGTCAATCCAAAAGCAGATGGGCGTTCGCTGATGGTTGTAACAGGCATTGAATTTAAACAAGCTGAATCCGCACAACCTGTTGCTAATACCTCTGCTGAAACGCCAAAAGCCAATATTCAAGATTATGTAGGTAAATATAAAATGACAGGTTTACCGTTTGATTACATTGAAGTGAAGATTGAAAATGATAAGGTTATTATGAATGCAAACGGGCAAGGTGGACCAGTTAATCCGACGGATACGCCCGATAAATATGATGCCGATGGAAAAGCTATTCTTAATTTTGTCAGAGAAGGTGGTAAGGTTGTAGGTATAAAAATGGAAGCGATGGGGATGAATTTTGAAGGTAAAAAGGAGTAAAATTTCGAGACTTCAGAAAATAGGTTTCAGGTTTGAGTAACTTTATCACATCTGAAACCTATTTCTGAAAATAAATATTACTTATGGATATAGATAAAATACTCGAAGGTTTAAACTTTAAAAACAATATATCAGACATTAGCTCAGGCAGTTTTCAACTTGCGAACTTAAACGAACTTGAAAGGACGCTCATAGAGGCTTATGAGCCGTACAATGTTCTTATTGTTTATGGAACACTTGCACCCAATGCCCCTAATCATCATATTGTTGAGCATATCAAAGGTGATTGGCACGAAGGTATCGTTAGAGGCGTATTGTTAAAAGAAGGTTGGGGCGCAGAAGAGGGATATTGGGGCTTTAAACACACCAATATTGAAGAAAAAAAAGAGAAAATACCCGCATTTGTCCTTTTTTCAGATGAACTGCCTACTAATTGGACAGATATTGACGAATTCGAGGGCGATGAATATAAACGCCTTTTAGCTGTTTATGAGTTAAAAAATGGATACATAGGTGTGGGAAACATTTATGCCATCCATGAAAATGTATCTTGATACCCCCTCAGTAAGAAAGACAAGAGTTATCTTATTTTATACTTCTATCTAAAACATTATTCTTAATTAATTTTCTTAATAAAAAATGTTTAAAATGAAAAAAATCATCATTGGAATGATTATCACCTTTTCGGTGATTACAAATAGTTTTGCTCAAACAGCAATCACACCCGCACCTGTTGCTACTGCCACACCTGATTTTTATGCTGGTAAATGGGAACTTTCGTTCATTGGTACACCTCAAGGTGATGTCAAACTCATTGCTCATTTAAGTCGCGAAAGTGGTAAATTAACAGGTAAATTATTGGACGCAACCGATACAGAAAAAGAACCTATTCCAATTTCTAACATAGAAGAAGAGGAGAATAAAATTGTGCTTTATTTTTCAGCTCAAGGATATGATTTGAACGTCAATTTGGAAAAAGTAGATGCAGATAACTTAAAAGGGCAATTAATGAATATGTTTGAAGCTAAAGCAGTCAGAACAAAATAATAGAAAATAGTTATTGAAAACAATATAAAAAGAGAAAAGCATTGTAAATCAACGATTTACAATGCTTTTTATTTATTTTTTGTGATCTTGTCGGGATTCGAACCCGAGACCCTTTGATTAAAAGTCAAATGCTCTACCGGCTGAGCTACAAGATCTTTCCAACAACTTTATCGCCCTGCGGCGAATTGCGGTGCAAAGATATAGCGAGTTTTCTCATCTCCAAATCTTTTTTTAATTATTTCTGAAAATATTTTTCATGAAACTTAATAAGTTATTGATTATCAAATGATTAAAGCGAAAAATTTAATTCTAGTTGAATGCCCTCTAAAATTTGTTCGCGGGTTAGGTTAGAGATGGCAACACCTAACAAACGCACCTTTCCAAAATCCTTAGCATTGGCTTCTAATAATTCAAATACCCCCCTCAGTATATCGTCTTTTTCTTTGATTTCATGCAAATAAGTTTTAGAACGTGTCAAGGTCTGAAAATCAGCTGTTTTTGCTTTCAGAGTCAAAGTACGTCCATAACTTTCTTTTTTGCTCATATATTTATAAATGCGTTCAATGATAGGCATTAATTCCGATTTCATCATTTCAATATCATCAATATCATTTTTGAATGTTTCCTCTGCCCCAATACTTTTGCGTATGCGATTTGGATTGACAGGGCTTTGATCTTCGCCACGGCAGACGCGATAATAGTGCCGTCCTACTTTCCCAAAACGGCGAATCAGCTCGATTTCGGTTAGTTTTTTCAAGTCTGCGCCATTTTTGATGCCCATTTTTTTCATTTTTTCAGCCGTTACCTTACCGACACCATGGAATTTTTCGATGGGCAATTTTTCCAAAAAAGGAATAGCTTGTTCGGGCGTGATGAGTGTCAATCCATTGGGTTTATTGAAATCGGAAGCCGTTTTTGCTAAAAACTTTGTAAAACTAACGCCTGCCGAAGCTGTCAAACCCGTTGTTTCAAATATTTTTTGACGAATTTCTTGCGCAATAATCGTGGCGGAAGTCATCCCTTTTTTGTTTTCTGTCACATCCAAATAAGCTTCGTCGAGACTGAGGGGTTCAACTAAATCTGTATATTCTTCAAAAATATCGCGAATTTGACGACTCACTTCTTGGTAGCGTTCGTAGTTACCTTTGACAAATATCAGATGTGGGCAAAGCCGCGCCGCCACCGCGCCAGGCATCGCCGAATGGACACCATATTTTCGAGCTTCGTAGCTGGCAGCTGCTACCACCCCGCGCCGACCAGAGCCGCCCACGGCAATAGGTTTGCCACGTAATGCTGGATTGTCCCTTTGTTCGACGCTTGCAAAAAAAGCGTCCATGTCAATATGGATGATTTTACGCATAAACTACCCCCTCAGTATGACTTGAGATTGATGCCAAAATTAATACTTTTTTAGTCGAAAAAAATTTATCTTTGTAAAGCTAAATCGTTCATTCATCTATATCAAAAACAATATTTTAACATGAAAAAGTTTATTTTTCTAGCGGTTTTTGTTGCTTTTGTCAGTCCAATTCTAGCTCAAGCTATCATACAAGGTGCCGACAATGCGACGATGAATAGTTTCACTAAATCTGATGAAATGAAACGCGCTTTGAACGCTTCCAATTCGCGCCAAGCAACAGGCTTCGACAATCGCTACGAGGGTGTGAAAGGCTCGCCCTTTCTTTTTGAAGATTGGCTGGAAGGTCAGTTGACACTTAGTGATTCGTCGGCTGTTCGTGACAAATTGAAATACAAATTCGAGGTGGTCAACAATACTATTTGGTTGAAGTTGAACACAGGCGAGGAACGCATTTTATACAACAAAGAACTATTCGCGCTCGAATTAACAGGAAAAGACGGCACTAAACACACCATAAAAAAAGTAAAATTACCCGATGCCACTGATAGGAATCATTTTTCTATTGTTCTTTTTGAAGACCCTCGTTTTACATTGGTCAAAGATGTTAAAAAGATTTTCAGAAAAGCGAATTTGGAAGACAAAGGTATCGTGACAGTCGGCAATGCCTACGATTGGTTTGAGGAAGTGACTAAATATTATCTAAAAACTGAAAAATATGCCACTTTTGAAGAGATAACACTGAAAAAATCTAAACTTACTAGTTTAATCCCTAAGTCACACGAAAAAATGGTAGTACAGTTTTGTAAAGATAACGATATCGGTAACAAATTGAAAGATGCTGATGCCACCAAATTGCTGAAATATATTTCTTCTTTGAAGTAGCTGCTACACGTTATTGTTTATTCGTTACTCGCTGTTGGTTTTGGTAACTACCTAGCGAGTAACGAATAAACAGCCAACTACTTAACATCATAGGTGATTTTCAAGCCGCGTAAGCCTACATCAATCACTTTTTCTACAACAGGTTGACCTGTATTAGGTTGCACATTGTAATCCCATTTACCATTGCGCTCGATGGATTCTTCCCATTCAAAAGACCGATTGACACTGAACGACAGCGTGATATAAATGTCCTCCGTTTCAGTGCCTGTAATACTGAGGGGGGTATCAAACTTTCCTGTGATGATGCCAGACCCTAAAGCATTGGGTATAGTCGAAGACATCATATTGACCACAGTAGTCGAACCTTCGGGAGAAAACCCGCTAAACATCTTGTCATTTGATGCATAAGCTGACACCATCTTTGTCTCATAGCACCAATACCCTTGTTTGCGATTGCCTGTGATATTGTCCAATTTATTCCAAACTTTATAAGGTGTAATGTAATTGTTGTAACCCAAAAACGACGCTAAAGTGCCTCTTTGATCAATAAAATTACCCGCAAAAGGCACATTATACATATTGAACAGAACGTCAAGATTTTGATAAGCCACCGACACACGGGTAAATTCGTAGCGACCAATGGAGACAAACTTAATTGGTACGGACAAAAATATTTCTCCTTCTTTTGCCATTTTGACTTGCGAAAAATCAATTGCGTTTTCGCCACCTGCCGATGTTTCGGGAGTCGAGAATAGTATCAAGCCTTTTCCCTGTTCGGTCGTATTATTGGTCGTCAATTCCAGTTTTTGAACACCAATTTGATTCATAAGTGGTGTTTGTGCCGCATTGCCAGACCCTACACCTGTCGGAAAACCTTTGCTATTGAGTCGCTCTTGCAAACCATCGAATTTTACACGGAAATGAATTTTGGCTTCCACTTTTTCTTTACACCCCATGGCTGAAAATAGGAACAGGCTTGACAAAAATGATAAAAAAATTAGCTCGATTCTCTTTTTGTTCATTTTGAATGTGTTTTCAATAATAGTTAAAAATATTATGTTTTTTGTTTGTAACTAAGGGGTAGTAAGAGTAAAGAAAAAACCGAGTTCCAAATGGTAGGAGCTTAATAAAATCGCACTAAAATCTTAGGTGTCAATTTTTTATACTTTAGCTATTGACAGAAGTTTATGCCAATCTTTAGGCATTGTGGTTATGTTCAGTGGATGTATAAGAAACGATAGTTGTTTCAACACACAAAAATAGCCAATAATTGCTAATTTGAATAATGTGTTGTAAGAAATTATTTTGCTTATACAAAAACCGCTCAATTGAGTAGTCAAAAATAAGTTTTCGTGCATTCCAAACGCCGCCTTTGGCAGCGAAAAGGACTTTGAGGAGCGAGTGATTTTTTGATTAAAATTTTGGCAAAGCCAAAATTTTAATCAAAAAATCACTCGCTCCAAGAGAAAAACTTTCAACGTACGTCTTTTGCGCGTAGCGCAAAACAGTGAGTATCAAACACGCGAAAACTTATTTTTGATTACTTAACGGTCTCTCAAAATCAATCATTGCATCAATAATGAGGTGAAAGCAGAAATATTATTTTGAAAATATGTTAATTTTCAAAACTTTACACATCACGCTATTGTACTCCATCTAAAAATATATATCTTTCGGAATTAAAAATTAATTTCATTTTTTCATCTAAAAACCATCCTTTATGAAAAAGCTACTAGTCTTTTTTGTTCCACTTTTTGCCATTCTTTTAGCTTGGCAGACACCTGCTCCAACGCCTAATCCAGCACCCAACCGCCCACGACCTGCTCCTGTCAATCAAGATAGTTTGAGAAAAGAACGCCAACGTATGGTCGAAGAAGTGCTGGCTGAAATCAAAGGCAAAGAAAATATGCGCGCAGATTCTGTTTTTAACAATATCAAACTGTTCAAAAATATCAGTGCCGAACGTATGGTACGTTTGATGGATGAAGGTTGGAGTAAGGCTCTGGGAGTAGGTTGCAACCACTGCCACAATGTCAATAAATGGTCAGATGAAGCCAAACCTGACAAACAATTGGCACGTGATATGGCAGCGATGACTAATAAGATCAATAAAGAAATGCTGCAAACTATGAAAGGTTTGGACGAAAAGTCGTCCATCAATTGCACAAGTTGCCACATGGGTCGTAAACATCCAGCTAAACGTTTGGATTAAAGAGAAGACATTCTATATCTGAGACAGTATTTGTTAAAAAAAAGGCTCATTGAGTTTAAATCTCTCAAATGCGCAAATTTTCAAAAAATTAGGTTTGACGAGGAATGATTGCCATGCTATAACAAGTCTATTGCGAGAGGATGTTTATGAAAAACGCCCCCAAGAAATATTGGGGGCGCAGTATAGAGTTTGAAGATACAGGTCATGAAGGCAACAATACACTAAAAAAGGGTAAAGAAAGGCGACAGCGTTTAAAAATAGACGAGATCGCGGTATTGCTTCAAAGGAGAAACCACTTGTTTTAGGTATGATTCAACTTTCATTATCTAAATTCAAAATATTCTCAATCTTTGCCAGTTCTTCATCTGAAAAAATGATGTTTTTTAGACAGTCTAATGAGTCTAATAGTTGACTTGTGCGACTTGCCCCAATTAAAACCGATGTAACTCGTGGGTCTTTAAGCAGCCATGCTAAAGCCATTTGTGCCAATGACTGATTTCGTTCAGTAGCAATTTCGTTCAGTTTTTTCAGCTTCTCTACTAATTCAGGTGTGATTCTTTCGGCAGGTAATGCACCATGCGCCAATGCTGCCCGCGAGCCTGTTGGAATACCGTTGAGATATTTATTGGTCAGTAATCCTTGCGCCAAAGGCGAAAAAGGTATGCATCCCACGCCTTCATCACCTAAAACATCCATCAAACCGCCTTCGACCCAACGGTCGAACATAGAATATTTGGGTTGATGAATCAAACATGGTGTACCTAATTGTTGTAAAATATTTATGGCTTTTGCCGTGTCTTCTGCTGAATAGCTCGAAATACCAACATAAAGTGCTTTCCCTTGTCGTACGATACTGTCCAATGCGCCCATCGTTTCTTCCAATGGTGTGTTGGGGTCGGGACGATGTGAGTAGAAAATATCTACATAATCCAAGCCCATGCGTTTGAGGCTCTGATCACAGCTGGCAATCAGATATTTGCGCGAACTCCATTCACCATAAGGACCTGGCCACATCAGATAGCCAGCTTTGGACGAAATAATGAGTTCATCGCGATAGGGTAGAAGGTCTTTTTTCAAGACGATACCGAAATTCTCTTCCGCAGAACCTGGCGGTGGACCATAATTATTGGCTAAGTCAAAATGGGTTACACCTTTATCAAACGCAGTGCAGAGTATGTCGCGATAGTTTTCAAATACATCAACACCACCGAAATTGTGCCACAACCCCAGCGAAATAGCAGGCAATTTGAGACCACTACGTCCACAACGGCGGTATTCCATTGAGTCGTAACGTGTCGGATTAGCTAGATAAGACATAAAAAATGAATAGAATTTAGAGATTTTAGAAATTGGAAATTTAGTTATGTGTCAAAGTACCTTTTAATGATTCTCTTTTTTCAGGTGCATTTTTATTGTTTTCTGAAACACTGTTCATAAAGGCAAGGGTTATTTTATCGTCCTCAAAGGTAACAGTCAATCTATCACCATGGACGGTTTCTACAAATTTTAGATTTATCTGTAAGGTTTTGTCATCCATCCATGTTGCTGTGGCGGCTATTTTTGAGTCAATATGTGTGCGAAATGGGATTGCGAAAGGGTTTTTTATATTGTTTTTATTGACCTTCCATTGCTCCCACCCAAAACCAATCTTTTTGAAACCAGTGCCATCGTAATCTACACGTAAAACACCTGCATCAGCAAACAAGCCCAAGCCAATGCGTTGGATACCCAATTCGTTCTTTTCCAGTTTAAAAACCTTATCGCTGTATTTTGACATCAGAGGTGAATTCGTTTTGCCTTTTGGCGTTGACAGCGATAAAGCTGCAATTTCTGCTTTCAAAGCCGCATATACTGAGGGGTAGGCTGTTTGAGGCGTATTTTTCATGGCCGGCAGCAAGGTTTCATAGGCGACATTCATTGTTTTTTGTAGGTTGAAACTCTCACAAGTCATTATCAATACGGCTTCTTGTTCTGGCATGACCATACAAAACTGACCGAAAGCCCCATCGCCGCGATAAAAACCTGGTTTGCACCGCCAAAATTGATAGCCATAACCTTGAGACCAGTCGTTGTCGCCAGCTTGCGATGTTGTTTGTTTACTAGTAGCTTCTGCAATCCATGCTTCGGGCAGGATTTGTTTGCCATTCCACTTGCCTTTTTGCAGATACAATTGTCCGAATTTTGCTAAATCTTCTGTTTTGACTCGTAAACCCCACCCTGCAACATTTAGTCCTTGCGGCGATTTTTCCCAATCATAGCCTTCTATACTGAGGGGGTCGAAAAGGCGTGGTTTGAGGTAATCTTCTAATGTTTGACCTGTGATTTTATGGACAATTGCACCCAACATGTAGGTGGCAGGTGTGTTATATAGGAAATGTGTGCTGGGTTCGTGTGGTACATCGTGTGCCAAAAATGCTTTCACCCAAGTGTCTTTGGCTTCGCGCAGATTCACCTCTTTGTCGTGTCCTGTGTTCATAGTCAATAGGTGCTTGACGGTCATTTTTTTCAAATTGTCACTAGGCGAGGCGGGTACATCGTCGGGGAAAAATGTCAAAACTGGGTCGTTAACTGTTATTTTACCTTCAGTAACTAAAAAACCAATAGCCGAACTTGTAAAACTCTTAGAAAGTGAATATAAAGTATGCTTATACGAGGCATCGAATGGCTTCCACCAAGCTTCGGCAACCACATTGCCATGCCGCAACAGCATGAAACTATGCCATTCTAAACCAGATTCTTGTGTCGCTTTCAAAAAATTACGAATACCAGATGACAGTACGCCCTGTGACTCAGGCGACATGCGTGGTAGGCTTTTGGTGGGTGAAAAAGCAAAATCAAAAGGGTTGATGAATCCAATGCCAACAGAACTAAGGCTAGCAACTTTTAGAAAGGAACGGCGTGTTGTAAGCATGATTGCTAAGGTTTTAAAATTGATGAATAAAAATAATATTTAACTGATATTACGCACGATACCATTACAGACTATTTTTTGCTACGCAAAAAAGACGTGCTAAGAAATGATTTTTTTTAGACCGAAGTTCATTTTTCAATCGCAAGCGATTGAAAAATGAACTTCGGTCTGATAGATTCTTTTTATTGTACGCTTTTTTTGCGCAGCAAAAAACAGTGCATAAACTGTACCCTGCGTAACATCAGTATTTAATTCAAGATACCTAAATATTGAACCCATGGACCGACTTCAGTTTTGTATTGTTTTGCCATCACACGGGCTATTTGAGCGATATGGTTGAGATCGTGAACTGTCCAAGTGGATAAAAGTTGCGCCACAGTGACTTCTCCTAACGCTGGATGATAGCCTGTTTTTTGGAAATCTGAATATGTCAAATTTTTGCTACTAAGGCGTTTCAAATTCTTTTTTCTCAATTTTTTAAATTCTTTCAACAAATTCGACAATGTTTTCCCACGACTCAATTCAAATTGGGCAAAACGGTCGAATGGCTCAAAGGTTTTATCTTCTTTTTCCGATAAAATCAAATCCAAACGTGGCAACCAATCAGTCATTTCGCCATGAATCAGATGCCCGATCACATCAAATGCGCTCCAAGTGCCTTCGCCTTCATCAGCATATATCCACTCATCAGATAGGTTTTCAAGCAAGTTTTTGAGAATTTTCGGTGTTTTTTCTAATATTTCTATTGATTTGTCTAAGTCGAAATTCATCTTTTTCTTTTTTATTAGGTGATAAGTATGGAGAACAAATAAATTGCAATTACTCACTGTTTTTTTGCTCCGAAGGAGTCCTTTGGACAAGCAAAAAAAAGCGTACAAGAATTAACTCTATTGGAGTTTCTGTACTTTTTTAATGAAAATCATAGATTTTCATTAAAAAAGTACAGAAACTCCTAAAAAGTCCTTACAAAGCACGTATTTCGAGCGAAGCGAGAAACAGTGAGTAATTGCAATTTATTTGTTCCGCATACTTATTGACAATACTTCGGTAGTTTTTAAGCGTAAATAACGAAACGATTAAGCACCCCCTCAGTATAAACGTTAAATAATAGCAAAGATACTGAGGGGGTAATATTTTGATTATCAGTATTTTATGGAAACTTTTTCACCATTTTTTGCAACCGATTTAAAAATAGCATCAATGATTTTCATATCTTTCAAACCCTCTTCACCATCTACTGGTACAATAGGTTGTTTGTTTTCGAAAAGGATAGCAGCCATTTCATCTAACTGAACGGTTTGATGTGTGACATGTGGATGTGTCAATTCGCCTTTGTGTGTCCGACCTTTTATAGGGCCATAACCTGTTGATGGTTGCATTTCGGCGAAGCCTTTTTCTCCATTCAAATAGAATTTGTCCAGCCCATTCATAGCATAAGTCGAAAGACAAGAGGCTACGGCACCGTTTGGAAAACCCAATTGGAATGTAATGGTTTCGTCCACACCTGCTTTGAATTTGACAGTATCGGTTTTGGTTTCCTGTGCTGTCACCCAAATTGGGTCTTCACCAATCATATAACGAGCGCCATTGATAGCATAAATGCCAATATCCATCATTGAGCCGCCGCCTGCCAAGTCCTTATTGAGTCGCCATTGGGTCGGGTCGCCAATGCGGAAACCGCACAAACCTTGGAAAAACAAGATTTTGCCTAATTCTCCTTCCTTTCTCATGCGGATGATTTCCAGGGTTTTAGGTTCAAAGTGCATCCGATAGCCTATCAATAACTTGACATTGGCAGCTTTGCAAGCGGCAATCATTTCTTCGGCTTCTTTGGCATTGATAGCCATAGGTTTTTCACAAATGATGTGTTTTCCTGCTTTGGCAATGCGTAGGGTCTGAGGATGATGCAGTGCGTTAGGTGTTGTGATATAGACAGCATCAATATTTGGATTATTTTTTATGCCATCCATGGTTTCGTAGGAATAGCAATTTTCTTTCGCAACGCCGTATTTGGTTTGCCATTCTTCCAATTTATTAGGTGTTCCTGAAATAGCACCGACTAACTTTACATTTTTACAATCTTTAATAGCATCTGCACAACGTCGAGCATAGCTACCCAAACCACAAAACGCAATTCGTAATTGCTTGCCATCGGCTAAGGGTATTACTGTATCATTAATATCGCTTATCAGTGGCAAAACCACTGTGGAAGCAGTCATTTTTTTCAAAAAATCGCGGCGTGTTGTCATTTTCTTATGAATTTATTGGATGAAAAGAAAAAATACTGAGGGGGTCAAATTTGATACTGATACTGAAAATGCTAAACTCTATGTCTGTATCAAAATTTGGATTTACGATTTCGAGCTGTTCTTGCCTAAAAAACTACAATCGTGGCGTATTCGGTTTCGTCGGGCTATCGAATGCATTGGCACCTTTTACCTTGACTTTTCTTTTAAAAACCTTATCAACACACGTTATATATATAGTGTCAAAATCCTTTCCGCCAAAGCAGATATTCGAGACTTGCCCTTTGGTTTTCGGTACTGGAATGATTGCATTGACACGCCCCAATTGGTCAAGCACTTGAATACCTGTTTGCGTTGTCACATAAACTCGTCCATTTCTGTCACATTTTATACCATCCGACCAAGCATTTTCATCGGTGTCGCGCACATGCAACCAGCCAAAACGCTGTTTGGCAGTCAGTTTTCCATCACTTTGAATCTGAAAAACCCACACCCAATGAGATGTGGATTCAGTAACATACAATTGTGTTTGGTCTGGCGAAAGGCACAAGCCATTGGCGAATCGGATACCTTCATCCACCACAGCCCTTTCTCCATTGGGTTTGAGGAGGTATATCTTACTTGGCTTCTCTCTGCCGTCGGGTTGTGTTAGGTAAATATTGCCATTTTTAGCTACCAAAATATCATTTCCGCCCAAACTATCCGCCAAAACGGTGGGTTTCAGTTGCTTATCGTAACCAATCACTTGTCGCGTTGGACAGCCCCAACCACTTGTAATTGTTACCATTTGACCATTTTCAGTGAAACTGGTACCGCTTGCGCATTTGGCATCCGCAATCGCTACTTCAACTTTACCGTCCAAACCAACTTTATATGTTTTTGAATTGAGAATATCTTGAAAAAAAACTTCTCCTTGCGCATTTGCAACCACCCCCTCAGTAAAAGTATAGCCTTCGCCGACCAACTCCCATTCTGAACCTTCTATTAGAATATCGTTCAAAAACGGGTTTTTAGTTGTACCCTTGCCCACAGGTTTTGGATAATCTTTCCAAAGCCAACGCATCGCGGTGGGAAAAACAGCTGTACCATGTTGTCCGTTGTGTGCGCCTTCGCCCCAGACATGGTTGACCTCATAACCGGCAAATTGCAAAGCACGTTCCATCGTTTCGTTGGCTTTCCACCAATCGCCTGCATAAATATTGAGGTCATTTGAGCCATCCTGAAGAAAAATACGAATCGGTTTTGGCTCATATTTGCGGATCAAAGACGGGTAGCGGTCTGCACCACGCAAGCTGACATAAGTACCAATCGCTGAAAACACCCGCGAAAACGCTTCAGGACGTTCCCACGCTGCAGTGAATGCGCACACTGCACCACTACTTGACCCTCCAATAGCTCTATCGTTCCCATTTTTAGATAGAATGATGGGTCGTCCATCACTTGTTTTCTTTTTCTCAACTTCAGGCAGCACTTCTTCTAATAAAAAACGCACATAGTTGTCTCCTAAACCATCGTACTCGAAACTGCGGTTGAACCTGTCCAATGCTGTTGCCGTATCACTTGCGCGGACTCGACCAGGTGTAATGAAAACGCCAATTGTAATCGGCATTTCTTTTCGATGAATCAAATTGTCAAAAACAGTAGGTGCTTTCCACTGTACACCATCTTGATTGACATATACGCAAGCAGGTTTATCCCCTCGATACTGAGGGGGGACATAAACGGTGATTTCACGCCAAGTGCCAGGAAAAATTTTAGAATTGTCGAAAGTGAATTTAAAAATTTCACCTTTTGGAATGCCCATTTGTTCAATTGAAGCAGAGTCAATTGAGTATTTTTCAGTTGGGTTTTGAGCTAAAACAATTTGAAAAATAAATGTGAGCAAGAACAGAAGTTTGTTTTTCATAGAAATAGAGTTTAAAGTTGGTAATCACAAAAGGTTTTAACTCATTGATTTTCAATGAAAAAAAAGCTTTACGCAAGTATTGAACTTGCGTAAAGCTTAATGAAAAGAATTAAAGACCTTTTCCCGTTGTCGCCCAATACACGCCACCATAAAGATGGTCGAGAAAAGTTTGGTCAGAAAAAGTTGCAGGAATATGACCCAAAGCAGTATAGAAAGCGCGACCACCGTCGTAAGCGTGATACCACGAAATCGGGTGGACGTTGCCCATGCCTTTGCCTTCATTCGTTCCCCATTTGGCTTTGGGATCATATGATTTTTCATCTACTGTCACCAAATACTTCAAATCTTTGGCTTTCAACTCACCAAACTCGTACCATTCATCCGTCCAAAGTAGTTTCTTTGGAAAACGCTCCATGCCTGGGAAATTGCTGTCAACCACATTCAAATAAGCCGTCTGTTGGGCAGGGTGAATTTTGAACATCATACCCACCATTTTGGTGTACCATTCCCAACCGTATTCTGTATCAGAAGCTGAATGGATGCCCACGAAACCTTTGCCTGATTGAATGAATTTTTCGACAGCTTTCTGTTGTGTCGAGTCCAAAACATCACCCGTTGTGTTCAAAAACACAATGCACTGGTATTTTTCCAAGTTTTTTTCAGTGACAAACTGCGTGTTTTCTTGCCAATCTACATCGAAATTGTGGCGTTCTGCCAGTTTTCGGAATGCCGCGACACCCTCGTGTATGGATTCGTGGTGCCAACCTGCTGTCTTAGTAAAAAGAAAAACTTTGAATTGTTTTTGAGCAAAAATGCTTTGTGATAAGATTAAAGCAAGGAAAAAGAGAATGTTTTTTTTCATTTTATCTTGATTGTTTAGTTAAAAAATCCGTTTTTACTGAGGGGTGTCATTTGTTTTGATAGAATCTTTGAGCGAATGCAGCGGCTGGTAAACCAATACAAAAGCACAGAATTGTCATGTTTTTAAGGACCGATAGCCAGTTAAAAGGTCGTAAACCGATATGCGTAATGGGTAAAACCACTAAATTCATAACTGACCAAACGACAATGCCATAAATGACTGCACTGATAAATATATTTTTTTTCAAAAAAGGAATACGTGGATAAGCTAAAAAATACAATATTACCCAGCTCATCGCAATAATGAAATGGAACAACAAACCCCACAATGCCATGCCATTCCCTCCTTCGAGTGCTGCTTTTCCGAATGCACCACTTGCTACATATTTTAAAATACTAATAGCTTGACCATTGGCTAATAAGAAAATAGCAGCCAATATGTCCAATGTGCCAGCAATGAGACCAGTTGCTAAAATGGTTTGCCATAAGGACAGATTTTTCATGGTCGAAAGTTTTAAAATCCGTTATCAAATTATCTGCACAATTGCGACATTACCCAATTCGTCCGTGCGCCAGAAACGCCCGTGCTGACACATGTCCCTTTGCCTTGCAAATCATCAACAATGGTTTGAATTAAAGGCTGTTGAATGTGTTTGGGCATTTCAAATGTCCAAATTTTCTTTCTTTTTCCATCAATTTTTAGCTGAACGTGGAAATTACTAAAAAAAGTGAAGGATAATTCGCCTTTGCTTCCATAAATGGTTGTCAAATCGGTCTCACTACTGAGGGGGGCATTGAAACACCATGAGCCTTGACCCAAAATACCATTTTTGAACTGAAAACTCCCTAAAACGATGTCTTCGGAAGGATAAACTTGGGCTTGATTGGCTGCAAAACCATGAGCCGACTCGATTTCACCAAATAAAAAATCCATAATATCGAGTTGATGCGAGCCTAAATCGTAGAACAAGCCCCCGCCCGCTATGTCGGGTTGTATGCGCCAACTGTCGCCATTGGTTTGTAAAGGTTTGTGCAATTTTATATCTACAAAACGCACATCGCCGATGACCCCCTCAGTAATAAGGCGTTTGACAGTCTTGTACAACGCTAATTCGCGCCGATAGTAGGCTGTAAAAAGCGGGATTTGTGCTTTTTCACAAGCCTCAATCATGGATAGACACTCGGCATATGTGCGTGCCATCGGTTTTTCGACATAAACAGGTTTGCCAACCGCAGCCGCTTTGAGCGCATAAAAAGCATGAGAATCGGGTGGGGTAGCGATGTAGATGGCATTTACTGAGGGGTCGTTGAGGAGCGCATCAGCATCGTCGTACCACTTTGGAACACCATGCCTACGGGCAAAATCGGCAGCTTTGTCGCCATTTCGTCGCATAACAGCGACCAATTTTGAACCTTCAATCAGATTCATGGCGGGCGCACTCTTGACTTCGCACACATCGCCCACACCGATGATGCCCCAGTTGATACCTTTTTCAAATCTTGTTTTATCCATTGGTTACGTTTAAAATTTAAAAAAACGGCTTAATTTTATCACTTTGAAATCACAAACAGAATAGAATGTTCGCATCGTTTTGGACAAAAAATAAATCCGTATTTCTGTATGGTGCTTCGTTGGCACTGTTTCTTTTTTTTCTAAAATGGGTTCAGTTGAAATTCATCATCTTCAACCATGCTTTAGAGATTTACAGTTTTGTTATCGCCCTTACATTCACAGCTTTGGGCGTGTGGCTGGCTGTAAAATTGACGAATCCGCGTGTAAAAACCATCGTTGTCGAGAAAGAAATTTTTACTGAAGCATCTACTTCTTTCGCCATCAATACCGATGAAATCAAAAAATTGGGATTGAGCCAACGCGAGTTAGAAGTTCTCAATCTGATGGCGCAAGGCATGAGCAATCAAGAGATTGCACAGCAACTATTTGTTTCACTCAATACCATTAAAACACATTCATCCAAAATTTTCGAAAAATTGGAAGTCAATCGCCGTACTCAAGCCGTTGAAAAAGCTAAACGATTGAAAATCATTGCTTAGTACACATTCATACTTTAGGATGAAACACACCATTTACCCCAAAATCACCCAAAAGTATGACGACAAAGAGTACATGTCACCCTACTTTTGGGACATTATTTAACATTTAAAATCAAACATCAATGAAAAAAAGTGTCTGGGTTTATGGCTTGATTATGGGTTTTGTTTTGTCTGCTTTTACGGTTATCAGCGTCGGTATGTGCTATCAAAGTAGCGATTTCGGTGGCAACGAGGTCTTGGGTTATTCTGTGATGCTTGTTGTTTTTTCTTTGGTTTTTGTGGCGATTCGAAACCATCGCAACAATTTCAGAGAGGGTACAATCAGTTTTGGCGAAGCCTTCAAAATGGGACTGAGTATTGTGTTGATAGCCTCGACGCTCTATGTGGTGACGTGGCTCGTCTATTACAAATTTTTTATACCCGATTTTATGGACAGATATGCCGACTATTCCCTCCGAACAGCCAAAGAAAATGGTGCAACACCCGAACAATTGGCAACGCAAACCAAAGACATGCAAGGGTTTATTGAAATGTATAAAAACCCGTTATTCACCATTTTAATGAGTTATGCTGAGATAGTGCCTGTTGGTTTAGTGGTTTCGTTGCTCAGTGCTTTGATTTTGAAAAAGAAAAAAATAGCAGCGTAAAGAGCTTATTTACTGAGGGGGTCAGTTGCGCCATGTAAAAGCAAAATATTCGCATTGTGCGCCCGTAGTATTTATCAAAGCATGAGGTACATTGGATGCTAAAATCACTAAATCCCCTGCTTCTGCCTGATAAATTTTGCAATCAATCACCATCGTCACCGTCCCTTTTGTGATTAAGAGGGCTTCTTCCGCAGGATGTGTGTGCGGTTGATGACTTTCCAAGCCCGCATTCAAAGCCGTTGTGTGCATTTCAAAAACGGAACATTGTGTCACAGCACGGTTATAATAATCGCGCCGACTGCCCTTATCATGTGTTTTGAAAGGGCAGTCGGACTGATTGAGCAACAGTGAGCCGCCTGCATTAGCCCCCCTCAGTAAATCTGTCGAATTTTTGGATTGATACCGAAAAACGTAGTAAGTAGCAGGTGTGTCACCCACATTTTCGATGCCATGCACCTCTTCGGAAAGCACAACGGCAACACCGCCTTTTTCAATCACTTTTGATTTTTCGCCAATTGTCACCTTGATTTTGCCTTCTTTTACAATGAATAGTTCGTCGGCATCCTTATTCGGGTGTGGTGGATTCGGTGCTTTACCTGCTTCGATAGTCGTAGCATGTACTCTGAAATATTTCAGAAACGTGGTGTTCCCTTCCAAAAGCAAACGGCGTGTGCGCCCATTTTCAGTTTTAGCTTCTAAACTGTCCCAACGAATGACCTGCGAAACCACTTCCACTAAATTTTGCGCTTTCAAGTTGGTAAAAACGAGCAATAGGCAGATAAAAACGGCGTTTTTCATTAATTTTATGTCGAATTTAAATTAAAATAGACGATTATGACATTTATGGTTATCGAAAAATTCAAAAGCGACAAAGTGCGTGAATTGTATCAACGGTTCGACGAAAAAGGTCGAATGTTGCCCGAAGGCGTTTACTACATCAACAGTTGGATTACTGAAAACTTAGAAACGTGCTACCAAGTCATGGAAGCCGAGTCTGAAGTAAAGCTGCAAGAATGGATTGCCCTTTGGTCTGATTTGGCAGACTTCGAGTACAGCCGCACCATTAGCTCTGTTGAGGCGAAGGCAAAAATCTTATAGAGCCCTACCATTTTGGAATGTAAATATCCTTATAGTTCAGTTTTGCAGCGTTAATAGCTTCTATCACATAAAGCGATTGGCTTATTTTGGATGGCGGGAGCAAATTGGCAAATGTGAAACGACAACCTTTGTCTTTGGCTTTTTTTATGATTTCCAAAGAAGGCGTTCGTTTTTCATTGTCAATTTCGATGGCGACAATGTTCGCAGCAGCTATATCTAACAGCCTTTCAGCATGTCTTGTAGCCAATAAACCATTCCTATCAGACCAAACTTGGATGATATTGCCACTCAACAAATCAATAGCAGAAGCTAAATCGGTGCTTTCGCCAATGATATAATCGGCTGATTTCTTTTTTTGAAACCTCTGATTGTTCGTATTGACTTTCAAACCTGTGAAAAGAGGTAAATTTTTCGCTTCGCTAAAATCGCTCGCCGATGACTTGACCAATGCCGCATTGATGCCTGTCGAATAAGTGTAATTTGCCAACTCTTTTGCGGACAAATTAGCCCTCGGATTCAAGTCAATGAAAGGAAATTGCTGACTTTGATACAGATGCAAACTGTCTTGCCAAGCTGCCCGAGCTGGTGCTGTCAGATTAGCGCGCGCATCGTCGGGCAAACGACGGACTTTGAAACTGCGGTACTGCATCATGCTCAATGAGTCGTGACCTTGTAGCGCAAAAGTCCCGCTCGAAAGTTTACGACCACTTGGCGGATTGTCAGGTTGTACATAATCCACTGTTTTTAAACCATTTAGCCATATTTGAACCCGATTGCTTTCGACTTTTGCTTTCACCGTCATCCATGTGTCATCGAGTGCAAAAGGTTTGTAAATATTACGAATGCCATAGAGACTACCCATTTTTTTCAACTCGATATAGGTGCCTTCGCCGATATGGGTATTATTGACTTGGATTTCGATGCCTTTGCTGGGCCAGCCAGATTCTTGGTATTCGGTATGAAAATAAATACCCGAATTGGCTAAGAAAAAAGTCTTGACTTGTACCTCAATTTCAAAATTTTTGAAACCCCCTTTGAGGTGTTCTCCTTCATAAAATAGGTGTGAACGTTTGCCAACGGCTTGAAAAAGCCCCCCCTCAGTAACAGACCAAGTTGCGGTGTTTTCACTGGCTTTCCAACCCGTAAAATCTTTGCCGTTGATGAGTTCTAACCAACCATCGTCATTGGATTGAGAAAACAGAGGGAGTGAAAGTAGAATAGCGAGTAATGTGTGCAGTTTTTTCATTGTCGAATTTTGGTTTTGCTTTAAAAAATTTAAAAATATAGACAATTTTAAAGCAATTTATTATCAAAATGGAATGTTTTAGACAAAAAACGATTTTAAGAGTGCGATACTGAGGGGTATCAACGGCTCATCAAATGTTTAGGAAGCATTCAAACATTCAAAAACCATTCTATAAAAATCAGGATGCGATTGCCAAGTTTGACCAGTGACATACCGACCATCTTTGACAGCTTCATTCTTGCCGTCGAAATGACCACCACAAACCTCCACCTCAAATCGTACATTCTCGTAACAAGTCAACTTTTTGCCATTGACTAAGCCTGCTGCAACCAATATTTGAACACCATGACAAATGGAGAAAATAAACTTTTCTGCCGCATCAAACTCTTTGACGATTTGAATGACACGCTCGTTGTGACGCAAAAACTCGGGCGCACGACCACCTAAAAGCAAAACAGCTGTATAATCTGTCGTATTGACTTCCGAAAAAGCAATATCGGAAGGTACTATATAACCCGGTTTTTCGATATAGGTATCCCAGCCTGGCTCAAAGTCATGGATGACCAAATTCATGCGCTTTTTAGTCGGCGCGGCTATAACTGGTTGATAACCAGCTTCTTCAAAGCGGTGTTTGGCATAAAGGCATTCGTAGCTTTCGCCTGCATCGCCTGTGATGATGAGTATTTTTTCGTTTTTTGACATCTTGTTATTTTGTTTTTTAATTTTCTAATCTTTCAATATCAAATCAATAGCCAGTACCATTTTCGTCTTTTCAGACGCATTCGGTATGGGAATATCTACCCAAAACGTGCGTTGATTGGGCGCATGAACACGGACTGTTGGGTACGATTTGGATATGCCACAATATAAATTTTGATTGTTGAACGATTGTTGCCAGTGGATTCCTGTTTTATTGACGGCTTCGTGCCACCATTGTCGCGCCACCATGACATAGTTTTGTAAATCAGATTCGTCCATTTTATAGGGTGGATAACGCAACATAAAATCGTCTGAGTCGGCTTTGTCCACATCTTGTTTGTAGCCCAAATATATCAAATCAACATCGAAATCTGTTTGTTCTAAACCCATAATTTTTGCCAAAAAGTCTTTACTGATATGGGTTTCACCGTTTCTATGCGTACTTTGATTGTACAATTGGTGCAAATAGCTCGCCATGCCTTGGATTTTGACTTTTGCGGAGTCCAACTGATTGCCCGAAAAACCGTGAAACGGAATAATACTTATCTGGTCAGGATAAAAAGTATTGTGGTATTTTTGATAGCCCCCGACACGCACGATGTTTTTGTAAGGTACAATCGGCAAAGTAGCTTCTGGATTGAAAAATACTGAGGGGGTCTGCAATGACCGAATAATGGTGTCCACAGTGTTGGAAAACCCCGAATGAGGTTTCAAGAAATCCAATTGAGCCAGCAGTTCATCTTTTTCAATATGGGCTTTGCTACCCGACCAAATACGCAGTTGCTCTATGGTTTTTTCTTGTTTGGATTGGAAGCTAAAGAATAAAACCCATACACCTATCAGACCTAAAAGCATAAAGAATAACCCTTGTTTTAGTCGTTTTTTTAGTTTTTTGACTTGACTTTCTAATAATTCATGGCTTTTTTGCTGCAATTCAGTGTCGTTACTGAGGGGGGCTATCGGACTGTCTTGCTCCCACGATTTGATAGTATCCTGCTTATCAGCTTGTGCCAAAAACGCCTCTCTCGAAATGCCTTGTGTGTAGAGATAACAAGCTTGTACAAAATAATCTAAAAAATCTTTGTTCGATTCGATAAATAAGCTACGCACTTGCCCTTCACTGACCGTCAGATTCCAATCTTGAAGGGGCGTTCCTTGCGCTCTGTCTTGCGCGATTCTCGATATTTCTTCAGCTAAACTTATATAATTATTCTTATTCGTGTTGGCAATAAGCACACGATTGGCTTGGCTTTCAAAAACCTCTCTAACAGCTTGGCGCAAAAACACAACTTCGGCTTGTCCTTTTAGATTAGCACGGGGCATTGAAAATCAATGGTTTAGGCGTAAAAATTCGTTTCCAGAAATGATATTTTCATTACTGGAAACAAGATAAGTCGTTTTTTGAAATTTTTAGAAATAAGAAAGACGAATTATGGTTAAGTGAAATAGCAGCGAGTTTTTGAATATTGTCTTCGTTCTGATTGACGGGACGATTTAATCCTTTTGACCCAATCAGTCTGTTTTGTCACCAAATCTTTCATTCTAAAATCAATGCTAATGGAACTAACTTTTACGCAGCTCAAAGCTCTTTTTTGGCAACCACCTCGCACTTGGCTTCAACTGATAGTTGCTTTTTTATTGCCAATAGTCGCCCAATCTCAATCCACTAAAACAGAATTAACCGAAAAAATGCAATCACTCTTTGAAACGGCCAATCAACTTTATGACAATCTGCCCCAACGAGATTTTAACAGCAATTACATCACTTTGGCTTTTGGTATCAGTCCCCACGGACAAATCACGGGTTGGCATACGGTCAATATTTGTGATTGTGAAGGTAATGTTGTAGATGTTAAAAATGTATCGCAACCTAAAGTCCCTTTGGCGTGGTCATTGGGTTGGGAACGCCGTTTTTTAAAGGCGTACTCTATTCGTCTTGCTGGGTCTTATGCACATCTTTCTCATGGGCAGGGGCGAAGAATTGTGGCTGAAAATGGTAGTTTTACACAGATGAAGCAGGCTTATCGGTTGTCGCAATTAGGTTTGCAAGGCTCTATTCTGGGGCATTTTAGAGATTTTTATGGAGGCGTAGGTTTTTTCCAATCTCTATCGCAGGCATCGGGATTTGATACTGAATTAAAAAAGTCTGACTTAAACAGTGTTAATACGACGTTTTACAAACTCAAAGCAGATGTTGTAACCGCAAAGCAGGCAGATTTTGCGCCTCAGCTTTTTGTGGGTTATCGCCGTTTGGTGTCATCCAAAACACTTATGAGCCTTGAATTGGGCATTTCGCGCAAGATTTACACCAATATTCAGCTCAATTTTCCACTTTCAGCACGTTCAAGAAGTTCTTTTGATAGTTGGTTGATGGCATATCGGCACTATCAAACAATTCGTCAACAAGCGGTTGCAATTGACCGACAACTTCACCCGAATAAATACGAATCGTCTTCTGATGGAGGTGGTGGAAGCTCAGGCGGTGGTTGTTCCAATTGATGCAGCCATTTCCGCTTCGGGATTTTTTAGAAATACCCCCTCAGTATTGTGGCAGTTTTTTGTTCTAAAATGTGCAAAATTGGCGGATGACGTTAGGGAAATTTTTAAAATTTCCCTAACGTGTACTTTATGAAGAGCCAGAGCGAAATGAATGAACTTTCCTACTTCTATTATTTTACTGAGGGGGGTATCCTATCATAAATTCCTTTTTTTCAATTCTTTAACCGCAAAATCGGCTGCCCTCGCTGCAAAAGCCATATAGGTCAAGGATGGGTTTTGGGTTGACGTGGAAGTCATACACGCACCATCGGTCACGAATACATTTTTGCACGCATGGAGTTGGTGATAACCATTGAGCAACGATGTTTTCGGGTCTTTGCCCATGCGCACACCGCCCATTTCGTGAATATCCAAACCCGGAGCTTTTTTTGAATCGTAACTTTTGACGTTTTTAAAGCCCGCTTGGGTGAACATTTCAGTCATTTGCTCGATGTAATCCTTCGTCATTTTTTCATCATTCTCATCATAATCTACCGAAATACGGAGTTTGGGCATACCAAAATCGTCCAATTGCGTTTTGTCGAGTGCCACATAATTGCTCTCTTTGGGTATCGTTTCACCCATCATGTGCGAGCCGACACTCCACAAATCCCATTTGTTACGTGACGTTTCGAGGTGGTTTTTCAAATCTTCACCAATGGTATCAGGCGTATTCACATGCCTTCTATCGGCATAGAAACCTGCGGCATAGCCCCGCAAAAAGTCTGTTTCTTGCTTAAACAAATTACGAAAACGTGGAATATAGCCACTGTTTGGTCGCCTCCCCTCAGTAGTAGAGTCCAAAAAGCCCTCGTATTCGCCATTCACTGTTGCGCGATAGTTGTGGAAAGCGACGTATTTACCCAATAAACCATTGTCGTTGCCCAAACCATTGGGAAAACGATTGGAGGTTGAGTTCAACAAAACCAAATTGGTATTCAAAGCTGCCGCATTGACAAAAATGACTTTTGCAAAAAACTCAATCGTCTCTTTTGTTGTTGCATCGAATATGCGCACACCTATGGCACGTTGTTTTTTCTCATCATAAATAATGCTTTGCACCACCGAATTGGGACGCAAAGTCATATAACCCGTTTTGGCTGCCCAAGGTAAAGTCGAAGAATTGGCACTAAAATACCCACCATAAGGGCATCCTCGCTCGCAAAGTGCACGATTAACACACTGCGCACGACCTTGTTGGAGGTGAATAGGTTGTGGTTTTGTGATGTGCGCACAGCGACCAATGATCATAGGACGTGTATTGTTGTACTTCTTTGCCATTTGCTCTTTGAAGTAGGTCTCAACACAATTCAATTCATGTGGCGGCAAAAACTCCCCATCGGGCAACTGCGGCAAACCATCACGATTGCCCGAAATACCAGCAAACTTTTCGACATAACTGTACCAAGGCGCGAGTTCATCATAAGAAATGGGCCACTCAACGGCAAAACCGTCGCGTTTTGGGCCATCAAAATCCAATTGACTCCAACGTTGTGTTTGCCTTGCCCACATCAGCGATTTACCGCCTGTTTGGTAGCCGCGAATCCAGTCAAATGGCTTTTCTTGGATGTATGGATGCTCATTGTCTTTGACAAAAAACTGTGTAGTCCCTTCATAAAAAGCATAACATTTGCTGATGATGGGGTTGGCTGCACGCATTTCTGCGGAGATGCGCCCGCGATGCTCAAATTCCCAAGGCTCTTTCAGTGTCGTCGGGTAGTCGGTGATGTGCTTTACTTCTCGACCACGTTCCAAAACCAAGGTCTTCATTTTGCGGTCGCACAACTCCTTCACTGCCCAACTGCCACTTAGCCCCGAGCCGATGACGATGGCATCGTAGGTGCGTTTTTTGATGCTGTCTATATTTAAATTTGCCATGTTTTTAAAAGTTTTTACCAAAAAGAAAAAGTCCCCTTTGGGGATTTGGGGCTATTTTTTAACAGGCACACAACCCAAATAGCGAGCAGGAGCCATTTCATAATCCGTAAATTTTGTCATATAGTATTCAGAACTCGTATAACCTTGGATGGTCAACCCCCTCAGTGTACGATAGAAATCCTGTTGGTTTTTGTCCTCAGATTTTGATAAATTTTGCAAAACACTGATGCGTTGTGCTGCATCGCCTTGTGCAAAAGGCTTTCCAAAGGCTTTGATACTGAGGGGGTCAATTTGGCCCAAAACCTGAGCGAAATTGTCCTGCGCCTTTTTATCAAAACAGTCGGTCACGATTTTTTGAATAAACTGATGCACGCCCAAATCTTTAGCACCTGACGTTTGGGTTTTGGGAATGATTGTTTCGACCAATTCGGCTAAAAGAGCTTCATTGGGCATGTCTGGAGTGGTGTGGATGCTTTCAACATTCCAACCCGAAGCCCATGCTGGCATTGTGACCAAACTCCCCAGCGATAAGGCGATGTTTTTGATGACTTTGCGTCTTTCCATATTTTAGTACGTTATTGATATTTTACTCTTTCAATTTTTTTACTACAAAAGCTTCTCAATCAATGCCTTAGTTGCTTTTATGCCTTCGTCTTCTGATATGTCCTTGCCTTCAAACTCAATACCGATATTACCTTTAAAGCCCGCGTCTTTTACAATTTTGAGGATGCGTGCATAATCCATTTCAGACTCGTTGCCATCTTTACCAAAAACGTGTGTTTTGGCACTAACGCCTTTTGCATAAGGCATCAATTCGGCGATACCTTTGTATCTATCGTATTCTTTCAAACATCCATTGGGTCCTCTTTCGATGCAGAAGTTGCCAAAATCAGGCAATGTGCCGACGTTTGGCATATTCACCGTTTTCATTACGCTCGCTAACCAAGTGCCGTCAGATGAATAGCCGCCATGGTTTTCAACTACTACATTGATGCCCTCTTTTGCGCCAAACTCGCCCAATTTTTTCAGACCATCGGCTGCATTTTTAGCTACTTCTTCTGCCGTGCCTGTTCCTGCTGCATTGACTCTGATGGTGGGTGCGCCTAAAAATTTTGCTATTTTGACCCAATCGTAGTGATTTTCTACCGCTTTTTGCCTTTCTAATGAGTCTGCATTGCCTAAATCGCCCAAAGCATCGCACATGATAAGCCCCACTTTGACACCTGCTTCGTCACATTTTTTTTTGAAACCCTCCCAATAGGCCATGTCCTTGGCTTTTGAGAAATAAAACGTATTGACAAGTTCGATAGTATTTACGCCATAGCCCGCTGCTATTTTCGGAAAATCCTCAGGTTTGAGTTTTCCTTGAAGCAATGAATCTGGATTTTCTTTTAAAAGTCTTCTAAAAGCGTCCCAGTCGCCATTGAGGGCATCACCAAAGAAACTTTTGTGTAAAGACCACTGCGCCAATGATATATTCATATCTGATTTTTTATTGGCTACTGGTTGGCAACCCACCAACATAATTGTTCCTAAAATAAGGCTGAAAATTATTTTTTTCATAAAATTAAGATTGATATTCGTTAGTAATTCGAATAAGTAGTTATTAGTAAATGGTTACTCAGTAACGAAAAAAAAACAAACTACACCATCACTCACTGTTCCGTGCTACGCACAAAAGGCGTACAAAAAGTTTTTTTTATGGATTGAAGCTAAAAAATGAGGCTTTTGCCTCATTTTTTAGCTTCAATCCGAAAGAAATATTTTAAAAGTACGTTTTTTTTCGCTTGTCCACAGGGACTCCTTCGGAGCGAAAAAACAGTGTGTAATGGTGTCGTTTATTCTTAGCGCGTTACTCAGAGATTTTATCCTCTCCCTATTTTTTTAATCTGTGTAAGCATCAAGTGTTTTTATTGTGCCATCCGCATTGTATTTCAATTCCATAACCTTCACATTGCGTAAATGCGTTTTGCCAGTCAACTGAACGTCGTGATAGAACAAATACCATTTGCCTTGGTGTTGAACAATCGAATGGTGATTTGTCCAACCTTGCACAGGTTTCAACAATACACCTTTGTATGTAAACGGCCCATAAGGTGAGCTGCCAATGGCATAACAAAGATTATGCGTATCACCCGTTGAGTACGACAAATAGTATTTTCCGTTGTATTTATGCACCCAAGCAGCTTCAAAAAAGCGTTTGTCATTATTGTCTTCCATGAACAAATTGCCTTTTTCGTCCACAATTTTCACTTCTTTAGGCTCTTCGGCGAAGGATTTTAAGTCAGCACTCATTTTGGCGATGCGAGGCAAACGCGCGACTTCTCCTTTTTTCGGATTGTCGGTTTTGCCTTGATATTTATTGTCTTTCCAACGTTGCAATTGACCGCCCCAAATGCCGCCAAAATACATATACACTTGCCCATCTTTGTCTTTGAATACTGAGGGGTCAATACTGTAACTGCCTTTTATCGGCTCAGGCTCGGCTTTGAATGGACCTTCGGGTTTTTTGCTGGTCGCAACACCGATGCGGAATACATCTTCTTTGTCTTTGACTGGAAAGTAGAGGTAGAATGTACCGTTTTTCCAAACAGCATCGGGTGCCCACATTTGGCGACCTGCCCAAGGCACATCTTTGATGTCCAATGCCACCCCGTGGTCAGTGACTTTGCCGCCCACTTTGTCCATTGACAATACGTGGTAGTCTTTCATATCAAAATGACCGCCTTCGTCGTCCTCTTTTGTACCCGCATCAATATCGTGCGAAGGGTAGATATAGATTCTGCCATTGAATACATGAGCCGAAGGGTCAGCGGTGTAGATATGGCTGACAAGGGGTTGGTTTTTAGGTTTCCGTTTGTTGTCTTGTGCTTGCAAAGCCAGTGAAAAAAATAGCAAAAAGCTGAGAGTGAAGTTTATTTTTTCTTTGTAAAACATTTTTAATTAATTATTTAGTTGAAAAATTTGATTCTATACTGAGGGGGGTACTTATATTTTGACTTGAACAGACAAGCCCAAAAAATCGCCAAACTTTTGCATTACTTTTTGGATGGTCTCTGGTGGAAGTGCATCGGTTTTGGAGAAAAAACTGGGTTCTACCACGACTTTATTTTTTGCAATAGTGCGTTTCCAAATACCCACCACTTTGCCGTTGGCGACAATGATGGGTTTGAAAATGCCATTGCTCGTGATGGCTTCTTTGTGCCAAATGGGGTCGAAAATGGTACTTCTGTCTTTATAACTGACAGTGTATTCGTCGAAAGCGGGTAGAAAAAAGAGGCTTTCGACCCCCTCAGTATAATCGTGATTTTTTGAGAAAAAATAGGTTTTCCCATTAAAATCAACAGTATTTAATTGATTTTTGATGCTTTCCAAACCCTTTTTAGCATCGGTCATGTTCAAACCCGACCACCATTGAAAATCGTGAACCGTTGCAGGGGCATGGCTTGTAAAATAGCGTTCTGCTAAAGTTGCCAAAGCCTCCTCACGGCTCAAATCCAAGCCTTTGGGTACTTTTTCGTCCATCAAAGCGTAAGTGATGTCTTTGCCTCGCATTTTACCGTTGCAAACGATGGCATCGGTTTCTGCATTCATCATAAAATGAACGGCGAGACTCGAATTGGTTGCTACTCCGTGTTGTTCCAGATATTGCATAATCTCTTCACGAGTCAGGTTTTTACCACCTTCTAAGGCTTTGACAATCAAATCATTGGTTTTAGCATACAAAGCGGCATCAATACCCAAATCGCGGTCGCGCGAAGCAGCGGATGCTTTTATACTTTTACCTGTCAAAGCCAACATCCAGCGCACATCTTGACCCGAAACGATGTGCCAAGTAGGGCGCAAAACATGCGTTCTGACCAATTCACCCGCATCTAAAGCCGCTTCAATCGTCGCATCAGTGGCATTGGGCAGGCGCAGACCGATGGCAAACTTCGACATCGGGTAGTCTTGTGCTTGTATCGCACCCATGTAAGCGACGAGATACTGAGGGGTATCAAAACGCGATTTTATGATGTTTTGTTGATGCAGCCTGAATGCTGGAATATTTAAATTTTTCATTGTTTTATAGCCTATTACAAGGTAGAAATACAGTTTTTGGCTGCAAAAACAATATAATCAGCCAAAATTGTACTTTTTTCTATTATTTTGGCTGCAAATAATTTTTAATCAGCCAAAACAATAGAATTATAAATCGCCGTGATGATTTATGCCCCCCTCAGTATTATTCTTTCAAACTTTTCAAATAACCCATGCTTTTGGGAATATTGATTAATTCTTGATTGCTTTCGTCTTCAATAAAAAAGTGTTTTACCCCGACTTCGTTGGCTATTTCTATGATTTTAGCCCAATTAGACTGACCCTCGCCGACGGGGACATCATTTTCAGCGGGTGTGCCGCCTGTCAAATCGCCTTTGATGCCTTTTTTCAAATCTTTGACGTGCATGAGTTTCCAGCGATTGCCGTATTTTCGGAGTAGTTCCTCGGGGTTGCCGCCACCATGCGTTATCCACAGAACGTCCATTTCAAAAGAAACATAAGCGGGCGTTGTGTTTTCGATGATATAATCGAGCAAAGTACCGTCACCGTATTTTTGAAATTCGTAGCCATGCGCATGATAGCAGAAAGTCAAACCATTTTCAGCCATGGCTTTACCAATGCGGTTAAAATCTTCGACAGCTTTTTTTGCATTTTCGAGATTAAATTCCCCTTTTTTGTGCGGAATCCAAGCACACATCACATATTTTGCCCCAAAAGTCTTCGCATTTTTGATAACTACTGAGGGGTCTTTGGCTAATTCTTCGTAGCCACCGCCAGTTGAGGGAATCGAAATACCACGTTTGTCACATTCTTTTCGGAAGTCTTCGGGCGAGAGTCCTTTGGGATTGCCGCCTTCGATTTCGGTAAAACCCAATGCTTTTATCGTATCCAAAGTGGATAAAATACCTTTCGGAAACATATTGCGGAAGGTGTAAGTCTGAACACCCCAAGCACTTTTCAAAAGTGGCTTGCGGTTGGCTTTGGGTTCGTTGAGTTCGATGAAATAGCCATCTGGGTCTGTGACGTAGATTTGATATGCGCCATCAAAACGTTTTTGACGTAAATAGGGCATTTTGAGCGTTTTCAAATACGCCTCAATCGGGTCTGCATTGGGAATAGTGAGTGCAAAATGTGCCAAATTGGGGTCATTATTGGTGACAGGAAAAGTGCGACCCGCCAATAAATGCAACTCTTGACCATCGGCAATTTTGAACCACGAACGTATGGCTTTTAGGTTTTCTGGCACTTCGACCACTTCCAAACCAATGACATCACGATAGAATTTAGTGCTTTCCTTTATATCTTTAACAGCCAATGCCACATGGTTGTAACCGTTTATGGCGATTTGTGAAAAGACTGTATTGAGTGCTAAAAGACTCAAAATGAATAGGTTAAGTTTTATTTTTTTCATTATTCTTGTTTTTTAGTGAAATACTGAGGGGGGGCTTGTCATTGGTCATTGTGGTTTATAGGTTTCTTTTTTTCAGAGCGGTGACAGCATAGTTCGCTGCTCTTGCGGTTATCGCCATATAAGTCAACGATGGATTTTGTGTGCCAGTCGAAGTCATGCAAGCCCCATCTGTCACAAACACGTTTCTGCACGCGTGCAGTTGATTCCATTCATTCACCAACGAATTTTTTGGGTCTTTACCCATACGCACGCCACCCATTTCGTGAATGTCAGAACCCGGATTTGAATTCGTGTCAACCGCTTTAATATTCTGAAAACCTGCCAATGTAAACATTTCGGTAATTTGCTCATTGAAATCTTTGACCATTTTATCGTCGTTTTCAGTCCATTTTGCAGATAAAACGGCTTGTGGAATACCGTATTTGTCCACTTTGTCTTTCGATAAACGAATATGGTTTTCTTCCACGGGGACACATTCGCCCATCATCCAAGCCGCAATATACCATTTGCCGTAGAAAGGATTGAGTAATTGGGTTTTCAAATCTTCGCCCAAACCCTCTTTTTGGCTTGTCAAAGGACGACCACCGCCGACACCAATAGCATAACCCCGCAAAAAATCTGTTTCTTGTTTCAAAACATTGCGAAAGCGTGGGATATAACCGTTACTTGGATTTTTGCCATCGGTTCGCACATCCTGCAAACCATCGTATTCAGCATTGGCTTTGCCTCTGTAATTGTGCCACGACAGATATTTGCCCATCAAACCATTCTCATTGCCCAAGCCATTCGGAAAGCGATTGGAGGTCGAATTGAGCAAAATAGCGTTGGAATTGAGCGCACCCGCATTCACAAATATGATTTTTGCATAAAATTCAATCATCTCTTTGGTGTTGGCATCAACGACTCGCACACCTACGGCTTTGCCTTTTTTGTCATCAAAAATGATAGAATGAACAACCGAGTAAGGGCGCAAGGTCATTTTTCCCGTTTTCGCAGCCCAAGGTAGGGTAGAAGCATTGGCACTAAAATAACCACCATGCGGACAGCCACGGACGCATAAATTACGATTAAAACATTGCGCACGACCTTGCTCTTGATGTATTTTTTGTGGCGAAGTGATGTGTGCCGCCCGACCTTGAATGAGTTGACGGTCTTTGTAGTGTTTGCCCAATGTCTCTTTGAGGTGTTGTTCGACACAACTCAACTCAAAAGGCGTTAAAAACTCGCCATCGGGCAGATGCGGCAAGCCGTCGCGATGACCAGAAACCCCAATGAAACGCTCGACATGACTGTACCAAGGCGCAAGGTCTTTGTAGCGAATGGGCCAATCAATCGCAAAACCATCTCTGACAGGGCCTTCAAAGTCGAAATCGCTCCAGCGTTGGGTTTGGCGAGCCCACAAAAGCGATTTGCCGCCCACATGATAACCGCGTGTCCAAGTGAAAGGATGTTCTTGGATAAAAGGTTGTTCGTCGGGTTTGATAGCCCAATGCACCGTTTCTTCGCGCATGAATGACCGAATATCGCCATAACTTTCTTTGACCGCCAATGGCAATTGACCGCGATGCTCAAATTCCCAAGGGTGTTTCATCGCCGTCGGATAGTCTTTGATGTGTTGGACATCGCGACCCCGTTCCAAAACAAGCGTTTTGAGCTTATGGTCGCATAACTCTTTGGCTGCCCAACTGCCACTGATGCCAGAACCGATGACAATGGCATCGTAAGTGTTGCGTTTTTTGATGTCTATATTGATATTCGACATTTTAAGTGTATAAAAGACATTTAAAGTATTTAACAAAAATAAATACTCGATTTTTAATACAAAATTGTCGAGTATGGGCAAAAGGGCGAATTTTATTTCACGTTCAAAAGTAGAAAATATATTTATAAGTGCAACAGATTGGTGTAGAATTTTATTTTTTGCAAGAGCGTTTTCATAATTTAGTAACGAGTAAATAATAATGTGGTTAACGCTACAAGGTATCCGATACAGAAATTTGAATCGTTTTTTACTTTTTTTCAAAAAAAAGTAAAAAACGATTCAAATTTCTGTATCGGATACCTGCGCTTCAATCTGGGTAGCACTATTCAATGTCGGTATCAAAGTATTATGGTGCTACCCAAAAATCGGACAAAAAAGCGTGATTATCCGAATTCTTTTGCCGCAAGACGAAGCCATTTCTCCGTACGACGAAACCATTTTTCCGTATGGAGAAACTATTTCTCCGTATGGAGAAATCATTTCTCCGTACGACGAAACCATTTTTCCGTACGGAGAAATCATTTCTCCGTACGACGAAACCATTTTTCCGTATGGAGAAATCATTTCTCCGTACGACGAAACCATTTCTCCATACGGAGAAATGGCTTCGCAACCCAACAAAAAATCATTTCCGTTGAGTTTTTTAAGGTTTTTAAGCGAAAAACGAGAGAAAGGGGCTGTTTTGGGGTTTGGGTTGGTTATTGTAAAGTGAAGAAGTAAGGAAGAAATACTGAGGGGGAGATGTTTATACCTATATATCGTCAAATCATAATGGGCAGCCACACAAAACCCTTTGGACGGTTTGGATATTTAAAGTATATCAAATGCGAAACTGATAAAAAGCTAATTATCAGTTTGTTATAAAAATGTTTTTTTATTCTTTGTAAATATTATTTTTGCAGCTAACTATAAGGGAAACCACCGTAATCTCCCCCCCTCAGTATCTCGGGGAGGTTTGGCGGTTCGTTGGAGGGGGGATTGCGGTGGTTTTCCTTATAGTTCTGCGAAAGCAAAAAGACCCGAAGGAAGCCCTAAAAAAACAGGTAAAAATAATGATAAAAAAACCTTTGCTTTATGGTAACTCATGTAACAATATAAGAAAGGCGTAATGGCTAACATATTTAAGATTACCAAATCTATCATCTTCAAAGAAACTTACTTTTGACTACAAAGTTCCGACTTTTGACTACATCCATTTTGTGACGACTGCCGACCTTTGCAGTATTAATTGAACGTAAAATATCAGAAAAATGGATTTAAAAAACAGTACAGTCCTCATCACAGGAGGAACAAGCGGAATTGGTTTGGAACTTGTAAAACAACTTACCGAACAAGGAGCAACAATTATCGTTACAGGCAGAAACCTTGACGCATTGAACGAAACTAAAAGAGTGTTCCCCAAAGTACACACTTTTCAAAGTGATGTGAGTAAGCTCAACGACATTGAACAACTTTACAAAGACATTACTCAACAATTTCCCGCACTCAACATTATCATCAATAACGCAGGACAAATGCGACTAATTGATTTACAAGACAGTTCTTTGGATTTAGAAAACATAAACCGTGAAATTGCTACTAATCTTTCAGGAACAATTCAAATGGTGCATCAATTTTTACCGCATTTATTAACCCAAAAATCGGCTGCCATAGTCAATGTGTCATCGGGTATTGCATTTATGTCTTATTCTCCCGCCCCCATTTACAGTGCTACCAAAGCAGGTGTTCGTGCCTATACCCAAGCATTGCGATTGCAACTGGAAGATACCAATGTAAAAGTATTTGAGATGATACCACCGGGCGTGAAAACCAATTTGCAAAATGATTGGATAAAGCGACCCGCTGATTCTATGATGATGACTGCCGACAAAATGGTAAAAGTTGCCATTGACGGACTTTTGAAGGACAAAAAAGAATTGAAACCTTTTGCTATTCGGGTTATACAAATCGCAACCAAATTAATACCTAATGTGTTGCTGAACTTTGGGCATAGAGAATTTAAAGAAATTAAAAAACTAAAAATCGGCAAGTAACCATGAAAATAGTTAGCATAATTCTTTTACTAATCTCTGCATTTTTAAGCATCAAACACGGCTGGGACGCTTTTCAACCTACCAATGCAGAACAAACAAAATTGATGGCGAATTTGGGCATCACAAAAGACATAATGCCTTATTTTAGTGTTTTGTCTATCCTTATCGGTTTGATGCTATTTTTGCCTCAAACATTTTTTTTCGCTAATGTTCTCAATGCTGTAACTATTGTTCTGATAATGGCTTTATCACTAAAAGCGGGTGATTACAAAATAGCACTCATCGAAATTCCGTTTTTAGCGATACCATTGATATTAATTTGGTTGAAATATCCTTTTAAATTTTAAAAAATTAAATTTGTAAAATGGAAAAATCAGCACCGCATCGCATAAAATCGATTTCAGAAATACACCGATTAGCAGGAATTGAAAAACCGAATCATCCACTTATTAGTCTTGTAGATGTGTCTAAATTGACCAACAAGAACGATATAAATGCTGTTATTTTCGACTTTTATGCCGTATCACTAAAACGGGGTTGTGACAACTTGTTGTACGGACAACAGAAATACGATTTTGATGAGGGTTTAATGGCGTTTATGTCCCCTGGACAAATTTTGCGTGGTGAAGTTAGTGGAATACCACTCCATTTACAAGGCTGGATGTTATTTATTCACCCCGATTTTTTGTGGAATACCTCTTTGGCTAAAAAAATCAAGCAATACGAATATTTTGGTTATGCCACTAACGAGGCGTTATTTCTTTCGGACAAGGAAGAAGCGATGATGAATAGTATCATTGAAAATATCAGGCAAGAATATACTGCCAATATTGACAAGTTCAGTCAAGACGTAATCATTGCTCAACTTGAATTGTTGTTTACTTATGCACAACGGTATTACGAACGCCAATTCATTACCCGAAAAATAACCAACCACCAAATTTTAGAACGCTTGGAAAATATCTTAAAAGATTATTTTGATAATGAAGCCTTGCTTTCAAAAGGTTTACCAACGGTTCAGTATGTCGCCGACCATTTGAATATTTCAAGCAAATATTTAGGCTCTTTATTAAAACAGTTAACAGGACAAACGACTCAACAACATATACACGAAAAACTAATTGAAAAAGCAAAGGAAAAACTTTCAACTACTGAATTATCAATAAGTGAAATTGCTTACGAATTAGGTTTTGAACATTCGCAAAGTTTTAGTAAATTGTTTAAGATAAAGACGCAACAAAGCCCATTAGAATTTAGAGCAAGTTTTAACTAACCAATAAAAGAACTAAACAGCAATTTGGCAATAAGGTGGCTGAAATTGAACAAAATACTGAGGGGGGGTATTAGGATAGATATAAATTCAAAAAAGAAAAAAGTCATCGCAGAACAAACAAGCCTGTAGCTGACGATTAGTCAGCGACGGTCTTGTGTTGAACGAAGCCGACTTTTACGACGTAACTTTCAACGAAGCAGAGATAGCTGTCTCACAAATTATGGGGTTTCAATTTTTCCGTTTTCTCTTTCCAACTGTCGTGTGCAGGATGTTTCTGCCCCGTACGATGCTCTGTCATTTTGATTCTTCCTTTTTTTTACCACTTTAGTCTCCGTTTGAATTAAACTTTCTGCATAGAATTGGTTTCGTGCAACTCAAAACCACCGCAATCCCCCCCTCAGTATTTCGGGGTGGTTTGTCGGTTCGTTTGGGGGGATTGCGGTGGTTTTCCTTATAGTTCTGTGAAAGCAGAGAAAACTCCGAATCAAATTAATAAAATGGACAAAATGGAAACGAATTGGAGGAAATAGCCGAATTTTGCCATAGAATTAAAAAAAGAATCCATGATAATCGCTAATCCAATATATGACGTTGTATTCAAATATCTTTTAAAAGATGTTGAAATCGCTCGTGAATTACTTTCTACCATTTTGGGTGAAGAAGTCATTAGTTTGGATGTAAAACCACAAGAAACAACGACAGAAAACACCGCTTCAAGTGTGAGTATATTGAGATTTGATTTCAAAGCCGTCATCAAAACAAAATCAGGGGAACGCAAAAAAGCGTTGATAGAGTTACAAAAAGCCAAGCAAGTCTTTGATGTGATGCGATTTAGACGGTATTTGGGAGATAATTATCGTAAAGAAGATCTTATTTTGGATGATACAGGGCAATCAAAAAAGTTACCATTACCGATAGTAACTATTTATTTTCTTGGATTTCCTTTAGACAATATCAAAAATGCCGTTGTAAAAATCAATAGAGAATATCGAGATGTGATAACCCAAGAAGTGTTAGATGTGCAAGAGGATTTTGTGGAGTTATTGACGCACGATTCTTACTTGATACAATTGAAGTTATTAGCAGGTAAATCAAGAACAAAACTTGAAAAAGTTTTACAGGTATTTAGTCCAGAGTTTAAGACAGATGACAATCACCAACTCAATTTCAAAGGCGATTTGAACGAGCCTTTGGTACAAAAAATAGTTGCCCGATTGGAAAGAGCCATAGCAAGTGAGGAGATACGTGAGAAAATGGACGTTGAAGACGAAATAGACAGAATATTTGAACGAGAATTGTCAAAATTGGCTTTGGAGAAAGATAGGATAATTGCAGCGAAAGACCAAGAATTAGAGGCGAAAGACCAAGAATTAGAAGCGAAAGACCAAGAATTAGAAGCCGAAAGACAAAAAGCAGAAGCCTTATTAAAGGAGTTAGAAGAATTGCGTAAACAGATGAAAAAATAAAGGAAAATACTGAGGGGTATAAAAATGTCCCTTTATGACCATATAAAAGACAGCATGGAACAAACAAGCCTGTAGCTGACGAGTAGTCAGCGACGGGATTGTGTTGAACAAAGCCGACTTTTACGACGGAACTTTCAACGAAGCAGCAACGCCTCTCTAACAAATTATGGGGTTTCAATTTTTCCGTTTTCTCTTTCCAATTGACCAAGGGGGCTGCCGCTCAAGGGAAGAGATTATTCAAAAAAGTTTCCTACTTCTTTATTTTAGAATCTTATATTCAAAAAAATAAAACATCTCGCTCCATCCTCCCTTTTTTCGGCGGCTAAGCCGCCGTTTTTCAACTAAAAAATTATCGAAGTATTGAAAATGATATCATCGAAAACCATCTCCACCACATGAAAAAGAAGAAAAAGAGTCATTGCCTTAAAACAAAAACGCCAAAACTCAGGGTATCGGAGTTCTGACGTTTCTTATATCTAAGTCTAAAATCAAATCACTGCATATAATTGGCTTCAGTCAAAACAAAAGGGCTGGCGTTTTTCTTCAAAAACCATGTTTTCAACCGAAAAGAGGCACTTTCCCAATAGTGATAGGTTTTGAAGCCAAATCGCTCATAGGCGATTTTATTTTTCCAAAGAGCTGTTTCGACATAAATGGGTGCTTGTGCAGCTTTAGCTTTTTCAAATATGAAGTTTTTTATTTCAACAGCTGTTCTATTTGTTTTTCCATTGTCTTGGAGTGCCAAACACCAGATATAAATCGCTTTTTCATCGTGCGGACGAATCGAATTGATATAGGCGTTGCGGTTCAAAATATTACCTAATTGCCTGATATTCAAGGCACTGATAATTAGTTTACCCAAATTGAGATAATCCTGCCAATCCATCTGAATCGGCTCTTGACAACATACTATCAACCCCTTGCCATCGGAAGAAATAAACAACGAATTGCGTTTGAACGCAAAATCGAAGGCGTAATCTGCCAGTCGTTTTATTGTTTTTTCTTTAGGTGCAATCGGGCGCAGCATGTAGTTGACGTTGGGATTATCTTTAAATGATTCTGCTATAATTCGCTCGACAAGTATTTTATCCTGTTTTGTTGCGGCTCTCATTTCTTTTTAGTTAGTATAACGATTGATGTAATTAAACTGTTGTTTTACCTCTTTTTTTGTTGCTTTGACGAAATAAAGGTCGTCCCAAACCGCAGACTAAAGCAAGAATTTGCATACCTATTTTCGATAAATGTCGAAATTTTATTCTCGAAAAAGAAAAAAAAGAAAAAGGATGGTATATTTATTCCCGAAAATCGGGAACAACTCAAGAAAACTTCCTCTTTTTCGGGAAAAATCCAATGTATGAATCCACAAGATGTTCAAAAACAGCTCTTTTCACTCATTGAGCTAAAAATAAAACCGCGCAAACTGTCTGCCGAGTTGGGACAGCTTTTGTCTATTGCACCCAGTGCGGTTTATCGTCGCTTGTCGGGCGAAACGCTGCTCAATTTGGAAGAAATATTGATTTTGACGCGTCACTACGATGTGCCTTTCGAGCAAATAACCAATCCTAAAGCCATCAGTTTTGAGTTGCCTACTCTTATGTCATCGCCGAGAAAGTTGACGGAATTTCTAAAAGTGATCGAAAATGATTTGATTGAGTTGCATCAATATCCGAACAGTATGATTCGTTTTGCGGCTTTGGAAGTGCCTATTTTCTACTATTTGTCTGCGCCTACGTTGGCAGCTTTTAAGTTTTTTATGTGGCAGCGCACCATCATGCCATTGCGCAATAGTTTTATGTTCAACAAGTTCAGTTTTAGTGACTTCACGAGCGAGGCCTTGCTTCAGTCACGTATGCAGTCCATGGTGGATTTGTACAATCGCGTCGAAAGTGAAGAAATTTGGAATACGAATATGTTTGACATTACGCTCAATCAAATGCGCTATTGTCTTCACGCAGGTTTGTTTCAAGATACAAACGATGTCAAAATATTAATAGACAGCAGCCGACAACTCATTGCGCATTTTGAAAAATTAGTCGCTCATGGCAAAAAATCTTTTGACGATAATGCTGCCCCGATTCATATTTGGTACAATGAATTGTTTCAAAACGGTATGTTTATTCTAAGCGAATCGCCTCACAAAACAATGGTTTACAATGCTTTTGATGTGCCTAATTTTATGGTTTCGTCTCATGCAGAAATGTATCGCGTGGGTTATAATTTTTTCAATCGCATGAAATCTTTTTCTTTGGACATCATGGGTGTCAACGAAATCAATCGCCACCGTTTTTTCGATCGGTTGTATCGCAAAATAGATATTTTTGAAAAAGAATTATTAGTGTAAGTAAAACAATCATAAAACTATGAAAACCAACTTAACAGCCTTGTTGCTTTTTGTCTGCATTCACCTTTTTGCCCAAAACATCCCATTGCCAGAACACCCTCGACCCGATTTTGAGCGCGCGAATTGGCTCAATCTCAATGGCGTGTGGGATTTTGAGTTCGATAGCCTACAAGTAGGCATGTCCAAAGGTTGGCAAAATGGAAAAACTACCTTCTCAAAAAAAATCAATGTGCCTTTTCCTTGGGGTTCTGCCCTTTCGGGCGTGAAAGATGAAGCCGATTTCGCTTGGTACAAACGCACCATCACCATTCCAAAATCATGGGCGAATCAACGTATTTTTGTCACCGTCGGGGCATCCGATTGGGAAACGACTGTTTGGCTCGATGGCGTTTTAGTTGGCAAACATCAAGGCGGCTACACACCTTTTTCGTTTGAGTTAACGGGAAATGCGAAATTTGATACCCCTCAGTATTTGGTGATTCGCGTGGACGACAAACGCCGTGATTTTACTTTATATGGTAAACAAGGCTATGGCAACGCCCGTGGTCTGTGGCAAACCGTTTATTTAGAAGGTCGCGGCAAAACACATATCGAAGCCGTGCGCTTTTCTCCTGATATTGACAAAAACACAGTCAGAGCAGAAGTTTCTTTGTCCAATGCGTTAAAGTCTGATGCTGAAATGACTTTTAAAATCAAAACGCCTACTGAAACGATTGTACAAAAGTACCCCCTCTCCAAAGGAGTCCTATCGGACAGTAAAGACATAGAAACTGTACTTTTTGATATACCCATTCCCAATGCAAGGTTATGGACTTTAGATGATCCTTATCTTTACGACACAGAAATTTCGATAGGTGATGATGTGGTCAAAACGTATTTTGGTATGCGCAAAATATCCGTTGTAAACTTGCCCAATACGACGTTCCCTTATATCGCACTGAACAATAAACCCATTTATCTACAATTGACGCTCGACCAATCCTATCATCCTGAAGGTTTTTACACTTTCCCAAGCGATGGTTTTATGAAAAATGAAATTAAATTGTGTAAAGATATTGGGTTGAATGGCCTGCGCACGCATATCAAAATAGACATTCCACGAAAATTGTATTGGGCAGATAAATTGGGCTTACTCATCATGTCGGATTTGCCTAATTTTTGGGGCGAACCCGATGCCAAAGCCCAAGCAGAATCGGACTACACTTTGCGTGAGATGATTAAGCGCGACTTCAATCACCCTTCTATTTTTTCTTGGATTACATTCAACGAAACGTGGGGATTGCGGACAGCCGTAGCGATCAATGGCAAAACGGAACATCACTATTTGCCAAAAACGCAAAACTGGGTCGCTTCGATGTACTACCTTGCCAAATCACTCGACCCAACTCGACTGGTCGAAGACAATTCCATTTGTTGCGGTCGTGGACATACCGAAACCGACATCAATTCGTGGCACGAATACTTGCCTGGCTGGGCTTGGGAAGAGCATTTGAGTAAAATTGATAAAAATACTTTTGAAGGCAGCACACACCACTTTGAAAAAGGCTTCAAACAAGTCAATCAGCCCAATATCAACTCCGAATGCGGCAATGTATGGGGCTACGACGGCAGCACAGGCGACGTGGATTGGTCGTATGATTATCATCGCATGATGAATACATTTCGCAAATATCCTAAAGTGGCAGGTTGGCTTTATACCGAACATCACGATGTCATCAATGAATGGAATGGCTATTGGCGTTTCGACCGTACTAAAAAGTTTACAGGTTTGGACGAATTGGTCGCAGGAATGACTGATAAGGATTTTCACTCAGATTTTTACATATCCACAGGCAATGACATTTGTAAAACAGTCAAAGACAACGAGACTTTTGACATTCCACTTTGGCTTTCTGTTATGTCCGATAAAAACGTAGAAAACAATACGCTTTTGTTGGAATACACCGTTGATTTTATGGATAAAACAGGCGAAACCCGCACCCTGACGACCCAAACTCAAACGATTCCTTATCAAGCGTGGCAACAAAAACAACTCAATTCACTATCCATAAAAGCTCCTGAAATGGCGGGTTTGGGTATTGTAAAAATGGTTTTGAAAGATGCCAAAGGAACGGTGTTTCATCATAATTTTTTCCATTTTATTGTCAAATCCAATCAAAATGCGCTGAATGTAAGCGTTTTTGAAGTCAAAGCAAAAGACTATAAAAATGCTCAATTCTCAATAAAAAAATGGGATGCGATGGAAGGTCTCAAAGTCAATGGCGCAGGCAAGGGGTATTTTGAATACCACATTCCGATTGCCAAAAGCGCAAAAATGGGTAAAAAACAAACCGCTTATGTCTTGTTTGAAGCCTCAGCCAAACAGCTTTTTGACAAAGATAAATCGGCTGATTTCGATAAAAATCAAGACTATATGTTGGGCGCAAGAGTATCGCCGCATAAAAATCCAAACGCTTATCCGATGACAGACGAACAAAAGACCCCCTCAGTCATCAGCATTTTTATCAATGGTAAAAAATCAAAAACTATGACTTTGGCAGACGACCCTGCCGACCATCGTGGCGTTTTGTCGTGGCACAATCAGTTGAAAGACAGAAAATTGCGTGAAGCGGGTTCTTATGGCTATTTGGTCAAAGTGCCTATCACAAAAGAAGATTTTGATGCAGCCAGTAAAAAGGGTTTTCTAACTTTAAAAATTCAAGCCGATACTGAGGGGGGGCTTGCGATTTATGGCGAAGACTTTGGGCGTTATCCAATCAATCCGAGTGTTGTGGTCAAATAATCATCAATGGTTTTTGAGTCCTGTGTTCATCGAGAACGCAGGACTCAAAAATTCATATTCAAATATCGTCATTGAAGCGATAGCCTACGCCCCACGTGGTCAAAATGTAAATTGGATTTTGAACATCTTTCTCAATTTTAATCCGCAAACGATTCACATGCGAGTTGACTGTATGCTCCAAACCTTCAAACTCGTAGCCCCAAACAGCGTCCAATAATTGTTGTCGCGAAAAACTACGCCCTGGCTTCTTCGCCAACACATACAATAAATCGTATTCTTTGGGTGTCAAATCCACACGCTCCCCCCTCAGTATCACCGTTCGATTTTCGGTATCAATTGTCAAACCATCGTATTGCAACACTTTTCCACTTTTTGCCAAATCGCTGTTCATTGCTTGCGTACGCCTCAAAACAGCTTTCACACGCGCCACTAATTCTTTGACACTGAACGGTTTAGTGATATAATCATCTGCGCCAACTTCTAAACCCATCACAATATCATTTTCCTCAGATTTAGCAGTCATCATCATAATTGGCACATATTTCCGATGTTTTCGGACGGCTTTGCAAATATCTAAACCCGTCATTTTAGGCAAATTAATATCCAAAATAATGAGATTAAATGTCTCCCGCAAAGCACGGTCGTGTCCTGCCAAACCATCGTTTTCAATAGTCACTTGACAACCCGCGTCTGTCAAATGCAAAGCAACCAATTCTGCAATATGTGGATCGTCTTCAACAATCAATATTTTTTCCATCTGATAATTTTTCTGCAAACTTAGGAGGAAAGGTTCACAAAAAACTCACAAGCAGATACTAAAAACGGCAAGGCTGTGAACCTTACCGTTTTTAGTACCTGAATTTCCGCGATTTTAAGAATTAATGGCTTCTTCCATGGCATCCCTCATATTTTCAGCTGCCAAACGTTCTTTGCGCGCCTTTTTTTGCTCGTTATTGGATTCGTAAATGCAGTATTGGTCGTATTTGACAAGGTCTTTGTCGGTCCAAATATCTTTGCCAATATTACAGACTTCTATCATTTTTTGATAAATCAAATTCCCTTGTTCCATCCGTATTTCGACCCCAATATCACGGTCAGCAATGCGGTCTTGTTGAATATTCATGGCATTTTCAAAAGCAATACAAGCATCTAAAACCCTAAGAATTTGGTTCTCATTCACACCGACATCAATCAAAAAATCCGCTTGTACACGTGCAACTCTCGCCACTCGACGACCACAAAACAACAGTTGTGCGTCGGTCATATCGCCCATTTTAGCTGTACCAAATTTGCGATAGCGACCTGTGCGGTTAGAATATTTCATTTCAACACGGGTCATTATGGCACGAATAGCTGTTTTGAGTTTTTCAGCCGCTTCATATTTTTTTTCCGTCACAATCATTTGGTCGCCAACCAATTCATCATCATCAGGGAGGTTTTTAAATTTTTCGCATTGATTGGCAAAACCAGTGAGTTTGTCAGGAGTATAACCATATTGTTTGAATTGCTCGATGTCTCGATGTGCCTGTCTTATGCACTGCATACAGAGCATATAAAGTTCAGCGTCTGGAAAATTATGCATTCGCTGCATGGCTTGCTTCTTCATAAACCAATGATTATTAGTTTTTTAAAAATTATAATGTTCTTTTTATCAAAAAAAATACCCCCTCAGTATTTCATTGACAAAATTAGTTTTAAAAGTTTTAAAAAACAAATTTTTGTTGGGGATTTGTTTTGAAGTTCATAAGCATAAAAAAACGATAAGATACTTGCCGCACCCTATCGTCTTTTTTTAAGCTTATTTTATTGCTCCATCTTACCTTCCCAAGCCAACTGTATCTACTGCAAAACCATAATCGTCGTAGCGTCTTTTTATTTTCTTCACGGATTTTTTCACGCTTGAATAATTTACAGGTTTGACAAAAGGATCGTGTGGTGCCACATTTTCATTGGGTAATGAAGGTGTAGAAGTCGTTTGCGTTTCTGAAACAAGTGAGTTTTGAGCGGGTGCTGTCTGAACGGACTCCTTTGAAGATGGGGAATTTGCCGTAAAATTATCAAACGAATCGGTTGCGACATTCGCCAAACTTAAATCTTGAGTTGACACTGAATTAATGCCTATCGAGTTAGTATTCAATGAGCTAAATATGCCATTTTCGGATAAAATATTCATATATCGTGTACTTCCCTTTTTGTTGGCATGTTGATAGTCGCCAATTTCATCTACATTTTGGAGCGATGTTGAGAAGTCGGAAACTGTCATGCCCGTTTCTGCCTCGACATATGACTTCAAAGGTGTCAAAAACGAATCGCGAATGGTTTCAGCAAATTGCGGATAATATGGATTTATCACCAATTTGACCTCAACCCCTTTACTTTTGGCATAATCCACCATCTCTTTCAAATGGTTAACCATTGTTGGGAACATACGAACTTGATAAGACTTAAAGGCAGTATCTTTCGTCGCCGCTTCGCCAATCACCCTATCCACAATCCAATCATTGTCGGGTTTATTGCGATGGTACAGAACACGCTGAAAAATTTCAGAATTGTGTTGATACAATTGCGACAATTTGCCACCATAATACACTTTTCTACCCGCGTATTCGTCTGTCGTGTCCACATCCACAGCAGGAGGCGCAATGACGTGCAACGCAACTGATTGCTTTATCAGATTGGACAAACGCTCCGAGTAAGGCGTATAAAGATTCATACTTGCCTTCAATTGCTCGTTGTAGCGGTCGCACATCGTCACATCTACTATCATCACTTTAGGTGGGGCATGTCGGTCGAGATAGTCCATGACAAGGCATTTGGCTAAGTCGGCAGGCATACCATTATAACTCAAATTCATTGTTTTTTGTCCAGTCAGACGCTCAGCTTCGGGTTGATAGAAGTTCAATCCACGCGAGTTGCCTACGAATAGAATGTCCGCATTTTCGGTCGAATGATAGAGTTTTGAGTAGCGAAACTGGCTGGTTTGCGTGATGTGTTTCAATAAATAGCCTACTAAACGGTCGCCAGCAAAAGCCAATGCGAGGAATGCGCCTATCCAGACAAGATGTTTTCCCATGAGTTGTTACTATTTTGTTTGCTCAATTTACCAAATCAAAGCGCAAAGTTTATCCTTTTTTTCGGAATTGACAAATTGAAGTTTTTTGCATAAATTCAAAAGTCAATAAGTGTACCAATATGAAATTTATGGCGCATTTGTATATTTTTCCATCGGTTGCATTGATTTAAATTTATAAAAAAATAGCGTCTTGTAAATCAATGACTTACAAGACGCTATGTGCTGAAAAGTGATCCGGATTGGACTCGAACCAATGACCTACTGCTTAGAAGGCAGTTGCTCTATCCAACTGAGCTACCGGACCATTTCTTTAAACAGCGCGCAAAAATAGCCCTAATTTTTTAAAAATCAAGACAAAATACTGAGGGGGTTAAAAAAAAAGTTTCAATGCGTTTGAATTTCGCTTTTTTCAGTAGCTTTAAACCCGAAAATACAACCAATCACAAACCAATTTTAAAGAATGGCTTCAGTTCAATCTACACAACGTTTGATCGCACTCGATGTTTTTCGAGGTATGACGATTGCGCTCATGTTTACGGTCAACAACCCAGGCACTTGGTCGTTTGTTTATCCGCCTTTGCTCCATGCCAAATGGCACGGGTGGACACCAACAGATTTTGTATTTCCTTTTTTTCTATTCACGGTTGGCGTTGCGGCGTGGTTTTCTTTGAAAAAATATCAAAATGGTGCGCCGAGAGAGCTTTATTTTAAAATCATTAAGCGGGGTGTTTTGATTTTCGCCATTGGTTTGGGTTTGACCTTGTATCTTAATTCGCTGTCGAGTTACCACAATCTGCGCATCATGGGTGTTTTGCAACGGATTGGCATTGCTTATATGTTGGGTTCTTTGATATGTGTCTCGTTCAATCGGCGTATTGTAGCCGCAATTGGGGCTGTTTTACTACTGGGTTATTGGGCGTTGATGTTTTTTTTCAGCGATGGTACGTATCCGTTTGGTTTTCACGATGGTACGCACTATCTCGGTATCGAAAACAATATTGTAACTCAATTCGACCGTTGGTTACTCGGCTCAAACCACCTTTACAAAGGTTATGATGGTATCCCATTCGATCCTGAGGGATTATTGTCCACTTTGCCTGCTGTCGTGTCCGTCATTCTAGGCTATTTTACGGGTATGTTGGTTGATTCGCGCCCAGATCGTCGCGAATTAGTGAAACTGATGTTTTTGTGGGGCATTGGCGCATTGGTTTTGGGTCAGATTTGGCACTACGCTTTTCCTATCAACAAACCAATTTGGTCGTCGAGTTATGTCGTTTTCATGGCAGGTTGGTGTTTGGTCATCAATGCCGCTTTGATATGGTTGATTGATGTGCAGAATTGGAAAGGTTGGACAAAACCGTTTTTGGTTATGGGTATGAACTCGTTGCTGGCATTCGTCATTGCTGGCGTTTATGTCAAAACTATTTCAAAAATAAAATTCGATAGTGCCTACGAAACCACCACTCAAGCATGGAACAACAATGCGGTTGTGCCTAAACAAATTGGTGGCTATCAAAAACTCTACGAAACCTATTTTTCACCCATCACAACCGACTATCAGACGCTGAAAAACGTTAAAGATAAGGTTTTGACGAAAGACAACAACCCCTCAGTATGGGCGCAGTTTGCGGACAATCAAAAACTCAGTTCGCTGCTCTTTGCTCTGTTCCATGTGGTTTTGTTTTGGGCGATTTTATGGGTTTTCTATAAATTTAATATATTTCTTAAAGTGTAGTCTTTTCATTGATTTGTTATTTTGTGGACAATAAATAACTGATGTTACGCAGGGTACAGTTTATGCACTGTTTTTTGCTGCGCAAAAAAGCGTACAATAAAAAGAGTCTATCAGACCGAAGTTCATTTTTCAATAGCTTGCGATTGAAAAATGAACTTCGGTCTAAAAAAATAATTTCTTAGCACGTCTTTTTTGCGTAGCAAAAAACAGTCTGTAATGGTATCGTGCGTAACATCAGTACATAACAGTAACGAATCAACGAATAACTTAATAACCATTCACAAAAAATGCGTTTAGAAAAAGTAAAAAATCTTATTTCAGAAGGCAAAACACAAAAGGCGATTGACCTTTTGCAAGAAATTTTAAAGGAGAAAGATGCGCAATTGCTAAACCAAACTTTGTTGTTGGAGGGTCAATTCAGTGAATTGCAACGAAAGATGCAGTTGGGTTTGCAAGATGCTTCGGCTGAGTTGAATCGCATCAATTTTACGCTGTTGTCCGTATGCGACGATGCCGCCAATTTGGAGAATATTGGTGAAGATGGTCCTGAAAAACCACTGATTGAGACCGAAAAACCATCGGGCTTGTTATCGAATCCATTGGCGATTTTTGGCATTATTGCGGCTCTCGGAGTAGCTATTGTTCTCGGCATATTTGCTTTAGCGGGTAAAAAAGAAGCACCCAAAAGCAATCTCGTACAGCCAGAAAATTTGACTGCGCCGACCACAGCGACCCCCTCAGTAAATGTAGTGGAATCGGCTTGGCAGTCAGCTTCTAACGTGGTTAATATCAACGATAAATATTATGGCAATGTCAAAACGGAAGTTGTATCGGTCAAAACTGTATCCAAAAATGCAGACCTTAAAACCTTGACAATTGACCTCAATTTTCAATGCCTTAAATCAGTATCGGGTGTTTGTATCCTAAATTATCTCGAATTTTTATTGGTCAGTCCAAGCGGGCAAACGCTCAAACCTGCTGATGAAGTGTATTTTGCCTCCAATCCTAAAGATGGTTCGACGTTGAATCAAAAAGTCACTTTTTCTCTACCCAATAGTCTAAAACAAGCTGATTTGCAGATATATTATCGTGAAAAAAAGGATAAAACACTCGCAACGATTAAAATAAGCGAAACTGGCGGTCATTAGCGTTTTTACTGAGGGGTATCATTTTTCAGAAAAAAGACAGAAAAGATAGGACTTGTTGCGTATGAAAAGCAGATAAATTGCGTTTTATGTCCGCAAGTCCTAATTTTTTTAAATTTAATGTTTCGGTAAAGTTGTTTTGACTTTGAGATTTTTCAGAACTTACAAAACATTATTTAAGAATCTTTGTACTTAAAATCTTTTGTCGTTGTACTTAAATCTACTTCCTATTCTATTCACATGAAAAAAAACTTTCACATTCTAACCTTTGTTTTGGCGTTTTTGCCTTCCTTTTTTATTGCCGCACAACAAGAGCAATCCCTTAATTTTCTGACCGATACATGGCAAGCGCACCTGACCAATCCTGCTCTATTGCCTTCCAAGAAGTGGTCTGTTGCTTTACCCAGTTTTTATTTCAATGTCAACAGCCCCGATTTAGTAGTTGGCGATTTGATAGTGACTGAAAATGGCAGCCGCAATTTGTACCTCAGCAAACTGTATGCACCTGAAAGACCTACAACAACCCAAATCAATGCTCATTTGCAAATGCAAACCTTAGGCGTGGCAATTCCTGTAACAAAAAACTTGAATTTAAGTGTCTATCATGCCAGCACAGCGACCCCCTCAGTAACCTATCGTCGCGACTTAGCCCAATTGTTTTTTAAAGGTAACAGTGATTTTTTGGGCAAAACAGTGTCATTCGGCTCATCCGCGAATGCTTCATTGCGGAGCGAAATAGGGATTGGCGCAACGTACCAATTGCCGATTTTGACAATTGGAGCGAGGGTCAAATTGCACAGTGGCATCGCTGGTATTTTTACTCAGAAAGATAAATTAGATATTTCGTTCAATCAGACAGATTACAGCCTTCGTTTCGACAATGATTTTGCTTTTACAACATACGACGCAAATAAAATAACAAATTTTCGCAAAGCTCAAGATCTTGTTAATCAAGGTTTTCTCTCCCAAAACAATGGTATTTCCTTTGACTTAGGCGGCTCAATGAAATTAGGTAAAATACAAGTCAATGCGAGTTTGTTGGACATCGGTGGTGCAATCAGTTGGAAAAGCGATAGTAAATATTATGCCTCACAAGGCGTTTACACTTACAAAGGCAAAGACCTCAATAGTTTTGACCAATTTTTCAAAATTGATTCGTTAAGTTCCGAAAGTTTTGTGGATACACTCAAAAAAGTCATTGGCTTGCAAGAAGGTTCGGGCAGTTATGGCTACAAACAAAAATTGCCCATGCGCCTTTACCTCAGTGGCTCATACCAAGTCAACGATAAATTGTCGTTGGGTGCATTGATTTACAATGAAAATGGCGGTGATTTGGACAAAGCCAACACAGGTTTTGCCATAAATGCAAGCTATAATGTTGTGGATTTGGGTAAAATTCTAAAAATCCGAACAGGCTTGACTTATGGTTTGCGCAATGGGAGTTTCAATAATTTGGGCGCACATATTACGGTCAATGCACTAAAAATTATCCAAGTTTTTGCCGTCACAGACAATCTTTTGACTGTTTTTAAACCTTATGACTCCAATAATGCCAATGGACGAGTGGGTATGGGGCTTATTTTTTAATTTTTACTGAGGGGGTCACATGACTAATTTAAAACTCAGTCGAGGATTAAAACTGCGCCACGAGTTCAAATCCATTCCCCAGCGATAAAAAAACGATGCGCCAATGCCAATGTTTGCGAAGTTGACATAATTGATTTTCAATAGATTATCTAATACAATACCGCTTTCAATCAATGGTTTAGAAGGTGTTGTGAATGCGATATTTTGATGCGCTTCAGGTCTTGAAAGCTGTCCCCACGACGCATTTTGAGCCAGTGTCAATTGTGGCGAAGAATATTTTGATGTGTATAAAATATTGCCAATGGCTTGTGAAAAATAGACATTTACAAATCTGTCCGAAAGCCAAGCGACCGAGTCTTGCAAGGTCTGGAAAGTATTTGGCACATAAAACATAAACAAACCGCCACCACCACTCTGATTGAGTGTAAACAGTTTTGCCATTGGCGCATCACCTTTGACCATTCCTGCCTCAATACGCCAAATCATGCGTCCCAAACGACGAATCATTCGCGATTGATGTGCCGCCAAAAGCCATTTTTGGTAAGAAAACGTCCTTCCTCTCCCTCCGAAGGAGTCCCTTTGGGAAAGGAGTCCTTCGGACAGTATATTGTCAAATCCTTGAGTGTAAGCAAGTTCAAAAACAGGGATTTTATTGATTTCATTGATATTCTCACCTAAAAATGACGGATTTTGCTCATTGTAAACGAATTTTGCATAAGTTGTCCATTCTGTAAAGTGAAAATTTGTCGCCGATTCGCCATTGGTTTTAATATAACGATAAGCGTAATTCGGTTGTAAAAACTGTTCTTGTGCGACCATTTTTAATAACAACCGTTTACCCAATCGGCTGTTTAATGCCACTGATAGTTCGTCTTTGGTGTCGAAACGATTGGCATAAACACTCCGAGAGACGAAACTGGCGGCATCCAATTCCGAGATAGCTCCAGCTTCACGAATATCGTGCATATAGCCCAATCGCACAGCCATTTGCCTACTTTGAGACAACCTAAAAGTCAAGTTTGCGCCATATTTCCAAGCTGAATCTCTCAGACCATAACCAGCGTAAATACTTGATTCCCAGAATTTTGGGCGACTGAAAGCAGCTGCAGGTGCATTTGTAAATCCTAAGCCCAAACGGGTGTTTTCATAATTGTTGACTTTAATAATTTGGTTCAAATCAAGGCTGATGCCACTGTTTTTAATGGGTAATTTGCCCGAAGCCAATACATTCAGTGCATTTGACCAAAAGGTAAAATTTTTCTTTTTGCCCACACTGTCCACCCATTCATAGGTTCGTTGCTCTCGCATACTGAGGGGGGCTATTTTGCGATAAGGCAACCACGCACTTTCGGGCTGATTGTGTGCATTTTTTTCAATAATCAAAGGGGCTTCGAGGTTGAAATCACTTTGTTTCAAAGGCGGATTGATGGTTACATCAGAAATATAGCTGCGACCAACAATACGCATACCCATATAAGGCGCAGGATATTTCGGAAAATCTAATTCAAAATTGAGTTGTTCGGGAAACCATTGTTTTGCAGAGTCAACAAAATGGTATTGTTGCTCCAATTTTAATGTGGAATGCGTTGGATTGGAGGGTTTAGCTTTTACATTTTGAACCGCCCATTGATTCGTATTGATGTGCAGAACACCCGTCAACCCTTCAAAAACACGACCCTTGCGTGGATGAAACGAAATGAGAAAAACCGTGTCAATGCCTTGATAAAGTGTGTCTTCAATATTAAAAAAATAGAGCGATGGACTGCCGATGCTGATGGGATTGACGTAATTTTTATCTAAAACACGCAAATAGTCGCCATAAAATGAAAAAGGTTGAATCATGTTGGCGAGTGCTACAATACCCGAATTGTTGAAACCACTGACACGATTCAATAAAACACGTTCAAAATTATCGTTTGGAAATCTAAAACGACGCTCAGTAACGGTTTCCATGATAAAGGCTTGATGTTCAGTAACTTGTGCGCGTGCTTTGGCATATTTTTTTTCTAACTCTTGCCTTTTTTCGTTGGTTGAGTCTTTTCTATTCAAAATTTTTGAAAAAGCTGAGTCGTTGGGTAAACCTTCAAAACTGACTTTATTATAGGTTTTACATTGGAAAGTAGTTAATTTTTCGGGATTGTTTTTGTCTCGATGCGTCACCACACGTCTGATGATACGGTCAGCGGGATTTTCACCTGCCGAAATGGTGACTTCCGAAATGAGATTATCGGCATTTTTCAAAACGATACTGAGGGGGTGGTTCTCATCGTATTTTTTCAAAACATCTGATTCTAACCTCAGGGTTTGAAAGCCAATGCAACGAAAGGTCAACGATTGGAGTGGCGTTTTTGAAGTTAAGACAAACCGACCTTCTATGTCAGACAATACACCTTTTGTCACATCTTCATTGGGTAAGATGGCGGCGAAAGCCACAGGCTCCCCCTCAGTATTTTGCACTTTGCCTTTGTAAACAAATGTGTTTTGAGCAAATAGAGATAAGAATGGCAGAACAACGAGTGCTAAAATGAGTCTGTTGGCTATTAATGACATATTGTGTTGTTTAGGCTTTTGACAAATAGTGTGTGAAAATAAGCGTGTAAATTAAACGGAAAAAGCCCCCCTCAGTATTTTACAGTTACAAAAAAATACGGCTGCAAATCGAGATGATTTGCAGCCGTGGTATTTATAAATTCTGAAGGACAGATTACAGTTTTGTAATTTTCGTTGTTTGAACGTTCCCGTCGCTTCTACGAATTTTCAAGATATAGCTACCTGTTGCTAAGTTGTCAGTATTGATTTGATAACGCATTTGGTCGCTTGTAAATGGTTGAGACTGAATGAGTCTGCCTACATGGTTGTAAATTTCGATTGTACCATCTACGTTTTCAGCATCTAACACTTCAACAAACATAGTGCTTTGTGCAGGATTTGGATAAGTCAATATCGTTTGACCATTTTGTCCTATCATCACTTTTTTAGCTTGAGTTGTATTGACTTCTGTGCCATCCATCGCAACTTGGCGAACGCGATAGAAACTGCGACCCATTTTAGGTTCAACATCTGAGAAGCGGTACAAGTTATTTGCTCTATTTTGAGAAGCGACTTCACCAATTCTAACGAAGCTTGAACCATCAACAGATTTTTCAATTAAGAATTTACTTTCTGTTGATTCGTTGGAAGTTGCCCAATCTAGCATGATTTCTTTCTGATTGATAGGACTTGCATTGAAACCAACAAAACCACCATAAACACCTTGGCAAGTAGTGACATTGACATTGATAACTTGAGCTTTAGTACAACCCAAATAGCTCACAATCAAAGTTACTTGTTTGACACCTGTTGAGGTGAATTTCACTGTCTGTGTACGCGTTAACGAAGTCGTGATATTAGCACTTTGGAAAGACCAATTGTATGTTGCGCCTGCAAGATTTTCATCAGCAATAAATGTAACATCCTGACCGAGACAAGCATTGCGAGGTCCGATGATGTTAGCAAAAGCACGTGGTGTGATGGTAATCATGTTCGATTCTTTGTACAAAGTACAACCTGCACGACGTACACAACGGATGATACGTAAAGGTCTGTCAACTGATGGAATAAGGTTTACAGGAAGATTTTTACCTGTTGCGCCTGCAACTGTTAACCAAGTAGCTGGATCGAAATTATCACTGTCATAACTATACATCCATAAGTATTCGATAGCCGCAGTAGCTGAACCACCAGAAGCGGCTAATGTTTCATTAATTGGCTGAATTTCGCTTGCATTACAGATAGATTGATTGCAACAAATAGTACCACCATTGGTGATATTATCGCAAATATTGTTTGGCACTGTTACAGAGCAAGTCGTTGTACAACCATTGCCATCAGTGACTGTGACTGTATAAGTAATTGCTCTTAGACCAGTTGCTGTTGCTGTTGTTGCACCGTTACTCCACAAGTATGTATAAGGTAATTTACCGAATTGAGCTGTTACCATAGCCTCAGCATCATTTGAGTTATTACCTGTCATTTGTTTTGTAATTGTAATATCACACTTCAAATTAGGAGAAGTCACTGCTGGCACATTGACTGTTACATTATTTGTACAGCCGTTGGCATCTGTAACCGTAACTGTATAGAAACCACTTGCAATGTTTGCAATGCTTGAAGTTGTTGCATTATTACTCCATTTGTAAGTATAAGGGCTGGTGCCACCTGTTGCCGTCACTTGTGCAGAACCAACAGGCAAACATGTTGCATTCGTTACTGATGTTGATAGAGAAATCAATGTAGGTTGAGTCAACGTAGAAGAAGCCGTAGCTCTACAACCACTAACAACATCTGTCACTGTGACTGTATAAGTGCCTGCCACCAAGCTGACAATTTTTTGAGCGACACCACCATTGCTCCACGCATAAGTGTAAGAACCTGAACCACCTGTTGCATTAGCTTGAAGCGTACCTGTTGCATCACCATTACACTTGATTGTCGTCTGAACGATTGCAATAACGGGACCGTTAGGCGGTGCAATTGATTGACTTGTCATTTTTGTACAGCCATTTGCATCTGTAACAGTAACAGTATAAGTACCCGCAGCTAAACCACTAATTGAAGATGTTGTTGCCCCGTTGCTCCATTTGTAGCTATACTGAGGGGTGCCACCTGAAGCTGTTGCTGTCAAACTACCGTTGTTAGTATTACAAGATGGGTTTGTTAAACTGATCGCAATAGAAATCTCAGTTGGTTGCGTGATTGTTACACTTTTTGAAGCTGTACAACCACCGTTTGTTGCAGTCACTGTATAAGTACCCGCTGTGAGGTTATTAACACTCGCCGTTGTTGCACCATTGCTCCAAGCGTAAGTTACTGCTCCTGTTGCTCCTGTTACAGTAACAGAGGCTGCACCATTGCTACCACCAAAACAAGTAACATTAGAAGAACCTATTGTCAATGAAATCGAGTTCGATGAAGACACTGTCGCAGTAGCAGTAGCACTACATCCTTTCGAATCTGTAATCGTTACAGTATATGAACCTGCAGGCACGCTCGTAATATTAGATGTTGTTGCACCATTACTCCAAAGGTATGAATAACCACCATTACCACCTGTTGCTACTGTTGCTATCGCACCATTACTTGCGCCACATGTGGTAGCAGTAACAGAAGTCGTTATGCTTATAGCGGTAGGTTGGGTAATGGTTACAGTTTTAGTAGCCGTACAACCTCCCGCATCTGTTACTGTCACGGTATAGTTGCCAGCAGATAAATTGGCAATAACAGCAACACTACCACCATTACTCCAGCGGTAAGTATAAGGTGCTGAACCACCAGATACCATTGCAGTTGCTCCACCGTCAGTACCACCGTTACAAGTGATATTTCTTGCATCAACTGTCACATCGAATGAAGAAGTTTGTATAACAGTTGCACTTCCGATAGCTGTACAACCTCCCGCGTCTGTAACAGTTACAGTATATGTTCCTGCACCTAAAAGAGTTAAAGATGCAGTTGTCGCACCTGTATTCCATTTATATGTGTACGGTGCTGTACCTGATGTAGGTGTTGCAGTAGCTGTACCATTGGCGATACCACAAGCCGCATTGGTACTGGTTACATTGACATTCAAACTACCCGCTGCGTTAACAACAGTACTAGCAACATTAACACAGCCATTGGCATCTGTCACAGTTACAGTATATGTTCCTGCTGAAAGGTTTGAAATAGAGGCAGTTGTCGCACCTGTATTCCATTTATAAGTAAAAGGTGCGCGACCGCCACTTGTAACAGTCGCAGTAGCAGTACCATTTGAGCCTGCACACGACGCATTCGTGCTTGAAACATTCACTGTAAATCCAGCATTTGAAGGTACTGTAACTTTTGCAGTACGGTTACAACCACCTGCATCTGTCACTGTGACAAAATAGTCACCTACATTCAAACCTGTTGCAGTTGTACCCGATTGACCATTACTCCATTTATAAGTCAATGGTGGGCGACCACCTGTTGCTGAAACGGTCGCTGAACCTGTTGCACCACTACCACAAGCAGGTGCATTAACATTGGTTGTGATAACAATCTGTGGAGGGTTTGTCACTGTACCAGACGCTGTACCAGTACAACCATTAGCATCTGTCACTGTAACACTGTATGTTCCTGAAGGCAAGCCTACAATAGCTTGTGTTGTAGCTCCTGTATTCCATCTGTATGTGAAAGGAGCAGTACCACCTGATGTAAGAGCGTCAATCGCTGCATCACAATCTCCAAAGCATTGTAAAGTACCAATTCTCAATGAAACACTAAACGCTGCTGGTACACTTACAAACTTAATAGCAGAACATCCTTTAGAATCTGTTACTGTTAAGTTATAGCTGCCACCACCAAGACCTGTTTGAGTCGCACCTGTACGACCACTACCCCAATCAAAGGTGTAAGTACCAGAACCACCCGTAGCAGAAGCCGTAACAGAACCACCATTACAAATATTAGCAAAACTAACATTGATGCTAATAGGTGCAGGGCTGGTAATAGTGACATTAGCTGTACCTGATACTCCCAGTGCATCAGTCGCAACAACCGAATAAGTACCACTTCCTAAACCAAAAAGTGAACTACCTACAACATTATTATTCCAACGATAGGTGTAGGGGGCAGTACCACCTGTTGCTGTAGCAGTGGCAGAGCCATTTGTAAATCCATTACAAGTTGGGTCTATTTTTGAAATAGAAACACTAACTTGTGCAGATAAATAAGTTAGAAAACCAGAAAGAAGCAATAAGAGAGAAGTATTTAATACCCGCATATTGCAATCAGAAAGAAAACGCTTCGACTTCATGAGATGAGGATTCATAGCGTAGGATTTTTTTGTTTGTTGTAAAAAAAAATTGTTCAAATATTAATAGTTTAATTATATACTACAAAAACTATGTTATGCAAAGATTGCTTTTTTTTTAGTCAATTTATCAACTCTCTATAAATATTTATTATTTAAATTCAACAAAAAAACTATATATAGACAATAAAGTGTACTTCTGGTAATTTTAAATTCTTAAACCGTTCTAACGCTTTTTTCTCATTTTTATACCCAAAACAATAACTATTTTTCATTGTTTACCTATTTTTACTTTTCGAAAAAAATTTCAGTAAAGTACAAGTTATAAACGAACCTAAATAATCTAAATAATAACGTATAAACAAAAATAACTACATCATATTTTTATATATTCCGTAAGTTTATCTATAAAATTATATTCAAAATGCAAACTTCTGATTCTTCTTTTTTCGCAAAGTCAATTAATCCCATTATACAAGGATTGACTATACTCTCAGTATCTTTCATCGCAATGCTATTGCTTAAAATTGTACATTTGATTCACTTGGCTCAAATTTCAGGTCAGGTTTTTTGGATTATTGCGGGAACAGCGATTTTATTGTTTGCTCTTTTTAATAGTGTTTTAAGCCTTTCTGCAAAAGATATGAATCTATATTGGACACGCGCAATTCCCACTTATGCAGCCCTTATGGTCACAAATGGAACTTTAGCTTATTTATTTTCTTCAATGGCAATGCATGAAGCAGGCACTTTTCGCTGGATATTCATGGTTCTGACATTCGGTTATTTATTGTTCCTTTCAATGATGCGTTTTTTACGTAAAATTGTCCAAATCGCTCAAAAAGAAGATGACCGCTGGATGAAACGTATGAAATGATTATAATGACTTATTTGGTTCTTTATACGTAAAATTATTGGTAGGTTACTTTTAAATCAGTTCTTCTTCAAAATTTTTTTTATTATATTAATAAATTATTAGCCCAAAGGTATAGACAATTAATCTAATAAGCAATGGTTGGAACACATTTTTCACGAAAAAATTTAGATTTTACTCTGTTCGATGTATTAGAAATTGAATTGTTGGCTCAATTTGATTATTTCAATGCTCACGATAGTGAAACATTTAGCATGGTCTTAGATGCTGCTACGGATATTGCTGAGAAAATAATGAAGCCTGCTTTCGTTGACTCTGACCGTAATCAACCAGAATTGTTAGATGGGCAAGTCAAAGTTCATCAAGGAGTACATGACTATTACAAAGCATTCAGCGAAATAGGCTTACTTTCTGCCCCATTTTCTTTCGACTATGGTGGACAACAATTGCCTAAAGTTGTTGCTGCGGCTGCTGAATTCATTTGTGGAGGTGCGCATAATAGTTTTGTCATGTATTCCGACCTAACTAAAGGTGCTGCCAATCTAATTCTCACCTTTGGCTCAGATGAGCAAAAGGAACAGTTTGCTCGTAAAATGTTATCTGGCGAGTGGACTGGTACAATGTGCCTTACCGAAACACAAGCAGGCAGTTCACTCTCCGATGTTGCCACTACGGCCACTCCTCAGCCAGATGGTACATACAGAATAAAAGGACAAAAAATATTCATATCAGCAGGTGATCATGACCTAACAGACAATATCATACACCTCGTTTTGGCGCGCATTGATGGCGCGCCAAAAGGCACTAAAGGCATTTCACTCTTTATAGTGCCTAAAAATCGCCTCAATACTGAGGGGGGGCATTTGGTATCCAACGATGTAGTATCAATTGGTATCTATCATAAAATGGGGCAAAAAGCCACTCCTGCTATGCACCTCGAATTCGGTGGTCAGAACGATTGTGTGGGCTATCTTTTAGGCGAAGCCAATAGAGGTTTGCCTCAAATGTTCTTGATGATGAATGGTGCGCGTTTAGGTGTTGGTATGGGGGGCATACACATCGCATCTGCTGCTTATTATGCCTCTCTCCAATATGCGACCGAAAGACCTCAAGGACGACGGCTCAATGAAAAAAACGCTTTAGGCGAGCCAACTACTATTGTGCACCACCCCGATGTGCGTCGTATGCTTCTGCAACAAAAAGCCATCGTTGAAGGTGGTTTATGCCTTATACTAATGTGCTATAAATTTTTAGATATAGAAAGAGCAGAACAAGACCCCTCAGTAAAACAATACTATAACGACCTTTTGGAACTGCTGACTCCCGTTGCCAAAACTTTTGGGGCGGAAATGGGCATGGTTGCCACCAACCAAGGTCTGCAAGTCTTAGGCGGTTATGGCTATACTGAAGACTTTATTTTAGAACAACTGGCGCGCGACGTACGCATCATGAGCCTATATGAAGGTACAACAGGCATACAAGCACAAGCTGTTCTCGGTCGTCAAATTCCACGCAACGGAGGCAAAGCCATTGATTTGTGGCTTACAGAAGTTAGGAAAGATATTGAAAAAGCTCAAAATGACGATGTTTTGCAAACCTACGCTACGCTTTTAGAGACAAACATCGCTCAATGGCACAAGACAACACAGCATTTACTCTCATTAGCTGCTAAAGGTGATGCAGAAATTTTCTTGGCTGATGCGACTTTGTATCTCGAATTATTTGGTATTTTGAATGTAGCTTGGATATGGCTTAAACAAGGTATCGCAGCACAAAAAACACTATCTATTGCACGACTATCAGAGGATGCTCTGCAATTCTATCAGTCGAAAGTGCATACTATGCGATATTATTACCACTATGAATTACCCAAGGCTCAAAGTCTCACTCAAAGATTAACTGATGACACAAATTTGACACTTTTTGACAATGATTTTGAACCACTTTGTTAAAAAAACGTGACGTTTTTGTGATGTTTAGGCAGCACCTTTGCAGTATTAAATGACGAATTAAAATATTTCAAAACAAGCTTTATCAAAAATTAAGTCACAATGAAAACCATTATTTTATCCGTTTTCGCCGTCATCATGGCTTGTCAATTCAAGACAACTACCCCTCAGTACAGTGCATCGTTAGATGACAAAAAAGACAAATCTATCATCAATACTGAGGGGGTAATGATTGATACGTCTCTCAAAAAAATTGTGAAAACAGAAGAGGAGTGGAAAAAAATATTAGGCAATGGTCTTGCCTATCAAGTCTTGCGTGAAAAAGGAACAGAGCGTTCGTTCACAGGTAAATATTGGGACAATCATGAAGAAGGCACTTATCACTGCGCCGCTTGTCATCTACCCTTATTTTCAAGTAAAACAAAATTTGAATCAGGAACTGGTTGGCCTTCTTTCTATGAACCCATCAAAAAATCGCACATCAATGACCACCGTGATTTGAGTTATGGCATGGTCAGAGATGAAGTCGTTTGTGCGCGCTGTGATGGTCATTTGGGTCATGTTTTTGACGATGGTCCCAAGCCAACTGGTTTGCGCTATTGCATTAATTCTGTTTCTCTAGTATTTGAAACACATAAATAGCTACACATAAAATCAAAAAGAATGAAAGATACTCAGCAAAAATACAATACATTAACTCGTGAAGAAGAGCGAGTTATCATCTATAAAGGTACAGAGTTTCCTTGGACGGGCAAATACAATAAACACTACGAAGCGGGATACTACGTTTGTCGCCGTTGTGATGCGCCTTTGTATCGCTCGGAACATAAGTTCGATTCTGGTTGTGGCTGGCCTGCATTCGACGACCAAATCGAAGGGGCTATCAAAGAACTGCCTGATGCAGATGGACGACGCATCGAAATTGTCTGTGCTAACTGCAATGGACATTTGGGTCATGTTTTTAAAGGTGAGCGATTCACACCTAAAAATGTGCGCCACTGTGTCAATTCTGTCTCTTTAGATTTTATTCCAAAAGATTAGTTTGTCATTAGTCATTGTGTCATGTCATTCTTATTCAACGTTTCAATAGTTTAATGACTCAATGACTAATTGAGGGGTGGGCATAACTAAATATTGTTACATATACAGGTTTCGCACTGTTTCGCCATAGGCGAAAGGCGTACGAAAAAGAATTTTTTAGGAGCGAGCCTATATTTTTGGCTCGCCAAAAAAATATAGGCTCGCTCCATAAGAAAATGACAATACACGCTTTTTTCCGTAGGAAAAACAGTCTGTGCCTATTTAATACTGTTTTTAGTTATGCCCACCCCTCAATGACTAATTAAACAACTGTGGCTGTTTTAAAAGGATAAATTCTAATATCAACCCACACTTTATCTCGAATATAAGGTTCTGAATCAAGATATTCTCGAAATTCATCTTCAGAATCGAATTGCATTACCACAGTAGAACCCATCATTTGCCCACGCTCATCGAGCATCGCACCACCTAAAATGAAATTACCGTTCGCTTTGAATCGAGACATATTCTCAAAATGAGCGGCTCGAACAGACAAACGACGATTCAAGGCATCATCGTCAGTACCATCTAGAGCATGTATGACGTATTGTTTCATTTTTAATTATTTATTTAAAATGTTGATAATCAAGTAAATAATACCCCTCAGTAAAGATAACGATTAAGTAGTTAAAAATAAGTTTTCGTGCATTTCAAACGCCGCCTTTGGCGGCGAAAAGGACTTTGAGGAGCGAGCGGTTTTTTGATTTACATTTTTGCGTTGCCCAAATTTTAATCAAAAAACCGCTCGCTCCAATAGAAAAACTTTCAAAGTAGGTCTTTTGCGCGTAGCGCAAAACAGTGAGTATCAAACATGCGAAAACTTATTCCTAATTACTTAATACCTAGATTTCTCTAAAATATAATCTAAATTGATATTTTGCTCAATCATTTCTACTGCTCTTTGGATTTTCCAAGGTGTTTGAAGGTTGATTTTAACTTCAATACGTGAAATTTTTAGAACGGCTGCATAGGTCTCCAGCATCGTGCGAATAAGTGGAATATTATGTTTTTTTATGAAATCTATTGTACTCATGCTGTACTCGCCATAGCCTGTGGCGATGATACCCGAAAATGGTGCATGAGACCACCCATTTGCCTCCATAATGTGCAATGTATCGTCAATAGCCAAGTCCAATCGTGTTGCTCCGACAATGAGCAACATATTATTTTCTTTCCCTCGCAACTCATCGTGAGAAATCAATGAACCTGCAATCATACCTTCCACCTTATTGTTGAGGCGTTCTGCATTCATCTCCACTTTCCCCTTCACACTTTCCGCAATAGATTGCATAAGTGGCAAACCCATCGACTTATCGAAAGGCATCGTTCCTAAAAAGGGTAAATGATGTTTATCGAGCCATTTTTTCACATAATAAGCCACTTTTTCCCTTTTATCTTCTAAGACTTTATTCAAAATGACACCAATCACAGGAACCTCGAGCCGATTAAATTTTTCAAGACACATACTCAAATTGTCAATCGTGTTGCCAATACCTCCTTCAGCGACCATTATCAGACCCGATTTTGTCAAGTGTGCCACATCTGGATTCGACATTTCGACCACAGAACCTACACCAGGGTGTCCTGTGCCTTCAAAAATGACCAATTCATGGCGTTTGTCTAACTCTCCCGCTGCGAAAAGAATATCACGCTCATAGTTGTAATTTTCAGGTTGTTCCAAAAACTCCGCTGTTGCACCACTGCCCAATATCACTGGGCTATGTAAGTCAGGATTGACCTCAAAATTTAATAAATCGGCAAATAGAACCACATCTTTGTCCACGTTCAAGCCATTGTGTTGAACATAGCGTTGGCCCACAGGTTTGCAATAACCGACATTAATGCCTTTATTACGAAATGCTGAAGCCAGTCCGAGTGTAGATGTTGTTTTGCCAACATGCTGCGAGGTTGCAGCAACATAGATACTTTTATAAGACATAATTGACTCAATTTATAGTTTGGTTTATGATAAAATTCTGCATAGCAATACCCATTAGGTTATTTATCCAACAAAAGAACTACTCTAAAAAATAAAGAAAGCCTCAACGGAAAACATTGCAAATAAAAGAAAATTTGTTCACAAATTATTAACATTTACTGTGTCACAAATTCCATTATTTAGAATTAAAAATTTATAAAACAGTGATAATTAATTGATTGTAATAAATTTTTCAGACTACAAAAAATAAATGTTATAACAATTAAAAGAAATTTAAAATAATACTTGTAAATCTCACCAATAAAAACTTATCTTTGTTTTAGAAAAAATGTACAACTCAAGTACATCGTTTCTTTATTTATTGAGGTTTTAAAGCTAGTTTTCTGAAAACCTCCTCCTACATTGGTTTTGAAAGTTCATGTGATTATAATTTGTTGTTTTGGAACCGTCTCGCTCCCGAGGCGGTTTTTTTTTGCCCATACTGAGGGGTTTCTCCTATATTCAGTTCTTACTATCTGAACTTTCTGAAAAAATTTATTGTTTCATTTTTCGGTATGAGCGGTATTAAATTTTTGTAAATAAGTTGAGTACCCAAATATAACGACCTGACTCAACCTGTTCGACAAAAATTATTTCCCATACCTCCAACCAATATTTTATTCAATCGGATTATTAACCATTAAATTCCTATCCAATGGAGAAAGAATGGCGTAGGCTCAACGGACAACGTATCGAGTTGCCTATAAAAGAAGCTGTTGAGCGCACAATCGTCGAAGAGCAGGCGTTGGGCAACCGTTTGAAAGTGTGCATTGGCACCGACTCTCAAGTGCGTGGCGAAGAAATCCACTTCGCTACGGTTATCGTTTTTTTGCGCGAACGCAAAGGTGGATTTATGTATATCCACCACGACCTATCGCGCAAAGAGATGAGTTTACGAGAGCGCATGATTACAGAAGTCGGCAAATCTGTCGAAATTGCGTATGCGCTCTGCGATTTATTGGATAAATATGATGTGGCATTGGAGGTTCACGCCGACATCAACACAGACCCTTATTTCCAATCGAATGTCGCTCTGCGCGAAGCCATGGGCTATATCTTGGGTATGGGTTTCACGTTCAAAGCAAAACCCGACGCTTTTGCTTCGTCAAATTGTGCTGACAAAGTTGTCTAACAACCTCACAATGAGAGCGTAACTGCACAATTTAGGCTGCCTTAAAGAGAACAACAAATGGACTATATACAACCTATATACAGCCGTATCGCAATGTGTGATGCGGCTTTTTTTTGTCTCCCAAAGGATTCTTTTGTTAAAAAAATCGTCTTTTACGTTTCAACTGCTATTTTTGCAACTATACAATTATTGCCAAATTCGACCAAACCAGTCCCTCAGTAGATTACATATATGAAGATTTTACAATTATGCAAAAAATTCCCCTTCCCGCCCAAAGACGGTGAGGTCATAGCCATCAATACATTAAGCAAATCGCTAACAGCATTAGGCGCAGAAGTAACACTGCTGACGATGAACACCAGCAAACACCCAGTCAATGTCAGTGACTTACCTGCTGGTTTCAAATCTATTTATAAAGCTGTATATGACGTACCTATCTATAATCATATCACCGCTTTTGGCGCGCTTAAAAATCTTTTTGAAAAAGAATCTTATCACGTTACACGCTTTATCAGTGACGATTTTTCTCAAAAACTCATTGAAATACTGAGGGGGGAAGAATTTGATGTGGTACAACTCGAAACCGTTTTTTTGACACCTTATATTGATACCATACGCCAACATTCCAATGCCATCGTTGCATTGCGTTCACACAATGTTGAGCATGAAATTTGGAAACGAGTTGCAGAAGTCACTAACTTTTTGCCTAAACGTTGGTATCTCAATTTTTTGAATAAAAAACTACGTCGTTTTGAACTAGAAAATACGCAGAAATGTGATATTCTACTTCCAATAACAGAGCGCGACCAACGTATTTTCCGTTTATTGGGTTTCAGAGGTCATTCCGTTGTTACTCCCGTAGGTTTACACAGCCGCGATTATCTGCCTAACAAACGAAGTTTCGAGCTACCTGTCACTTTGGGCTTCATTGGTGCGTTGGATTGGATGCCCAATCAAGAAGGTTTGCGCTGGTTCTTAGATAAGGTATGGTCTCAAATTTCTGCCCATCAAAATCCCCAAAAGCCATTTTTTCAACTGCACATTGCTGGAAGGAATGCGCCACAATGGCTCAAAAATCTTAAAGCGGACAATGTTGTATTTCATGGCGAAGTAGCTGATGCTCAGCAGTTTATGAATCAACACTCTGTTGCTATCGTTCCTTTGTTTAGTGGCTCAGGCATACGAGTGAAGATATTGGAAGCCATGATGTTGGGACGAGTCGTACTGACGACATCTATGGGCTTAGAAGGTATTCCTGCACAAGACGGTGATGAGGTTTTGATAGCCAATTCGGATTATGATTTTATCGAAAAAATAGAATTTTGTCGCAAACGCCCTGATTTACTGAGGGGTATTGGTGAGCGCGCGCGCCGTTTTGCTATTGACCATTTTGACAGTTTGGAAATTGCTGGAAGGGTTTTGGCAGCCTATGAATCTCACTTGGAAAAAAGAAAAGTAAATGCTTAGTAAATCTATGGCAATAAATTGAAAATCAATGCTTTCTATTATAAAATCACTTATCAAAAAACTCCCCATTGCTTTCACACGGAATCAACAATACGATGCACAAACAGTAAAAATATTAAAAAAAATCTGCCACCCAAACGCCAATTGTATTGATGTGGGCTGTCACAAAGGAGAAATGCTCGACCTCATTCTAAAATATGCTCCTCATGGACAGCACTACTGCATTGAGCCTCTACCCGACCTTTTCGACCAATTGTTGAAAAAGCAGTATCCACCCAATTGCCATTTTTATAACGTCGCATTGAGTCAAGAATCTGGTACGACAAGCTTTAACTATGTCGTTTCCAACCCTTCGTACAGTGGTATCTTGCGCCGTCGCTACGACCGTCTCAACGAAGAAGACACACTCATCACAGTGCGCACGGAACTATTAGACCACATTATCCCAGAAAATGTAAGAATTGACTTTATAAAAATTGACGTAGAAGGCGCAGAAATGCTTGTGTTAGCAGGAGGCGAAAAAACCATCAGACGTTGTAAACCCATCATTGTTTTTGAACATGGGTTAGGCGCATCTGATGTTTATGGCACAACACCCAATCAAATTTTTACATTTTTTAAGAAAAACGATATGAAAGTGTCTTTAATGAAAGATTGGCTCAGTGGTAAGCCCCCCCTCAGTACAAAAGCTTTTGAAGACCAATTCAACTATGCTAGAAATTATTACTTTGTTGCACACCCTTGAGTCTGTTATTTTTTGATTGACTTTAGGACAATAGTTCGCTAATTGTTTAGTACCTAAAATAACTTAAAATAGCCGCCTTCGGCGGCAAAGAAACCTTTTGGAGCGAGATGTTTTATTTTTTTGAATTGTGGGCGCAGCCCACAATTCAAAAAAATAAAACATCTCGCTCCATCCTCCCTTTTTCGGCGGCGAAGCCGCCGTTTTTCAACTAAAGAATTACCGAAGTATTGTTAGGAAGACAAATCAACAAATACGCAATCGACAAATAAATACTCTCAAATGACTAATGACTAATGACTAATGACTAATTTTGCGGTGTGAAAATTTTAGTCTTGACTTCTCGATTTCCTTATCCGCTTGAAAAAGGTGACAAACTGCGTATCTTCTATCAGATTCGAGAACTGCATCATGCGGGCTACAGTATTTCACTGATTTCACTAACCGAAGAACCAATAAAAGACATTGATTATCAGCAAGTTAAAAAATACTGCCAAAACATCTATATTTTTCCTCTAAGCTATTTATCCATTCTGAAACACGCCACAGTCAATATACTGAGGGGTGTAGCAATGCCGTTTCAAGTATCTTATTTTTACAATACAGCCATAAAAAAAAGTATTGATCACATCATCGAGGAGTTGAAACCTGACCATATCCATTGCCATCTCATTCGTATGATGCCGTATGTGTTGGATAAAAAATGCTCGAAATCGCTTGATTTTATGGATGCTTTTGGTGCTGGGACGCAGCGACGTGCAGAGATTTCAAAGTTTTTAGTCCGTTTTTTTTGGCAAAAAGAAGCACAATGGATGTTGAGATACGAAAAATTAGCTGCTGAACACTTCGATTTTTTAACTGTTATTTCAGAACAAGATAGACTGCGTTTACCCTTGGTTGAAGAGAAACCGAAAGTGAGTGTCGTTTCAAATGGAGTTGATGTTGATTTTTTTAATATAGAAAATTACAAAAACCAATATCAAACTATTGAAAAAAAATACGACCTCTGTTTTGTCGGCAATCTTGGCTATTATTCAAATATCGAAGCCGTTCGTTTTTTGGTCAAAAAAATTGTGCCTTTACTCAAAGACCAAAAACCTGATATTAAGATTCTGTTGGCGGGCGCACGACCTACCACCGAAATCAAGCATTTTGAAGATAGCAATATCAAAGTTGTTGGTTGGCTCGACGATATTCGACAAGCTTATGCAGAATCTCATATACTCGTCGCCCCTCTGATGCACGGTATTGGTCAACAGAATAAAATTTTAGAGGCAATGGCTATGGGCTTACCCGTTGTGACGACTTCGCGTGTGAACAATGCAATAGGTTCTGTTGCAGGGAAAGATATTTTGCTGGCAGATACTGAGGGGGTATTTGCACTCCATATTTTGAGCGTGCTGCAAGATATTGACTTTCAGAAGTTTATAAGTGAAAATGGGAGAAATTTTGTTAATCAGAACTTTGGATGGACAGCCACAACAAAATCCATGGTGCAATTATTGGAAAGGAAAATAGTTCAAAAAAGACCAAACTAAATTCTGTGAATTTGGTTTATTAATCAAAAATCAGTTATGATAGAGACAAATCTGTTGCCTGATATGGCAAAAGACACACAGTTAAATGCGATTGAAGAAGCCATTGCAGACATAAAAGCGGGCAAAATTATCATTGTCGTGGATGACGAAGACCGTGAAAATGAAGGTGACTTTATCTGTTCTGCCGAATTGGTGACACCTGAGATGATTAACTTTATGGCAACACATGGTCGTGGCTTGATTTGCACACCGATTGAAGAAAGTCGCGCTGATGAACTGGATTTGAAGCCCATGGTGCCTGAAAATACCGCCCTGCACGAAACTGCTTTTACGATTTCGATTGACCTTTTGGGACATGGTTGCTCGACGGGTATCAGTGCCTACGACCGCTCGACGGGTATGCGTTGGATGACGAACTCAGCAGCAAAAGGGGAAGACTTCGCTCGCCCTGGACATATTTTTCCTCTGCGCGCCAAAACAGGCGGGGTTTTGCGACGTACTGGACATACAGAGGCGGCTATTGATTTAGCGCGATTGGCAGGTTTGTACCCTGCGGGGGTTTTAGTCGAAATTCTGAATGAGGATGGTACAATGGCTCGTCTGCCCCAACTTATCGAGATCGCAAAGAAATTTGATATGAAAATTGTTTCCATTGATGATTTAGTTGCCTATCGTATGCGTACTGAGCGTCTTGTAAAACGTGAGTTGAGTGTTAAACTACCTTCTAAATATGGAGAATTGGAGGTTTTTGCTTATAAACAATTGACTTCTGGCGATATTCACTTAGCCATCAAGAAAGGAGATTGGTCTGCCAACGAGCCTGTCGCCGTGCGTGTGCAAAGTTCAACTGAACCTAATGATATTTTGGGTAGCTTATTCGACAATGCAACTTCTGACCTCCACAATGCCTTTGAAATCATTGCAAAAGAAGGGCGAGGCGTATTTTTATACATTCAGCAAGCTGAAAAAGGACACTCCATGTTGCAGCGTTTGAAGGCTTATAAGGCGCAACAAGAACGTCAATCACCCCCTCAGTACACGATTGATGCACGCGACTATGGTGTTGGCGCACAAATTCTCAATGATTTGGGCGTTTCTAAAATCCGTTTGATTACACATTCTCAGAAAAGACGGGTTGGTCTCATCGGCTATGGTCTCGAAATTGTTGAAAATATACCTTTGTAAGATTGATGAGGCTGTCTCAAAACGTTCAGGTAAATGTTCAGGTTTCGGAAACTTTAAAAGTTTCCGAAACCTTTACCGAATGTTTAGAGACAGTCTCATCAATATGCAATCAACCAAAACAATATGTCAAAATTCAAAAACCCGCTTGACCCAGACAACAGCCAAATCAAACAGGCTATTCGGAAATGGATTCGAGAGCAGATGTCCCTCGATGAGGCTATCACTATTGATATTTCGGAACACAATTGCTCAGAAACCAACTGCGTTTATGCTGAAACCATGATTTCTGTTGACGATACTGAGGGGGTACGTTTTTACAAAATTGCCAAACCGTTGATTTATGTGCGTAAACTGGACATACTTTCCATGAGGGAGAGCAAAATAAGAGGACTTTCACATAGGCATTGAGTTGATAAAAAATAAAACACATACAAACCTACCTTATTTGGCATTTAGAACGCTTACTTATAAATATTCTTTTCTATAATTTTAATAAAAAAAATGTCAAAAATAAAACCATTTTACTTTGACAACTTGTTGAGAGTCAATACATTTGCTAAACCACTTAACTTTTAAACACTTACTGACAAACAAAATTTACAGAATATTGCAGATGACTTTGATAGCGACATTTAAAAGTGCTAAATACTCACTGTTTTTCGCTTCGCTCTCCTCCAAAGGAGTCCTCGCGGACGAAGGAGTCCTTTGGACAAAATGCGCGCTTTGGAATAATTTTTTTCAGAGCGAAGTCAGTTTTGAGCTTTTCAAGCTCAAAACTGACTTCGCTCTATAAAAAATTATTCCTGTAACGAGGGAGCTTGCGACCGATGTTGTATATATTCTTAGAATTTTTCTATATCGTTGTCAAACTGAATTGAAAACTCGATCACACACCCTTTAAATTGTCATAAGTTTTATCATCTTTAAATCAAAGACAATTTTTATTCATACAGACTTATTAAAATAATGAACATCGGACTTTACTTTTCCAGTAAAAGTCGAGGTTCTTGTTTTTCAAAATACTTTTTTACTTTTTTGTTAGTAAAATTTTTCATGCTTTTTTGTAGAGAAGCTCTTCCTTGGCTAATATGGAAGAGTTTTTTTGTTTTTAGGCTTTGGTATATGCTATTTCTCAATTCAGAATTTTTAGACACAAAAATTCAAAACTTCAACACTATATTTTTAACTACGCCTAAAAATTGGCTTAATATTCTGAGATAATAAATTTCATAACTCTTTATTCTGCTATCTTCTGAAAAGGTCGTAACTTCGCCGTCCAGTTAGTTTAAGTTTTAAACCAATTCAATTATCAGATTCTAATGGCAGATTTCAAAGGTTTTATGAAATACACACGTGAATTGCCTAAAACACGCCCTGTTTCGGAGCGCATTCACGATTATAAAGAGTTGTACGAACCTTTTTCAGACGAAAAAACCAACCAACAAGCAGCTCGTTGTATGGATTGTGGCGTTCCTTTTTGCCACAATGGTTGCCCACTTGGCAATATTATTCCTGAATTCAACGATGCTGTTTATCGCAAAAGTTGGCAGGAGGCATACGAAATATTGAGTAGCACAAACAATTTTCCTGAGTTTACAGGTCGTATTTGCCCTGCACCCTGCGAATCTGCTTGTGTTTTGGGCATCAATCAACCACCTATCGCGATTGAACACATCGAAAAATCCATCATCGAATATGCTTATGCCAATGGTTTGGTGAAAGCGACACCTCCTCAAAAACGGACAGGCAAAAAAGTCGCCGTCATTGGCTCTGGTCCAGCAGGTTTGGCTGCGGCAGCGCAATTGAATAAAGCGGGTCACTGGGTCACTGTTTTTGAACGCAATACGCGCATCGGCGGTCTATTGCGCTATGGTATTCCCGACTTTAAATTGGACAAATCTGTTGTTGACCGTCGCCAAAAGGTGATGGAAGAATCGGGTATCACATTCAAAGTGAACGCAAATGTGGGTTTTAATATTGACCCTCAGTTGATTTTAGATGAGTTTGATGCTGTGGTTCTGTCAGGTGGCTCGACTGTACCACGCAATTTGCCTATTCCAGGACGTGAATTGAATGGTGTTTATTTTGCGATGCAATTTTTGGAGCAAAACAATAAACGTGTTGCAGGCGACGATCCCGCCAAATTGGGCGAACCCATCTTGGCAACAGGCAAACACGTTGTGGTGATTGGTGGTGGTGACACTGGCTCTGACTGTGTGGGCACTTCGAATCGTCACGGTGCTGCTTCGATTTTGCAAATTGAGGTGATGGGTAAACCACCCCTCAGTAGAGCGACTTCTACACCTTGGCCCAATTGGCCGATGATGTTGCGTACCTCAACTTCGCACGATGAGGGTTGCGACCGTGATTGGGCAATCAATACAAAAGCTTTTATTGGCGATGACGATGGCAATCTGAAAGCCTTGAAAATTGTCAATATTGAGTGGAAAGAGGGGAGAATGGTCGAAATTGAAGGTTCTGAACGCGAGATTCCATGTGATATGGCATTTCTTGCGGCAGGTTTCTTGCATCCACAACATGAAGGTATGTTGGCGCAATTGGGTGTTTCGCTCGATGGTCGTGGCAATGTGGCTGACAATAATTATCAGACCAATATACCAAAAGTGTTCGCAGCGGGAGATATGCGTCGTGGTCAGTCGTTGGTTGTTTGGGCGATTTCGGAAGGCCGCGAATGCGCACGTGCCGTTGATACTTACTTAATGGGTAGTTCAAATTTAGAGATGAAAGACAACTCTCTGACAAAATCTATTTTGGAAGAAGTCATTTTTGAATAGAATAGAATAGAATAAAATCAGCATTTAATACTGAGGGGGATGATTTGTAAAAATCATCCCCCTTCTATTATTATTTTAACTTTTTAACTCTGCCAGAGGCTAACAGCCACAAATCCCTTTGATACTCTTGACCACTGTTTTACCTGATTTCGATTTTACAGTCATCGTGCCTTTGTAAGCCCAAGTTTCATCAACTTGTTTACCTTTTACGATGTCAACTGTCACCTCGTAGTTGCCGTTGCCATAAGTTTTCACTTCTTTATTAGCAACATTTTTCACCTTTGGCGCAGTGGTTTTCTGATTTGTTTTTTTCAAAGTCAATTTGGTCATAACGCCATTGATATTGACAAAAGCCAATTTTTCCCAATTGTCCGCATAAACATACTTGTCTTTACTTTTCTCGTTCACATCAGAAAAGGTACAACTGCAACCATCAATGTCTGACGGCAATTTTGAGAAGCTGCCAATGTCCAATTTTTCCCCCTTTGCTGACACCGTTTGTGGATTTTCGAGACTGATTGAGATTCTGAAACTTGTCGCTTTGTCGCTGTTGTTCGTCACACTCAGTCTGTAATCTTTGGTCACGTCAATCGTCATTTGGAAAGGGTCGGTATTGGGTTCGATAGAAAATTTGCCCAAATCCATCGAGCCTTGTTTGGTATCGTCAATAAAGCCAATAGTCAGTTTTTGACCTTTTGTTGCTTTGAAAACAAAGACTTTACTGGCTTTAGCCGCCACTTTTTCTTCCCAAACCAATGAGTTTGATTTTTCTTTTTTGAAATCAATTCGTTTAGGCGTTTGGGTTGTTTTGCTTTCTTGAGTCGTTAAAGTTGCTTTTTTGCGCACCCATTTTGCAGCAGCGATGCCTTCTGAAATGCGTGTTTCGACCTCGTGACGTGTACCCATACCGACTTCGCCGACAGTTCTCATGGGTATTTTGTCTGGAATGTTTTTGAAGGTCGAAGCCACCCTTTGCACTTCTTTTTTTACATCGTCAAAAGCAATGCCTTTGCCTTTGAAAGTGATTTTACCATTCTGATACACGACAACTTCGAGGGGCGGTGCTTGTTGGGTTTTGGGTTTGCTTTTAACGCTATTGGTCGCTTTTTGCGCTGAAATGCTTGGTATCAAAACCAAAAGGAAGCAAAAATTGAGTACCAAAAGGCAAAGTGTTTTTTTCGTTGATGTAAGATTCATTTTTCTCAATTTTGATTGTTTCGTAAAAATTTTCATGAATTTAAAATACCATTCCAGAATCAATGGTTTACAAATTTAGCTACCCCTCAGTATTTCATGCCCATTTATTGTGTCGTTAACTTATTGTTTAAATACACAAGGTTCAATACTGAGGGGTGCTTTTTACTTTATTGTTTTATGAACTGAGTCATATCACTCTCCGTTTTCAGCCAATAACTCCCTTTAACTAATTGAGAAACATCAATTTGTGATTTTACACACCCTTTCAAAACCACTTGTCCTAAAATATTGATGACCTCAAAAGTTGTCCCATTTTCTCCTTCGATGTTCAAAACATCTGTTGTGACTGAGGGGTATATTTTCAATCTTTTTTTACGATTCAAAGATATTGTCACTACTTTAGACAAGGTTTCTGTTCTATCAAAACCCACTTCTTTGAGGCGATAGTAGTTCATACTGAGGGGGGCATTGTCTGTGAATTGATACGTGGCAGCTTTGCCTTGTGCTTTGATTGCGCCGATTTTTTGGAAAGAATGACCGTCGGAGCTGCGTTCAATATCGAAATGAGAACTATTGGTTTCAGTTGCGGTTTGCCAAGTCAGCACATTACCCCCCTCAGTATTTTTGCCTGCAAAATCAACTAATTCGGAAGACAAAACTGTGGATTCACTACCTATTAAAAAGCCACTGAAACCTGTTACCGAAAAAGTGACCTCCCAATAGCTATAAGTGCTGTTCCATACCACATTGCTGGCACCGGGCGTGATAGTCGTATAGCTACCACTATAAGTTGCGGGTAAACCCGTACCGTCGGACGAAGTACCTGCATATTTTGCAATTTTCACATTTGCTTTTCCTACTTCGTCAGTTGGGCTTGTGGGCAAATCAACAGCATTATCGGCATTGTAGGCATCAAATTCAGCTTGCGTGAAATAGAGTTTAACCGTTCCTGTCGCTGTATTCGCGTTTGACTGAGGGGTGATTTCGTAATGGCGTTTGACATAAGTAAATGCACCTGATTCTATCCAAGTTTTGACATTTACTACGCCCGACACTGGAGATGCACCCGAAGGCGTAACCGTAACAGAGATTTTGCACTCACTATCAGTAAAATTAGTGCTGGATACATTCTGACTGATGGTTTGATTTGTGGTCGGCAAACTATAAGTCGTATTGACAGTCGCTGTGACAGTTGAGCGAGCCGATACACAGCCATTGCTGTTGGTCGCATCCACATAAAAATTAGTCGTTGAGCTGATATTGGGCGTATAAGACGCACCTGTTTGCAATGGTGAACCACCCGAAGCCGCATTATACCATTTCAAAGTACCAGAATTGGAAGCCGTTGCCGACAAAGTGACTGTTCCTGTGCCACAACGCGCTCCCGCAGTCGTCGCCGTAACATTCGCCAAAGCAGGCGTAGAGGCTGTATTGAGGTCGTTGCGATACAAGCAGGATTGTGCATCGCGGGCAAAAAAGAAAATATCTTTTTTACCATCACCTGTAAAATCGGCAATGAGTGACCCGTTGCTCCCATTGCTCATATCTTGTGTTTGTTGATTGAGTAAACAGCCTGTATTGGTGTAAAACTTACTGGTCGTCCCATTGACTCCCAACACCGCATCTATCAAACCATCGCCATTCAAATCGCCAATCGTATGCACCCATGCGCCTGCGGACAGTAAATTTGAAGAATTAGAAGTCTCAAAACTACCAACACCATTATTTCTTCTTATTCTAAAACCATAACCATTATAATTATCCGCCAATAAATAATCCAAGTCACCATCACTATCCCAATCGGCTAACCAAACACGTCCACTGTATCCACCAAGTGTTTGAGAAGATATGAATGTACCATCGCCATTATTTTTACGCACATCACCACTCCAACTGCCACCGCCTGTAACAATATCATTATCGCCGTCACCGTCAATATCGCCAATGGCCACTGAGGAGCGCGGCCCGACACTTGTATTGTCCCATTTTTGAGAACTGGAAGGCGTGGCAAAAGAAAGTGTACCACCCGAACTGGTGTTGATATGCACTTCGTTGTAGTCAGTCGCGCCCATTGCCCCAATGCCCCAAAAAATATCGTTTTTGCTATCGCCACCAAAATTGGCGATGGCAATACAACCCGCATTGGAAAAGAAAGGCGTGGTATTGGTCGGTGGGTTTTTACCTGTTTTTGTAAAAGCCGTTCCAGAACCATTGTTGAGATAGATAAAACCATTGGAATGTGCAAAATCCACGTCACCATCGCCATCTAAGTCACCTGCGCTCATACTTCCAAAAGTGCTTACAGCGATGTTGATACTCGTCGCAAAACTGCCCGTACCATTGTTTTTATACAATAGAATATTACTGCCTTCATCGTTAACTAAAACATCCAAATCGCCATCACCATCAAAATCGGCAGCAATAGGATTGTAAAGGCGCGATTCTCCACCTGTTGTCGTGCCGATGCAGGCGTGTGAAACGAAGGAATTTGTTTGGGCTTGGATTTGATTGAAAGTCAAAAAGAAGATGATAAAAATCGTTGTAACTTGTTTCATAAATCAAAGAGTTTACTGACTGCTTATACTCAAAATGGAGCTAAGTTGTCAAGTGATAAAAAATGGAATACAGGATTGAAAAACACCTGTGGTTCAGAAAGTGTCATAAGTACCTAATACATATGTTTTATTTTGCAAAAATAGTGACACTTGTAGAACCAATCCGTCGTGCTGGGACGAACGGCAACCATACTGGGACGAAATGGAAGGATGAAAATGTGAGACCGTGCTGAAAGCCCCCCCTCAGTATTCAAACAAAAAAATTGAATTTTTTAATGAACTCATCTTTATTCTGTTTGCTTAAAGGGACTTTTTGACCTTCAATCACAACATTATCGGGGTTGATGACTTCAACGTATTGTACATTCACCACAAACGAACGATGCACTTGAACGAAGTATTGATGCGGCAAAACACCCGTGAATCGTTGTAGCGTAGCACGAATTACGACTCTTTGATTGCTCAGATGGATTTCGAGGTAGTTTTTGTAGGCTTGTATGTAGCGAATATCGGCAATATCAATTTTTTTGTACGACAACTGGTCTTTGATAAAAATAGATTGATTGATGAGCAGTTCGCCGCCCTCAGTCCAGTTTTGCTCAGGCAATTGCAATGGGTATGTTTCTTTTGCATAATTTTTCAGTGCCACTTCAATGGTTGTAAAAATATCTGCTTGGCTAAATGGCTTGACTAAATAACCGTAGGGGTTGATATCAGCCGCACGTTTGACCGTTTCTTGGTCGCTATAAGCTGTGAGGAAAATGAATGGGATTTGATAGTGTTGGCGTATGTGGTGAGCGAGCCAAATACCATCCTTATCGCCTTTGATATTGATGTCGAGCAAAGCAATATCCGTATCAAATCGTTCCAAAACCTCAATCGCTTCGTCCGCTCTCATGGCATCGCCCGATACTTCGTAGCCCGATTGTTCGAGATAGTCGCGCAACATATCAAGCGTGATGAATTCGTCTTCAACTATTAAAACCCTTACTTTTTTTTCCATAATTCTAAAATTGCCCTGTGCATTTTCTTAGAAGTTGTTTTAAAACCTAATCGAACAGTCACGCACTGTTTTTTCGCTCCGAAAGAAATATAACAAAACACGCTTTTTTCTGCTTGTCCATAGGGACTCCTTCGGAGCAGAAAAACAGTCAAAAATAGTGTTTATAGTAACCAGTAAATAATAACTTGGTCAAACTGTCTTTTCAAGCGCAGGTATCCGATACAGAAATTTGAATCGTTTTCTACTTTTTTTTCAAAAAAAAGTAGAAAACGATTCAAATTTCTGTATCGGATACCTATAGCTTTAACCACATTATTACTTACTCGTTACATAGGTTTTAAAACAGCTTCTTATCTTTTACGGTAAAAAAACAGAATTGCTTCATGCACTGCAAAAGGTTGGAACAAAAAGGGACACTTCGCAACACATTTAGGGCAAACGCATCAAAATATTGTTAGAAAAAGACCCTGTTAAGGGTCAAATATTTGTAGAAAAAGCAAGACAAAGAACGCAATACCGACCTCGTTAGAGGTCGAACCTATCAAAATGTGCGACCTCTAACAAGGTCGAAAAAAGAAGATAGACTCAATTTTTCTACAAATATGAGACCTCTCTGAGGTCTTAAATCCTAACAATACTTTGATGCGTTTGCCCTACAACACATTAACACGGACAATTTATCTCAAAAACGGCCCCCTCAGTATTTGACCTGAATTTCAGCTTGCCATTCATCTGTCGCACCAATCCTCGAACGAGATTCATACCCAGCGAATTTGTTTTCTGAATATCAAAATCTTCTGGCAAACCTACGCCATTGTCGCTGACGCAAAGATACAAGTCCTTCTCGTTTTGATGGAAAATGACGGTTATTTTACCTTTTTGCCGCCCTGTGAAGGCGTATTTGTAGCAGTTGGTGATGAGTTCGTTCAATATCAAGCCCAAAGGAATGGCTGTATCAATGCTGACAGTTGAATCATCGGCCTTCAAATCAACTTGTATGTTTTGTTCGAGTGTTGCATGCGATTGCTTGATGTGTTGGGTCAGCATATTGAGATAGAATTTTATCTCAATGGCATTTAAATTATTGGATTGATACAAATTTTGATGCACCAAAGCCATCGAAAACACCCGATTTTGCCCTTCTTTCATCAATTTACGAGTCGTGGCATCATGGCTTTTGAGTGCTTGCTTTTCCAACAATCCCGAAATGATTTGTAAATTGTTTTTGACCCGATGATGGATTTCTTTCAACAACGTTTCTTTCTCTCCCAACGATGTTTCCAACAAGGCTTTTTGTTCTTTAATGATTGTATTGTCTTTTTTGATGCGGCGATACACGACGAAAGCAAAGCCAACAAACAGTAATAAAGCCGCAACAGCGATATTGCGCAACCGTTCTTGCAAGTGGCTTTCTTCCTCCGCCGATTTGATTTGTGCTTGATACCTGTCGGCTTTGACACGCATTTCGGTCTGCCAGAGTTTGCGCTTATCGTTGCGGCGATTGAGGCTGTCTTGCATGTCAGTCGCTAATTTCAAGTAGCGATAAGCATTGATGAGGTCTTTTTTGACTTCATAGTATTGAGTGTAGTTCTGATACAGGCGCAGCGGTTTGAAGTAATTGATGTCTTCCGACAGATTAATACGCGGTTTTAGTGTCTCCACTTTTTTGAACAAAGCCTCGACTTCGTTCAATTTTCCCAATTGCAATTTTATTTTAATCAAAACTTGCAGGGCATCGAATGCTGCAACGACTTTGTCCATATCGTTGAGATCTTCTTGGGCTTTGTACAATTCGTAACCCCTATCGGCGTATGCTTCACCTTGTTCAAAATTGCCCATTTCAAACAGATACTGCGCTATATCCAGCGAAGACAAACCCCTCCAAAAAATCGGATACCAGTTCTTGGGGTCTTGATTCGGACTCAATTTATTGTTTAAGTTGACTTCATATATCTTTTGAGCATAGGCTATTGCATGAGGAAAATCTTTCCTGTTGGCATAAATGGACTCTATCAAATTCAAAATCAATGTGTGAAAATGATTGCCTTTGATAGCCACTTTTTCTGCATCAGAAAGGCACTCCAAAGCTTTATCATAGTCGCCTAATTGATAAAAATTGCGACCGATTTCATGTAGGATAATGTCTAACGCGTAGTTTTTGAAAGCATCAAAACCTAAGAGTTTTATTTGTTCAAAACAACTCAAATAATCATAGTAAACCTGCTGTTCGCTTATTTCTTGTACCGCAAATCGTTGCAAACTGTTTTGGAATTGAGCGACAACCCATTCTACTTTCAATCCGTTTTCCTTTGCGATTTTGAGCATTTTGGCAATCGTCTGTCGGAATACTTCTTGACTTTTAAAATGTCCTGCATGTCGAATGAACTGATAATGCGCAAAAAAAAGAGTTTTAGCATCCTTTTTTGCTTCAATATCGGTCAGAATGGCTTCATAAGTCGGCTTGTCTATTTTCACGATATGTGTGTCGGATAGAAAAGCCATGCGTTGCTCCGAAGTTCTAAGCTGGCGAAACCCCGCAACCACCCACTCACTTTGCGACCAAGCGATTTGAGGTAAAACAACCAATAAGACGAGCATATATTTTTTCATTTACAAAAGTAATCAGAATTTGTATTCACTCATATTTTGAATTCGTGCAGCTATATTTTCGGCGCAAATGGCTATAGTTTACTGATGTTACGCAATGTAGAGGTTACGCACTGTTTTTTGCTACGCAAAAAAAGCGTACAATAAAAAGAATCTATCAGACCGAAGTCAATTTTTCAATCGCTTGCGATGGGGAAATTAACTTCGGTCTGAAAAAAGTGAGACTGTTCAAAAAAGTGTGTCAAGGGAAAAAAAAGCGACCTTTGATAGATGAAAAAGACGAGAGAGACAAAAAGGGCAACCAGGGAGTCAAATGAGTTATTTGATTACGATTCATTTGAGCGCGGCGCGATAGCGGG
>JAEUUP010000140.1 GCA_016787525.1 Saprospiraceae bacterium | reverse complement strand
TCTAATGCCTGTACGGAGGGCAATAATAACTTACTTAGAACTGTCAAAAGGTTTACTTTCAATATGACTAATTTTGAACACTTCAAAGCGCGGTGTTTTGCTTATAAAGCCTAAAACACATAAATTGTCACAGAACGTTTTTTTTAAAGCAATCTGTGTAGAAAAGCAGAAATTGGCTTATCGAAAGGTGTCGTAGCCTATGACTTTTTTATATTAGGTTTTCATTAACAAATCAATGCTGATAGAATATTTTTAATTTGTAAATTTGCATATCTTTATCAATGCTTTGGCTTAACTAAAAAGTCCATTGCCACAAACCAATGCACTAATCCCACGCACAAAAGCTCGATAAGTGTGGTTGATATTTGGCAATTTTGACATTCGGTGCAAGCAAAAAGTCATCCTTTCTTTGATTCAAAAAAAGTAAAAAATAAATATATAAACGAACCAAAATAAGCAAATACCTGTTTCATAATATATTTAAAAAAATAAAATAAATTCCCATGTTTGGACTATTCAAAAAAAAGAACACAATCCAATCTGAAATTTTATCAGATTTGCGACAAGCGAAAAAATCAATTAAAGTAGCTGTTTCATGGCTAACTGACCCACTTTTGCTTACAGAATTAATTGACAAGACAAAACAAGGTGTTGATGTCAAAATTCTCCTTTCGGCAAATGAGCTAAACATTATCAGATTCGAGCATTTTGTAAAACTGCAAGAATTAGGGGCATCGGTACAAAAATGGGGAAATGAAGAAGCTACACAAGGTAGCTTCATGCACTATAAATTTTACATCATTGATGACTACTTAGCGAAGTCTGGTAGTTATAATTGGTCAATAAATGCAACATCTAATGCGGAAGCATTAGACCAAGTTCCTGTTACTAAGAAGATTACAGAATTTAATGAGCTATTCCCTGTAAGTGTTGATTTCTTTACTGAAATTGATAACCCAGAGCAAAAAAGAGCAGAATTAGAATATATTCGTAAAGAACAGAAACAAGATATTTTAACTCCCGAAATGCTCAAAGCATACCGAGATACTCAAAAAATTAAAAAAGAGTATGCAGATAGACAACGTATTCAAGAGGAAGAAACACGAATTGCTAAACAAAAAACGCACGAATTAGAACTAAGATTAGCCGAGCAAACGAGACTTGCCAAAATCGAGGCTGATGAAAAACAACGTAAGGAAAGAGAAGCACAACAAAAAGCCAAAGAATTAGAAATTCAATTAGCAAAAGAACAGGCAGAGCGTGATCGACTTGCCAAAATTGAAGCGGATAGAAAAGCAAAAGAGCAAGCAGCCCAATACAAACCCAAAGAAGAAGTGAAAGCCACCACTTTACCACCAACAAGCTATGCCTAATGAATGAACAAGATTTGAATTTTTACAATTCTCATTTTGAGGAAATTAAAGATATAAATGTTATACAGAAGTTTTCATTTAACCATAAAACGAAAACTTTTGACGGAAAAATTGCCCTTAAAAGAGAGAAATCGGATATAGAATTTAATGTGAATATTCCCGAAGATTACCCTTTTCGGGACATTAGATTTATTTGCAGTAGTATGATTGGATATCCACATCAAAACTATGATAAATCAGTATGTCTAAATACGCCATTTATAAATCATATCTACTCACGTCTTGAACTTGATATTGAGAAACTCAAAGGTTGGGTTTATCAATATGTCGAACAGGAAAAGTCCGATGAACACTATGAATATAGTCCAGCACAATACGGAGGAACTGTTGATTTTTTATTTCAAGAAGGAGAATATCAACAAGAAAGATTCGACCAAAGTAGGTTTGGAGAAATGTGTTATTCTATTTTGAATACGCATACATCTAACAAGAAAATAAGTAGGATTTCAGCAATTTGTCAAAAAATCGGCAACAAAGAAATTGAATGGTCATCTTCTTATAAGAAAAAAGAAAAACATATAGGAATATGGGTTTTCATAAACCAAGAACCCGTTTTTACAAGAAAGCATAGGATAGATAATTGGGCAGATTTAGTTCCCTTGTTTCCCGAAGGGTTTCTGTCATATTTTGAGGATTTTTGCAAAAGGACAGCTAACTATAAATTGGGAGCAAAAACATTTCAAGATAAAATTTTACTTTCTGTTGGTTATCGGATTCCTAATCATAAGAGAAAAGAGGAAATTCATTGGGATTTGATTTTGTTACCCAAAAACCAATTTCCACGCAAACAAAGAAATTCATCTCAAAAATTAGGCAATTCTATCCAAAACATAACTTGGGAACAATCATATAATTCCGATTATCAAAGATTTTTTGGAAGAGGAGCATTGACAAATAAAATTACTAATTCCAAAATCCTAATTATTGGCGTAGGTGCGTTAGGTAGCTCTATTGCCGAAATTCTTGTAAGAGGAGGAATAAAGTCTTTGAGTATTAACGATATAGATATAGTTGAAGCTGGTAACATTTGCAGGAGCATATTTGCTTTTTCGGATGTTGGAAGCTCAAAGTCAGCGCAATTGAAGGCTAAACTAACGAGCATTTCACCTTTTGTAGAAATTGACATTACAGATAACATTGTTCCTTATTCGCCCAAATCAGAAAAATACGAAGAACTAAAAACTGAGTTACAGAAATTTGATATTATTTTTGACTGTTCTGCAAATAATGGGATAATACAAATGCTTTCAGATATGGAACTGAAAAGTAAGGTATATTACTTGTCAATGACCAATAAAGCCAAAGAAATGATTTGTATAAGTAATATTGACTGTATCAGCATGATTGAAAGGCGAAATCAAATGTTGTTTTCATTAAACGGAATACAAGAAGCTGAATTTAGGGAAGGAACAGGTTGTTGGCATCCAACTTTTGAGGCATCCTATTTCGACATAAATCAACTTTTGCACTATACAGTTAAAAAAATAAATTCGTCTTTTGCTCTAAATTTACCACAAAAATCCTTTTATACTTATTTTGAGAATGAGGTAATTTCAAGTTCGGAAGATATTAAATTTATTCAAAAAGAACTTGGACTTACTATTTCAATCGAAAGTGCTTGTTTAGATACGATTTTTGATTTAGTTTGGCAACACTACCCAAAAGAGTTTGGAGGTATATTCGTAGGGAATTATATAAATAATTACAAAGAAGTTGTAATTTCTGATGTGATAATACCCCAAAACTTCAAAAGCAGTTTCATGGGTTTTCAACCAGACCCCAATGACTTTAACAGGCAATTAAAAAAAATTTATGATAAATCAAATGGCAAGGTTGTTTATATTGGAGATTGGCATAGTCACCCAAATAGTAATAATCAATTTAGTACGCCTGATTTTCAATCAATTAAAAGTGTTGCCAAGTCTTCAAAAGTGAATACCCACAACCCTATTTTAATGATTGCAGCATTTGGAAAAGACTATTTTGACCCTGGTTTTTATGTTTATTTTCAAGATAAATTATACAAATACGAAAAGATTAAATAACATTGTTCCAGCGGGTACAATGTATTCACTCATAAGTCTTTCCCCGTTGGTTCGAGGTATGAAAAACACACACCGCTCGTAAGCCTTTCCAAAGGCGCATCATAATATTCAGCACGTCTCTAGTGTGCGTATTCATCCCCCTCAGTAAAAGCAGCAAAAAAACGGATTTAGGCAAACAGCAAAGCCCTAAATCCGTTTTGCTTTTCACACAAGACGATAGTGATAAACAGTCTAAAGAGCCAAAGTAGAATTAGATTTTTTCAGAGAAATGCGCGATTCTATGCCCAAAAGAGCAAATAGCCCTACATTTGCACCATGAACATCACCCAAACCCATACAGAACGCATACGTAACGAGGCTTATCGGCTCGGATTTGAGTTCGTAGGCATCGCCCAAGCGACGCAACTCGACGAAGAGGCGCGACGACTCGAAGCATGGCTCAACAAAGGTCTGCACGGCTCTATGGGCTATATGGCCAATCATTTTGACAAACGGATTGACCCTCGAAAACTTGTCGAAGGGGCAAAATCGGTGATTTCTCTGACCTATAATTATTTTACGGAACAACAACAAAGTGACCCCGAAGCACCTAAAATCTCCAAATATGCCTACGGCACAGATTATCACTTCGTTGTCAAAGACAAACTCAAGCAACTTTTACAATTCATCAGTGACGAAATCGGGGAAGTCAATGGACGGGCTTTTGTGGATTCAGCACCTGTTTTGGAGCGTGATTGGGCAAAACATGCGGGTGTGGGCTGGATTGGAAAAAATACGCTTTTAATAAATCCCCGCCGTGGCTCTTATTTTTTCTTAGCTGAGTTGATTTTAGATTTAGAGTTAACAACGGACAATCCCATGCGTGACCATTGTGGGCGTTGTCGCCGTTGCATCGAAGCCTGTCCGACCGAAGCCATTTCGCCAAAAGGCTATATCATGGACGGTTCGAAGTGCATTTCATACCTCACCATCGAGCTGAAAGCGGATGAAAAGATACCCCCTCAGTATCAAGACCAAATGGCAGGTTGGATGTTTGGCTGCGACATCTGCCAAGATGTTTGTCCGTGGAATCGCTTTGCGAAGCAACACAATGAGCCACAGTTTGAGCCGCATCCGCAACTTTTGAGTATGACAAAAGAAGAATGGTTGGACATTACAGAAGACGTTTTCCGAGAAATTTTCAAAAAATCGCCTGTCAAACGCACTAAATTTGAAGGTTTGCGCCGCAATATAGCGTTTTTGAAAAAAGATTAACCACTTCCCTACCCCTCAGTATTCGCCCGATAGAAGTTAAATAGGTCATCGAGTTGAGCGTTTTCAAGTGAAAAACAGACCAGACAAGAGGCTAAAATCTTCTCATAACAGGACATCAAAAATGGAAATCAAAACCGACATGGAGTGCAAAACGAGCCGCTTCGGGATTGTCCAAATAGTTGAGTCGCCAAACGCCGTCAATGCGCAAAACTTTGAAAATATTTTCCACGCCGATACTGGCTTCCATATAAGGTTCAGCACTTGGAACTCTAAACCCTGCATAATTTGTCTTATTGACAGCCGTAATATCAAACAAATTGAGCTGATTGGAAGCACGATTGATGTCGGACATATCCGCCGTAAAAGCTTTGAATGTAACCACTTCGCGCCAATTGAGCTTGCGCAACAAAGGAATTTTATTCAAAAATAAGCCGTTGAAATGGTGTGTTACCACGAGGCTACCGTACACATCACCCACGAATTCGTAGCGATTCATGCCATTGAACGACGATGTTTCGTAGGAATAGGATTCATTGCCTTCTGCGACATGAAGCAGCAAAAACGAAGCTTTTCCGAAAGTTTTACCGCCATTTATTTGATAATTCATGCGCCCAATCGGGTTGATGTCGAAATAGCCACCAACGCCAATTTCCATTTTGTGGTAAGGATTGCCCGATTTTCCATAAGTATATTGGGCTTCAAAAATAAAATTTTGTAAACCTGTTTTTGTGCGATTGAACGTGCCGTCAATGTATTCTTCGCCGTGAGCGTAGCGTGCTTTCAAAACCGCTTCGCTTGTTTCAACAATGGTGTCAATGACTGAGGGTGCATCTGGATTAGGCAGAAAAGCATAGTGAAAACCACTGCCAGACGATGTTCTAAAAGGTGCTAACTGACGGTCGAGCAAGGTAACTCGACCCGACCAACCGCCTTGTAGGTATTGTTCATAAAAAATCTTCGTCTCTTCGACTGCCATCAGTTTTTGCAAAACAGGACGACGGTAGAAGCCCGTTAAAAAATTGGCATCATTCAAATTAATGGCTTCAGAACTGGCACTGCTCGAACTAATGTCTTTGGCGTAAGCCGCTCCCACCATTGAGCGCGGGTCTCGACGCACCAGCCATTGAACATTTGCGCCATACTTCCACTCTTGATCTTTCAAACCATAAGCGGCAAACGCACCAAAACGAACTTTTGGACTGAAATCGGGTGTCGTTCTTGCACCCAAACGGAAACGAGAACCTTCGACAGGATTGTAGGAATACATCGAAAAATATGTACCTAACTCGATGGGACCCAATTCTTTATAACCGCCGACGATGGTATTGATGACATCCACATAAGTCCGATAAACGGGTACATTTGTGAAGCTATCAATCATTTTATACACAGATGCTTCATTTTTTGTCAATACTTCGGGACGGGCTTTTTCCCAAAAATCGTTGTCTCGTTGCAGTTGTGCGAGGGTTGGTTCAGGCGTTTTTTTATTGGGTAAACGTTGTTTTAGGCTGTCTTTTTGAAAATGGTAGTCTTTAAAAATCACTGTTTTGCGCCCAATCATCCCCGGCGATTTGGGTGTGATATGAAAATCGAGCACCATTTTTGACTTAGCAGGCAGCCATTTGACCCCCTCAGTAAAACTCGTGTTTTTCTCAAACGATTGGAACAGAATGATGCGATTGATGAGGTTGATATTCACGTCGGGCGACATGCGCATATTGGTTTTCTCGATGGCGAAAGAACTGTCTTCTACGACAAAATCTCCATAAAATGTGTTTTCTTGCTTGCGGCGTGGTTTGAATCGAATGGTGTATTTTTTTGCGCCATCGGCAGCAATGGTACTGTCTGAAATATAATATTCATAAAAAAACAATCCTGCATTCGCAAACGGGCTGACGAAAGGTTTTTCGAGTATATAAATCCAATCGTCATAAACATCGAAATCACTTTGCATATTTCGCACTGTTGCAATAAAACTCTCGTTGGGGTCTCCTGCGACTTTTTCAGCTTTCGGAACACTTTGCATTTTGTCAACCCCCTCAGTATGAAAGTTGTCGGCAATGGTTTCAACCATATAAACGGGTAGAAAAACCTTTTCGTCGGAAGTCGAATCTATGTTTTTGAAAACAAAATCGAAAGGTTTCATCGCTCGGCTTTTGCGTACCTTTTCGTTGATATTGACCATATCGAACTCTGTTTTCGTATATGTTTCGCATTGATAGTGAGGCAACTGTCGCGGTCTATTGGTTTGTTTGTTTTTGATGATACCTTTTACGATACGGTGCGCAGGATTTTCGCCTGCATAAACAACAACCTCCATCAAGGTCTGATTACTCGACTTGAGTTCAAATTCGATTTCTTGTTCAGGAGCGTCGGTCAGTTTCCTCCTCAAAGTATCGTAACCAATCATTGAAGCTGTCAAAAAGCGGGCGGGCTGAGGTAAACTGATGCTGAAATTCCCATCAATATCGCTGGCAATACTGACCGAAGTGCCTTCGACCCAAATACGACAAAAGGGCAAAGTTTCTTTTGTATCAGCATCTATCACTTTGCCTTTCACAGTGATTTGACCCATGGCAAAAGGTAGAAAAGCCAGTGTGAAGAATAGTACGTTTGTAAATTTTTTATTCAATGTCATGTAAATTATGCTGTCAAGGAAGATATTCTTGTTCTTTATAATCACGTGTTTTTGATTGTTCAAGTTGCGTACTCCTCAAAAATACACCCCTCAGTATTTGAATCCAAAACTATCCGTGGTTTTAACGAATCTTTGACTAAAAAGGCTAAATTTTTATAATCTAAGATACAAAAAAAACGCCTCTCGGTTTTGTCGAAAGGCGTTTTTAATGTCATTTTAATCACATTAGTTTTTAGCTGGTTGCTGTTCTATCACCTCAATCGAAGTCGGACCGCTCAAGATTTTGAATTCCGTCCGACGATTGTTCAGATGCTCTTCATCGCTACATTTCACACCATTGCCACAGTTATTGACCAATTGTGTTTCGCCATAACCTTTTGCAACGATGCGGTTTTCTGCAATTCCTTTATCAACCAAATACTTTTTCACACCATCGGCACGACGTTGAGAGAGTTTCATATTATAATCATCTGAACCACGAGAGTCCGTATGAGAACTCAACTCAATCACCATATCGTTGTATTTCGACATGATGCCATAGAGATAATCCATAGATTCTTTCGCCAAGCCAAAGTTTTCCATATGGGCTTCTGTGGCTTCGTATTTGTCGTATTTGTAGAAAATATTGTTCAATTTGATGGCTTCGTTGCGTTTTACAATCACCAATTTGGGTTTCAAATTCAATACTTTCTCGATTTCAGTTGTAGTCGCAATGCCTTTTGTATTAAAAATAACCGTATCCGACACGTAACCAGCCTTTGCTGCAATCAGACGATATGTTTTTTCTTTTGTCAATGTCGTTGTAAACATATCACCCGTTTTGCCATCCGCTGTTTTTGAACCCGCTTCTGCCAAAATATAGTTGACACCTGCCAAAGCTGCACCACCCGACTGAGCTGTCGCTTTGAGTGAAATCACAATATTGGGCAACGGACGCATACGTGCTGTTTTCTTGATTGTTGTTGATTTGTCAATATCAACTGAGCTGAATTCAAGCGTATCGTTGTAGTAGCCAGGTTTGCTGATGATGGCCAAATAAGAATTTTTAGCAGGAATAGTCGAAGTATAAATATCGGCTGTTTTCTTATCTGAACCTCCTTTAGCTGAGCGATTGGTTATGTCAAAAGTGCTGGCTTTGATAGGTGTATTGGTTTTAGAATCAATCACATCAATATTCACGGTGATGATAACAGGTTCTTTTTTCACTGTGTAAATATCATCACAGCACGTTTTACCTTTCAGCGAACGCGGGCCGGGGCGGTTGGATGTGAAGAATGCATTGCCGTCATTGTCCATCGTGAAGTACGTATCATCTGCTGATGAATTGTAGCCTTTACCCATATTCTCCACTTTTGTCCACTCTGAACCATTCCATTGAGCTTTGAAAATATCTAAACCGCCGATATTGGTATGTCCATTTGAACTGAAATACAACATGCCATTTTTGTAGAACGGTGTCACATCGTCGCCTTCTGTATTGATTGTACCTGGCAGTTTGGTGGGTGATGAGAATTCTCCATCGTTGACCTGACTGGCGTAGTAAATATCAAAACCTTTTGACCCCTCCATATTTGAGACAAAAAACAAGGCGGGTTTACCAAACATTTCGCCCAAGCATGGGTGTTTGGCTATCCAAGTGCCATTGACACCTTTCACTTCATTGGCTGCACCCCAATTGTCGCCAGAACGAGTTGAGTAATAAATTTTTGATTCGCCAATATCATTACCAGCCATCGCAAAACGTGTGAAATACATGGTTTTGCCGTCAGTAGAAACACTGACATTGCCTTGGTGTGTGCCGATGCGATTGATTTCGCCGCCCAATACTGAGGGGTCAACCCAATTACCATCTGCACCTTTTGTAGCTTTATAGATTTTTGCGAAATAATCGCCTTCTTTGCCATTCAGAATGGTCACTTTACCGTCGCGCAAAGCGGCAAAATAAAGTGTGCTGCCATCACTTGATACTGAGGGGGAGTATTCTGCATTGGGTGTATTGACTTTACCTCCGACATTTTCAAGCAATAGCTGTGGGTTTTCTTTCATACGCATCGCCAAACGTGCGCCTTCGAGTTCCGATTTTGCCCAATTTTTCTTACCTTCGTCTGTTGCCGAGGTGATATATTCCTCCAGAGCGACGAGGGCTTCATCGTATTTTTCATTCATTTTGAGCATCATGCCATAGTACAAACGCGCGTCAGGATTTTCGTCACCACCTGCTTTTTTGTCACGTGCTAAGGCTCTTGAGAAGTTTTGTTCTGCTTTGGCATAGTCTCGCAGGTACATATTGGCTAAACCCATTTTATACACTGCGCCACGGTCTTTGGTGACATCGTAGTATTTGGTGTACCATTCGAGGGCGGTGAAATAGTCTTTTGCTTCAAATTTAGTATCGGCTACTTGCAAAACATATTCAGGACGGCTTGCATCGAGAGGCTGGGCAACGGCTGTTGTCAGACCACTCAGTATCAATGCAAGTATGAAGATATTTTTTAGTTTCATCTTAAAAAATGATTTGAGTTAATGTTAAGAAGAGTTGTGAATTACGCATTGGAGCTTGTGAGTTCCTTTGAAAAAGACTCATAGCACATCATCCATAATTCATAACTCCTATTTAATATCGAGGACAAAGAATAGTGGCTGGTGGATTCGGTTTTTTGAAAATCTTGCCGATATAACCTACTGCGATTTCAAAACCATCTTTGATATTGGTGTTTGAACGCAAATTGGAAGTCGTTACATCATAAGAAGCACCCACACGAATATCGCCAAACTCAGCACCTAAAAGCACTTGCGCTGCATCGCCCAAGCGATAACCCAAACCACCTTTTACGATGGTGTTTTTCTTAGGGTCAAGTTTGAAACCCACCATGGCTTGTGCCATCGTCTCCGTTTGCCCATTGGCAGCACGGAAAATCAAGGCAGGATGCAATGAAATCTGCTTGGTCATCGCCAAATCCATCACACCATATAGATTGAAACGACGGGGCAATTTCGATATTGTCGTCTTAACAAGGTTGTACTCAGGCGAAATCAAGTGTTCGACTGAAGCCCCTAAATTGAGGACATTTTTCTTCTTGGCATCAATCACACTGCGCAAATTGACACCGAAGCTGATGTCGCTGTATGTTTTGCCTTGTGCATCAATATTCGTGACATCCACACTGGTCTGATTACGGATGATACCATCGGCAAAACGCAATTTGTCGGCATCAATGCGACGTGAAACAAAGCCATATTGTGCGCCAACAGATAAGATATTCGCTCCTTTTTTGTCGAAACCAATATGATAAGCGGCTGCGATACCTGCCAAACTATTGGTCAGAGCCGCTACACCTGTGCGGTCTTGATGCAAATTGAGTCCAATACCAATCCAGTCTTGTTTCCGAAAGCCTTTTATCGGCACGTCAACGTGAATGACAGGCGTTTGATAGCCATTTTTTACTGTACCATTGCCAGAGCCAAACCACTGACTGCGATAGAGTCCACTGATACGGAATGTTCCTTCAAATAAACCTGTTTGAGCCGCATTGACGGACAAAGGGACATTCTGAAATTGAGTGAAGTGAATATCTTGCGCCGCCATACTGAGGGGTATCGCAAGAGCCAAAACGAGTAGAAATCGGTTTAATCTCATACCTATTCTTATGTTTTATAAGATTAAAATGTTGAAGCGAAAACTCGCTTATGATTTAATTTATGTGAAATGTATGCCTACCTAAATAGGCTATACCAGAATTAATTGCTTGAAAAACAATATTTTGATGCAAAATAGAAACTTTCAAGAATCGAGCAAAAAAAATATTAAAAAAAATGCTTAACGTCGAGCAAATGATGTTTGCAGACCGCTAATTTCTGCTTAAAATTTCATTCAACCAATAAGAATAAGCAAAAACAACAGAATCCATTCTTCAATCGTTATTTTTGCGCTTTGATTTTTTAACAAAATAAATCTGTTTTGCAAAATACAATTTTTTATAGATTGACTTATCAAAATCGCACGACCAAGAACACGTCTAAAGGAATGATGACAGTTGGAAAAAATGCGCAAAAACGCATTTTTCAAAGTCGTTTCAGTATTTTTGGATTCCTTCTACCCTGTCTTTTATTTCTGGCGCAGAACACAACCGCCCAAATTGCGCAAAATCCTTATGCTACCCTGCCCAATCAACCAACCAATGATTCGGGTCGTGTTCAGATTTTGAATGCCAAAGTAGCAGATTTTATTCTTCTAAAAAATCAAACAGCTAAAAAACTGAAAGGACAAGTCGTTTTGCAGCAAAAAGATGCCCGACTCTTCTGTGATTCTGCCATTTTAGATGTCAACGACAATATCTACGCACGAGGCAATGTGGTACTGAAACAAGGAGACTCGACCAGCATTTTTGCCGACTCGATGACTTTCCGAGGTGCCACACGCATCGCTGACCTTTACTCTAATGTGATTTTGGTGAATGGTGAAAAAAAACTGTTCACTCAAAAATTGAATTATAACCTCAATACAAAAGTTGCGACCTACAACACCAAGTCCACACTCGCAGACCCTCGTACACAATTGACGAGCAAACGAGGCAGTTATAATGTTGCCACGAATCAAGCCTTTTTCAAAGAACAAGTGTTGGTCGTTGATAAGGATTTTGACCTCAAAACCGACACATTGAAGTTTGATACGAAAAACAACATCGCAACGTTTCTCGCACCGACACTTATTTATATGAAAGATTCGGCACAGTTCTATACTGAGGGAGGGTATTACGACCTTCAAAAAGACAATGCTGAGTTCAACAGAAGTCCGCAGTACAAAAAGAAATCTCAAATCGCCCTTGCGGATACGATGCTCTATGATGGCAAAACGACCATCATCACGCTCAAAGGTCACGCTACGACAGAAGATGCTGACAAAAAAGCACACGCCAACACCATCATCTACAATCGCAAAACAGAAGAATCGCAATTGCGCGGAAACGCCCATTTTGAAGACGACAAACAAAATGTGGACTCTGACACCATATTATATAGTGGCAAAACAAAAACCTATGCCACGCGCGGACGGTCAAAAATCATCAATGAAGGCAAGTTTTTAGAAGCAGATTTTGTTGACTTTGATTCCAAAGACTCCGTAGGTATCGCCAAAGGCAATGTGTTCTGGCAAGACACGAGTGCCAAAACGACTCTCCGCTGCGACTCAATGGCTTATGACCAACGCCGAGACTACATCAAAGCAGGCGGCGGACGACCTATTCTGACCTCACTGATTGACAACGACACACTTTGGCTGCGTGCCGATACGATTATCACCTTCAAGCCCAATCCCGCTGATACATTTCGCACGATGCTGGCCTATTATAAGGTGCGGATGTACAAAAAGAACTTTCAATCAGTCTGCGATTCGCTGAGTTATACACAACAAGATTCGCTTTTTAGGTTTTTCAAAGACCCCATCATTTGGTCTGATACTTCGCAATTGACAGCGGACACAATGCGTATGTTGTTGAAAGACAAAAAATTAGACCGCGTTTATATGCGCAACAACGGCTTTATCATCAACTCCAAAGACGAAGTTTATTTCAATCAAATCAAAGGACGCGACATCACCGCCTTTTTTGAAAACGACGATTTACGGCGTATGAATGTGGACGGCAATGCCGAATCTGTGTATTATGTTTTGGACGACGCACAAGCGTATATGAGCGTCAACAAAATGGTGTGCAGCTCGATGATTGTCCAATTCGGCGACAACAAAGTGGAAAGTATCCGTTTTTTCACCCAACCCAAAGCCACTATGACCCCTATGAAACAAGCCGACCACGATGCCTTGAAAATGAAAGGTTTCAAGTGGGATGAAAAAAGGCGACCGAAGGGGTTGAAGGATTTGTAGGGGTTTTCTAACATATACCCAAAAATTTACGTCATTCAAAATCAACCTTATAGAACATGACAAACTTAAGATTCTTGTTTTTACTCCCCCTCAGTATTTTTTCACAAAATCTGTTTGCGCAAGTTGAAGATTTGCTCAAAAACAAAAACATCACTTGGGCTGCAGAGATAATGACAGATTTTGCCGTAGAAGATGAAGAGCGTGATGAAAAACCATTACCACCCGTTAATATCCATACGCTTAAAGTGATGCCACCACGAGAAATTCAAGATGTAAATCTGAATGAGCTATTTGAAAATATAGTTAGTAATGCTATTTTTCAGAAAAATAAACCAGTTTTTAAAGATAGTCTTCTACAAAAACCTATTTCACGCAATACTTTAAAGGGGTTAGATACATTTAGAACAGTAGATAGTCTCACAGGAGAGGTTAGATTTAAAATTGTTATTTGCTCTCGTCAAACACATGAGAAATATCAATATTTTAGAGCCAGACAAATCTTATACTATAATGCATCGAAGACACAATTTGGGCTTCTCACCATAGCTTTTGCACCAATGATTTGTAGGAGAAACGAGTCAGGAGAGGTTTTAGATACCGTTCCTTATGTTTGGATACCCGCTCAATCAATTCTAAAAAGCCCTAAATTATCATCATCCAATATTATTTGGGCAAAACGATTATACATAAGAGAAGGAACGGCACTTGAAAAGATGAAGATTTTGAAAAAAACAGATGATGATATGCCCGTAAGTCGGGAATGTTCAAAAAAGTGTGTCAAGGAGTAAAAATATTAAAAAATAAAATTTCCCACATTTTACAGACGTTAGCCAACAATGTTTTAGTGGCTGGGTCTGCCTTATCCACATTTCAATGCTTTGACAAATTTTAAAATGC
>JAEUUP010000102.1 GCA_016787525.1 Saprospiraceae bacterium | reverse complement strand
AGTTTTTCTATTGGAGCGAGCGATTTTTTGATTACAATTTTGGCAAAGCCAAAATTGTAATCAAAAAATCGCTCGCTCCTCAAAGTCCTTTTCGCCGCCAAAGGCGGCGTTTGAAATGCACGAAAACTTATTTTTGACTACTTATTGACACCATTAAAGAACGTTTTAGACCGTTGAAAACATCAAACAAAATGAGACAATTTTATAAAAAATAGTGCTTTTTACTGAGGGGGTGCTTTGGTTCTATTTGACAGATTGTTTCGCTGCACGCGCAATGGCGGGCTTGTCCTTGCAAGTACAATGAAGCTAAAACGCTTCAGTAAAACCAAGGTCGTCATGAGAGCGCAGCGCAGCAATCTTTAAACTCGAAATCATTCTTCTGCTTTTCGTCTTCGTCCCTCTCCCGTATTCTTTCCCTTATTGATTTTCGGATTTAAAGAGTAAGTAAACGTCAAAAGACCGTAGCGACCTAGGGAGCGGACGATTTCTTCCTGCACATAGTTGGCATCAGCGGTGCGATTGATGCCTGTGTTGCGATTCAATACATCCACCACGGTCAGCCGCAGTTCCATGGTTCTTTTTTTGTCAAAATAATGCGTCAATGCCACACTGAGTAGTGGGATACCCGGTGTTTTGCCGAAGGTTTTGCCATTCAAAAACGAATAATCGAAGGTCGAATTGAGGCGGGTACTGAGGGGGAGGGCAACGGTCATTTCGGCTTCGTAATTGTATGTCCAATACCATTGGCTGAGGTTGGTTTGGAACGAATAATCGGTTTTGGAATAGCGTACAACCGCCCGCAAACTCAGTTCAAACGTGTCGGGCATCTGAAATTCTGCCCGAAAACTGGTGGAAGCATTGTAGCGGTTGTTGATATTTTCTACGCCATTGATAAAACTCGTGCCACGCGATACCGAACCATTCGTCGCCCAATTCACCCGCATACGTTGTCGCCAAAAACGGAAGCCGTAGCCCAGATGCCCATCTGCATTGTATGCAGATGGCGTGTTAATGGGTTGTGTTACACGTCGAAACAGTGAGTCAACGGTCATCATATTGGCAATTTTGTTCAGTGTATAAGCTCCGTTCATATTGGCGTTGAAATAAGCGAGTGTTTTTTTGTTCACATTCGAGTAGCGTAGGCGCAGATTGTGTCCGTATTCAGGCACAAGGTTTTGATTACCAATGTATAAATTAATCGGGTCGCTGTTGTCGCGTACAGGCTGCATTTGGTCAATCGTTGGTTCGTTGACATTGGTTTCGTAAGCAAAATTGAGCCGTGTTTGACGCGAAAAATTATAATCGTAGCGAATATTCGGCAAAAAATAGTCGAAACGGCGCGTCAAATCGAACTGCCGCGTGATGAACTCGCCTTTCAACAAGGAGTTTTGATACTGTACGCCTGTCGAAAAATTGTATTTTTGACCACCTAAAATCCGCAGATTGGTTCCCACACGATGATAACTGAATGTGTTGTTGTACAGATTGCTCAGTTCGGCGTTCAAATTCTGTATTTCACCATTTTTGATATTGTAAACATCGCGATTGGCGTAGTTGTCGGCTTGCCCAATCTTGTAATTGCCTTCCAAAATCACCTTTTTACTGAGGGGTTCGGTGTAAGAAAAGGTGGTCGAATAGTCGTTGCGTCGGTTGTTTCTTGCGTCGGTTTGGTCAATGGTATCGTTGCGATATGCTGTGCCTGAGCTGTTGAAATAATTGACTTGCGACTGCAAGGCAACGTCCCGCTCGCTCGTATTTCGGCTATACGCCAAGTTGACAGAAGCCGTGCGCCCCGCTTTCGACAATCGGCGACGAAACAATAAAAACGTTGAGCCTCCAAAACCATCCCCCTCAGTCAAGGAGTGCCTTTTTTGCTGATTCTGCAAAAGTGTATCGCCTTTTAAATTCTGCGATTGTGATGTGTTTTCCGTGCTGTTTTCTGTAAAAGAGCCACTCATGGCAAAACGGAAAGAGGTAAACGTATCTATTTTTTGGTCGAGTGTGGCATTGATGCGGTGATTTCGGTTCTGTGTTTCCGTCACAGCGTTTGCATGGGTGAAATAAGTGCCAGAAGGCAAAAAGTTTTGCCGATTGACAAGCCTATCGTTGAGGGTATTTTGATTATTGTAAAAATAACTCAGTGCCAAATCGGTCTTTGAAGTCAACATATCGGTGTAATTGACCCCGCCACTTTGCGTATTTTGAAAACCTTTCGACGCATTTTGATTCTGTTGTGGTGTATTGATATTGCCGCCACCACGTCTGTTTTGCCCTGTGAAAGCCGAAAAGTCCTCTTGTGCAAAACCTGTGCGGTTGATATTGTTGGCAGAACCCAAAACGGTGATATTCTGCTTTTCAGAAAAGCGATTGAAATTCAAACGACTCAAATAACGGTCGTCTGTACCGTAGCCGCCTGTTAATTTGCCGCTTTGGGTTTTCTTCAAATTTTGTTTGAGTTTGATATTGATGGTTTTGCGGCGTACACCATCGTCAATGCCTGTGAAAGCAGCTTGGTCGCTCTTTTTGTCATAAATTTCAACGCCTTCGATGGCATCGGCAGGCAGGTTTTGTAGTGCAATTTGTATATCATTGCCGAAAAATGGTTTGCCATTTACCAAAATCTGTTGCACATCTTCGCCTTGTGCTTTCACCGTACCGTCTTTTTCCAATTCAACCCCAGGTAATTTCTTAATCAAATCGCCTGCCACTGCATTCGGTTGCGTTTGATAACTTTTGGCATCAAAAAGCATGGTATCGCCTTTGATTTGTACCGCCTCGCGGGTGGCAGTCACTGTCGCTTCTTGCAACATTTTACTGAGGGGGGTCATTTTCAGCGCACCCAAATCCAAAGTATCGTGTTTGTTGCCCGCGACCATGATTTCTTTATTGAAAAATTCATAGCCCACATACGTGATTTGCAACAAACAATTGTCTTTAGCTCGGTCGGAAGTCAAACGAATATCGCCGCTTTCGTTGGTTTGACCTTGCGCCACAATCATCGAATCGGGCAAATGCAACAAAGATACTGCCGCAAATGGCAGGGGCTGCGCCGCCTCGTCTAAGACAGTCGCACGAACGATGTTTTGTGCCGCCGCATACTGCAAAACACCGAACAAACAAAAAATAAAGAAGATAACTAAACGCACGTGAATGGGTGATTTTTTGATTCAATGCGTCAAAGTTAAAAAAAGAAGACTTGAAATCAACAGCCAATGGGACGTACGGCGTAAGAATTAGATGTACAAGAGGGAGAATGGTAATCAATCTACCTTCTTATCTTGTACATAAAAGTTTTTGTCCACCACCAAAGCTCCTACATTTTTCATTTTCAGGCTTTGCCATTCTGTTTTGGGTTGTAGAGTCATCTCTTTTTTGTTGTCCAATATTATTTTTAGCGGCATATCAAAACCTATCACACAATTCGTCCAACGATAGTCTATTCGTTTTTTAGTCAAACGATATTCCAGAACGGGAATCCGCGTATCGCGCAAATATTGGTCAAAAACCTTTGAAAAATCGCGGTTGGCGTTTTTGCTTACATAGTCTTCAATCTGTTTTGTCGTCACAGTTTGATGATAAAATGTCTGATTGAGACCCCTCAGTATCGCACGCCATTTATCGTCGTCATTCACGATCTGCCGTATCGTGTGCAGCATATTGCCGCCTTTGTAGTACATATCGCCAGAGCCTTCATTGTTGACATCGTAGTGACCGATGATGGGTTTGTCGTTTTGGATGCTGCGGCGTGTACCAATCACATAAGCCGAACCTGCCTCTTTGCCATGATAATATTCTGTAAACAGATTTTCAGAATAGTTGGTAAAAGACTCGTGAATCCACATATCTGCGATGTCTTTGTAGGTGATATTGTTGGCAAACCATTCGTGCCCCGATTCATGCACAATGATAAAATCCCATTTCAACCCCCAACCTGTTCTCGACAAATCCGTACCCAAATAGCCATTGGTGTATCTGTTGCCATAAGTTACCGAACTTTGGTGTTCCATACCCAGATACGGCACTTCGACTAATTTGTAGCCATCTTCATAAAATGGATAAGGTCCAAACCAATGCTCAAACGCTTTCAACATCAATTTCACCTGCTTGAACTGTTCTTTGGCTTTGTCCAAATTTTCGGGCAAAACATAATAATCGAGCGTCAATTTGCCTTTTTCGCCCATGTATTCGTCCGCAAAATGTGTATAATTGCCAATATTCACATTCACACCATAGTTATTAATCGGATTTTTGACAAACCAATCGAATGTTTTAGTGCCATCGGCGTTCAGTGTTGTTTTACGCAAACGACCATTCGATACATCCATCAGATTTTGCGGCACAGTGATAGAACTCAGCATCGAATCTACCTCATCGTACATATGGTCTTTGCAAGGCCACCACACACTCGCCCCCAAACCTTGGCACGAGGTTGCGACGAAAGGTTGTCCATTTTTATCTTTCGACCACGAAAAACCGCCGTCCCAGGGTGCGCGTTTGGCGACTTTGGGCTTACCTGAGTATTCGACAACGACCGATTCGAGTTGTCCTTTTTGCTGCGTTTTTTCTAAAGTAATGAAATAGGCATTTTGCCCTTTCTTATTGATTGTCAAAGGTTTACCATCTTGAAAAACACGCTTGATACTGAGGGGGGGCTGCAAGTCAATTTGCAGAGTTTGATACGGCTCAAGTACTTTGTAAAAAACCGTCGTACTGCCATCCAAACTTTGGTTTGTAGGGTCAACACGCACTTTTAGTTCATAGTAGGTCAAATCCCACCAAGCTCTTTCACGGGTGATACTGCCTCGCAAAGTGTCGTCGAGCGTGAATTTTTCTTGCGCCAAAAGAAATAAAGGAGAGCATAAGAGGTAAAAAATGTATGAAATCTGTTTTTTCATCTGCTTTGTTTTTAGATAAATTCATGACAATAACAAAGCAAAAGTATTCTTTTCGGCAACAAAAACGGTTTGAAATAGCCATTTCAAAAAAAAATCGGTCAAACACGTGACATTTGCTTTCCAAAAAGCCCTTTTCATCACGGTTCACCGATGTTTTTTCCTTTTTTATTTGTCACAAAAGTAGCGAGGGTATGTTAAGCCCACATGAAGCATAAGTTAAACATTTATGAAACATATCACAAACCCATTCTCTTGTACAGCCATTTCAATTTGGCATTGTAATGTTTTGCAGGCATATTATGACCATTTTGTGGATACAGATTGAAAGATTTATCAGTAGAAGACAAATTATTGAAAGCCGCAAAATTGATGGCAGGCGGACAAACATCGTCGAACAAACCGACACCCATAAAAACGGGGCAATTTACTGAGGGGGCCAAGTTTTTGATGTCAATATAGTCCAAAGTTCTAAAAATAGTTTCCATCTTACGCAAACGGCTGACTGAGAACAGTTTAAATTCGTCGGCAGGCCAACGAGCTATATCAAAATATTGACGAAAATCGCTTAAAAACGGCATATCGGGCATACAAAACTTAATGCGACTGTCCAAAGCTGCTGTTGCAATGCTCAATGCGCCGCCTTGGCTGCCTCCTTCGACCACCAACCGATTGGCATCAATTTCAGGACGACTGACGAGAAAATCAACTGCCCGCACACAATCCATAAAAGCCCCGCGATAGATGTATTTTTCAGGCTCGGTGATGCCCGACAATAAATAGCCTGGGAAGCCCGGATTAATATCGTCGCGGCTGTTGCCATGCCCGCGAATATTTAAGAAAAACTGAGCGAAATTGGGATTATCAATATCAAAAGGTGCCATGATAGAAGAATAACCTTGGACATGAAGCATGGCGGCTAGATTCTTTTTCCCTTTGGGCTGCGTATAGTAGCCACGGATACGGACATTGCCCAACGAGCGCATTTCAACTTCATACACATCGGTTTTTGCTGTGGCATATTGAGGGGTCGGTGTTAGTATGAAATTGGGCGCAACCGCATCAAGTTGTTCACGTGCTTCTTCCCAATATTTTTTAAAATCTTCGGGTGGGGTAGGAGCAGATATGGCTTGAGTCGGCTCGTAAGCAAAACCACATTTTTGACTCAATTTATTGCCTTTTCGGTCTTCAAAAGTGGCATGAGCGATGTAAAAACCCACTTCATTGATGTCGAAAGTCAGTGTCGGCACATGGGTTGTTTGTCCTTTTTTTATCTCTACATTGGTCTTTTGTTCTTCAATCTCTTCACCCGTGAAGGTCTTGACCAAGACAGTCAAACGACCACTCAGATTGTCGTCCGAGTCGTTTTTGAGTTTGACATTGATACCTACAGGTTTGCCTTCGGCGAAGGCATTGGAGGCTTCTGAATTTTCTATTTTTATGTCAAAACGCTGTTTCCACGACAATGGCTCAAGTTGATATTCGCCTGCATACATGCCACCACCACCGCCCGAATCGTGTACACGAACGGCAATCGTGTTGCGTTTTTTCCAATTTATCAAGTTTTTTGGGATAAAATAAACCCTATCTGCATCCCAAGCCGTTTCGGCATGAGGCGGCATTTTGCCAGTTGCGCCAATTTTGACACCATTAAAATAGGTTTCGTCGGCATCATCAATTTTGCCTAAACGAATGACCAATGAACCTTTACTTTTCACTGCTTTGCGCATCGCCCGCGAGTCTAAAACGATGGTTTTGCGGTACCAACCGAAACCATCGTAGCCAGCTTTCACTACTTCCCAAGGTTTTCCAACCTCAATCGGTTGCCAATCTTCATCTTTATACTGAGGGGTCGCCCAAGCGAGGTCGTCGCCTGCTTTGAATTTCCAATCACCGACCGAAATGTCAATTGGTTGAGCATCAAGGGTTTCGACGCCGAAAAAGGAATAAAAAAAATTGAGGATGGCTGTCAGCATTAGGACTTTGAATTTCATTATTATAAAAATTTTGGGTAAAAATAGGGATTTTAGTATTTCAGGGGTGATAAAAAATAAACGTCGGTGAGGGTTGCCTTTCCCCACCGACGTTAAGTTGTCGTCTGCATCAACAGATCATCGAACAACTTTGCCATTCCAACTTGAAATGCCGCCTGACATATTGTAAATCTCCGAAAAACCTTGATTGGCTAACATTTTACAGGCTGTTGCACTGCGCGCACCACTTCTGCAATAGACAAAAACGGGCTTTTCTTTGTTGAGTTTGGCGGCTTTGGTTGCCAATTCACTGCTCATCACATTGGCATTGATGGCTTTGGGTAAATGACCGCTTTTAAATTCATCAGCTGTTCGTACATCTAAAATGACCCCCTCAGTATGTTGCGCTATTTTTTGTGCAAATTCGCTGCCACTCAAATTAGTATAAGCTGCTGATGCGCCACCACCGAATATATTTTTAAGAAAATTAAGCATCGTTTTACTGTTTAATAAAATAGAAATCAATGAGTTGTGACCATATATTGACGCAAAGTTTGCTCCAGCTGTGTTGCCGATACTACGCCAGATTGCCGCCATTTGGCTTCGCCATTTTGGAAAACAATCAGAGTCGGCACAGAGCGAATCTGCAATTGTTGCGAAATTGTCGGATTAGCATCCACGTCAATTTTGACGATTTTGGCATCATCGCCTACTTTGTTTTTGACTTCTTTTAAAATTGGTGCCAGCATTTTGCATGGGCCACACCATTCTGCGGAAAAATCAACGAGAACGGGTTTGTCTGATTGAATCAGTTCATTGAATGAAACTGCCATGATTTTTAATTTTTATTTTATTTCTTCAAAAGTTGTTTCTTCTGCACCAGTAGCTCTTCGTTGAACCGCAGCAGGTACGTCACAATTGCCACCTATGCAACTTACATTCATAAGGGCTTGGAAAACAAACAAGCCACCCAATATTGAGAACATTGTTTCATCTGTGCGGAGGCTCTCAACGATGAGCCATACACCCATCGCTAGACGCAAAATGCGCATAAACGACCACCTCTCTAAAATTGCTGTTATCATATCTTTTCAAATTTTTAACAAATGTATGAACATTTATTCATTTAAAAAAGTTCATGAGCTTTTTATTTTTTTAAAATAGTATAAATCAAAATGCCCCAAACTTTACCGAAAAGTTTGAGACATTTTGATTTAAGTGCTTGGATCTGCATATTTATTCCGTAAGTAATTGAATAATAATAACTTAGAAATAATAGACTTGTTGTAAATTGAAAATCAATTTGTTAGCTATTACTCACTGTTTTGCGCTATGCGCAAAAAGCGTACTTTGAAAGATTTTCTTTTAGAGCGATTGATTTTTTGCCGCCAAAGGCGGCAAAAAAATATAATTCATTGATTTTCAATACGCAATAAGTCTAATGATTAATGACATATAATAGGCAATGACGACCTGTTAGGCAGCAATTTTTTCCATCAATTTATTGATGCGACGGCTTTCGATGACGCGGTCAAAATTTTCATTGATAAGCTGAGTGTTTTTGTCAGTCAGAGCTTTATCAATTTCCTCATCGCCCAACGACCAAAAGATGAGTTCCAAATCAGCCAATCGGTCGTAGAGTTTTTGCCGTTCATCATCGGCTAATTCGCTCAACCAACTCGATTTACTCAGGGGTGGTCTATTCGACAAATGTGTGAGGTCTAAAGGCTCGGTCGTTTCTTTTTCCAGCCATTCGTGGTGGTGGAGAACTGAACGTATGCGCTGCGCTTCTGCCAGCTTGGGTTTGTTTTGGTAAATCATCTTTTTTGTTTTATATTTTTATAATACTTTCAATTTTGCTTTTCTGTCAAAGCATGAGGCAAATATAAAAACAAAAAGTTTTAATAAAAATTATTTTAAAACATTTTATCAATGTTTATGAAATTTTAAAACCTATCAGGTACACTTTCAGCACGTTTATTTAGGCTATTTCAACAATGATACTGAGGGGGTATTATTGAAATAGACATTGTTTTTGGATAAATAAACGTCATATTCTACTGTATATGCAGATAAAATAAATTCGATACATTTGAATCGTAATTTTGCAAGGCTTAAAAATAGCCTATGAGGTGGTTTAAGGGGGAACATAAATCACTAAGGATATAACTTTTTGACAACATTCAAAACACTGTATAACAATTATTTAGCAAAAATATAATCAATGCTTTTATCAAAGTGGTATTATCAATTGGGCTTACATTCCTAATTCCTATAAATTACCAAAAGGTATATGTAAGTTTTTGTGTTTATTTGTTTGACTATGGGTGGCTTTTATAAGTCACTCATTTTTTTTGACTGACGCGCTCAACTTCGCGCCAAACTCGGAACGTATTTTTAAAACAAATCTTTTCAATATCCCCCTCAGTATAGCCACGTTTCAGAAGCACGGCGATTAGATTAGGATACATCGAAACGTCTTTTATGCCTTCGGGAAATGTGTCGCCCGCACCGTCGAAATCTGAGCCAAAGCCGATATAATCAACACCAACCAATTTTTTGATATGGTCAATATGGTCAGCCAAACGATTGAGTGTCGAAAATGGTGCTGGGTGCGTGCGATCGTATTCTTCTTCAAAAACGGCATAGCGTGGGTCTTTGGTTGTTGTATTGTTCTTCAAAAGCCATTCTCTTTTGTCCTGTCTTTCTTTCAAAAACGCTTCGGCTGAGGCATTATCGAGGAAAAGCGAAGAAAAATTGATATGTATAACGCCGCCTTTTGCAGCGATTGCTTTTATCAATTCATCGGGTAAATTGCGCATCAAAGTCGGTGTGTATTTGCGACAACTTGAATGTGAAGCAATGACAGGCGCTTTTGAAATCTCTAATACTTGCTCAATCGTTTTGTCCGAAACGTGCGACACATCAATCATAATGCCTACCCGATTCATCTCCTCAACAACTTGTTTCCCAAAAGCACTCAATCCGTTCCATTTATTGTTGAGACTGTACGATGAAGCGCAAATCAGATTGTCCTCCGCATGGGTCAAAGTGATATAGCGCACGCCGCGTTTGTGGAAATGAGCGACGTTTTCGAGATTGTCTTCGATGGGCGCACCGTTTTCCATACCCATTGGCAACGAAATCAAACCTTTTTTGAAATTCGCTTCTACTTGGTCGGGCGAATAAGCGAGCGCAAATTTTTCAGGATTTTTTTTGACCAAACCTTCTACAATATCAATCAAAGTATCGGCATAAGCCTTTGCTGCGCCTTTTTGATTTTGGAAAGAAGATGGGACATAGATGGACATAAAAGGTGCAGTCAAACCGCCTTGTTTGGCACGCACATAGTCAAAATCGCCTTTGGGTGTCCGAACAGATACGTCTTCCATCTTGGCTTTCAGACGATAAGGTACGTCAACGTGAGCGTCAACAATCACGTATTTTTGAGCCAAAGCATTGGCTTTTGCCAAATGTTTGGGTTTGATTTTCACATTTTGAGCCGAAACGGATGTTAAAAGCATCAAAATACTGAGGTGGAGTAAAATTTGTTTTTTCATATCGTGTGGTTTAATGAATTTTATTGATTGTGAAAATAGATCAAATAGCTTTTCGTTTCCCTTTTTCAATTTTTATTCAGTTCAAGATAAAAATTATATTCGCGTTTATGTAAGTCATTTATCTCTGCATTCTTTCCTAAGCCTTTCCGTTGGATAGTTTTAAGAGGATTTGTCTCGTTAAATTTATATGTAATCAATCTCGTCTTAAAGCTATTATCAAAAACACTTGTACCACTGAATAACTTCATTGCACAGACTTGAGGTCCTTTGTGCAATTTTTTACTTTGGATATCATAAATACTTCGTATCAAAATACCTCCAAAACCACCATTTACTTCATCTTTTAATGCAATATCTACTCCTGAATAGTGAAAGTACCATGTTCCTGTTTCAGGGTCAATGTGTACTCTTCTATAAACACTATTATCATCATGTTCTTCAGAACGCCAATAGAATTCTATTTCTACAAGTCTATATATCGAATAACGGGTTTCTATAGCATATTCATTAAAAAGCTTTTCAGCTATTTTTTTGAAAGTATCTGTAAGGTCATTCCCTGATTGAAAAACTACATTTAAAAATTCCATTTCAACAAGATATTAGATGTGAGTAAATTATTTATTCTGCGTAAATTATCGAACCAATCCCAAACCCGCTCCTTTTGGCAACGACATCACACCATTTTCTAAAACAAATCCTGATTGTACAACATCTTCTGCCAAATCGAAACTGCCATCGAGGTCAATATATTTGGTATGTGCGCAAGAAAATGCAGCGTGCAAAGCGGCTGTGATACTGACAATGGATTCATCGTTGCAACCCCAAAATAGGTCAATATTAGCCGCTTGTGCGATGGTGGCAATATTTAAGGCTTCTTTGATACCGCCACATTTCATCAATTTTATATTAAAAATACCTACTCGTTTTGTACCCGCTAAAAACAAAGCCATGGGTAAGTCTTTGAGGCTTTCGTCGGCAGCAATTTGTTTTCTTATTTTGTAAGGCAATGTCAAAAGGGGTTTTTCTTGACCCACAAGTGTCGGTTGTTCGACCAATTCGATGGCTAAATCAGCGATGCGATTGAAAAAATAAGCGACTTGGCTCGTTTCATAACCTTGATTGGCATCTACACGAATGCGGATAGCTTGACCAAAACGTTCGCGCAATTTGACCAAACGTTCAATGTCTTCTTCCATATCGTGTCCTAATTTGACTTTTAATACTCTGAAACCTGCATCCCAATATTCTTTAGCTTCTTCTACTGTTTCGGTTACGCCTTTGATGCCAATGGTAACGGATGTAGGCATTTTTTCAATTTTTTGACCATAAAATTGAGCAATGGATACACCTAAGTATTGACAAAAAGCATCGTGTAAAGCAATATCCATCGCCGCTAAAGTGCCGGGCGCATGAGGAAAAGCCGCAGATACTGAGGGGAGTATGCTGTAAATTTCGGCGATGTCGCGACCGACAAAACGTTGAATGCCGTCGCTTTGTAAGTTTTGAAAAGACATATCTGCGTCTTCGCCGACGACTTCTTTGGCTGGATTGGCTGCACCTAAACCAATGATACCATTTGATAATTCGATTTCAAGGAAAACGGATTCGACATCGCTGATTGTTTTCGTTGCAATTGTGTAAGGGCGTGTGAGCGCAAGGTTTTTTTTGTAAACTTTTATGGATTTGATAGTCATTTATTTCTTCAATTTTCGTTCAAAAAATCATCAATAGACGAAATAAATCTATTGGTTCTCACTCATTAAATTGGAATAGGTCGAACTCTGATATGCTATTTTCAATAAGAAAAATGGTCTTTCAGCCGATTAAAAGGTCGCTCAATCAATATCTGAGCAACTGAAGCCAAAATGAATGATAATACAGCATGAAGCATGAATTTCAAAATCTCATGTTGCGATAAAATATCTTGTGGCGTCCATAGAGCAACAATTGACTCAAAAAGAAACATACCATAACTGACTTTTCCACCCCACACCATGAACGGTGTTCCTAAAAAACGGTGAAAAATATCTTTTGCATCGCTAATACAGTACGTTATCAAGTAAACACCTAATAAAGCAAAACTAAAACGTTGGAATACAATATGCCAAATACTTGCCCAATCAAAAATCTCATGCCAAGCTGTCAAAACAGCAAACACGAGTACAAACGAGCAGAACCAAATACTTTTTATCCATTTTTGAATGTAAAATAACTGCTGATTGACCGTATAAGCTAAGAAACCGCCCATAGCAAAAGCATCTAAACAGGCTGGCATCATAAGATAAGATTCCAGATAGTTGCGGTTCATGTGAAACACATACCCTCTCTGTATTAAGGCGATGAATACACAAAAAATAAGTAAAACAGGGCTATATTTCTTTGGAATAAGAAAAATAAGCAAGGGCATGATGATATAAAACTGTTCTTCAACGGCTAAAGACCAGTAGTTTTCTATTAATTCTCCTGTCCAATCGCCTACTTTTAAGACATAAAAATTAGTCAAATAACTCAGATGCCAAAACATACGTCCATTCACATCTTTATTGTAAAATAACCAAATCATCAAAAGCGTAAAGTAGTATATTGGAAAAATCCTAAGCGTACGGCGGATATAGAATATTTTCAAAGCATTGCCTACATTCAGTTTTCGTATATCTATTTTATCTTTTAGATAAAATAAGATGTTTATGATAAGGAAACCACTCATCACAAAAAAGGTATCTAAACTCAAATGCCCAAAAATATAAACAGTCTTTGAGTTTAGATTATGACTGGCAATGACACATAAAACCGCTAAAAATCGCAAACCGTCTAAAGCCTTATAGCGATGTGTAATATCTTGTTTTATATTCTGCATGTCAGAAGTTGTTTTTCACGCCTATATTCATTTGCTTACAGCTTTACATCTTTCTAAATGAGAGAAAATCGAAAACGACAACACGATATTATTATCGTGTCAACCGATAAATCAAAATGGCTGACCGTTTGATGAGTTTCGGATATTCATTCAGATTAATGGTTTCGCCCGGTGCGTGTGCGCCTTTGCCCGATGCACCTAAGCCATCGAGACAATCGAGATATTGTGCGACATACGAAATATCGCCCGCGCCTCTTGACCCTGGATTTCCAGCTTTCACTTCGCCATAGCCTAAATCCAGACTGACTTGATTGACCCATTGTGCTAAGTTTTCGTTCCCCTTGGTAGGTGGCATGGAAGGAATACCATCTTGAAAACTAATACTGGCTTTTGTACCTGCTAAGTTGCGGGCTACAATTTGACGCATGGTATCGCGGGCTTTTTCCTTTTGTTCTTCCGACAAAAAACGCAAATCGCCCAAAACAACTGTCTTAGGTGAAATGATATTGGTCTTTCCTGCGGCTTCACCGCTTTGACTGTGTTCGTGATAATTGACTTCTGAGCCGCCTAAGAAAAGGCCCGGATTGAAAGTCAGATATGGTTGCGTACTCAATGTTTCTCTAAATTCATTCAAGATGCGTGCTGCTTCGTAAATTGCACCATAACCGCCCGCAGCAAAAACACCCGAAGAATGACCTTGTTTGCCTTCGACGGTCAATTGCCAACCACTTGCCCCTCGTCTGGCAGTCGCCACGAGACCCATACCAACGGCTGTTTCGTAGCCCAAAGCTATATTGTGTTGTTTGGCTCTTGCTATGAAATCGCCGCGACTCACTTCTCTTGGGTGTCCTGCATTTTCTTCATCGCCTGTCATATAAATGGTGATAGACACATCGTCGAGCAAACCATTTTGTTGCAAAGCTTTCATTGCAGCAATCATCATCACATCGCCACCTTTCATATCGTTCACACCTTGACCCGTGGCGGTGCTGTCATTGAGCATTGTGAAAGGATTGGGTGGCATATCGGGTTCAAAAACAGTGTCTAAATGTCCAATTAAGAACAATTTTTTGCCTTTTTTACCTTTTTTGTAAGCCACCAAATGCCCCGCCCGTTTCAGAGAATCGGGCAAAGCCAACCATTCGACTGTAAAACCCAAAGCCCGTAATTCTTTGGCATACATATCTGCAACGGCTTTTACACCTTTGACATTGAATGTGCCACTGTTGATATTGACGGATTCTTTCAGCAGTTGTAAGGTTGATGCCATATTCGCATCAACAGATTTTAGAACGTCTTGCTCTATTTTGGAGAGCGTTTGGGCGTGTGTTTTTGTTAAAACGAATAACAAAAGGGCGTAGAATAAACGTTTTTTCATTTCTATTTTTTATTTTGAAACAGTTACGGCACAAACCGTCGGAATAAATAAAAAACAATGCTAAAAAAACTTTCGCCAACTTGTATCATACTTACTGAAAAAATATTTGGGTGGTTGTTGACAAGAGGATTTGAGGAATGGGGGCTTGTAAGATTTTGGTAAGCTCGGATACTGAGGGGGGGGATATAAAGGTTTTAGCTTTGCATTGTGTTGATTCTACGAATCAATAGATATGTTTTAGTTTGTTCTGTTATAAATCTGTTGTCGCTCACGCGACATGAGGAGCGAATATGTTTTTTGTCGCGTGAACGACAACAGATTTATAATAAGATAGGCTCAATTATGTTTTCAAATTGCTGATGTTCCTAAAACCCGTAGGGTTGCCACTTTGGTAGAAAATAGCAATAAATACGATTATTAAATGCCGTAGGCATGGGATTATAAAGGATTTAATAATTCATTTTCTTTATGAAATGTCATGCCTACGGCATTGAAAACAAACAGGGTACTTTATTGCTACCAAAATGGCAACCCTACGGGTTTTAAATAATTGAGCCAACATCTTTTGCCCATATTAGACGAAAAAAAGATAGATTTAGCATCGAGCGTTTTGCGCCTGACGGCGCACTTACACGAACAGATGCGCCTTTACCTTTTTCTATTCACAAGCTGACTAAACTTTTATGAAGATTATCGGTATCATCATCTTGCTTTTCAGTTCGGTTTTATCTTATGCACAAATTAAGGATTACAGTCAACGTGCATTTGATTCGGATACTTGTTGCTGGCGGTTGCTATCGGCTTCAAAAAACTATCGTGCGGCAGCAGAATTGATTGTCCAATACATGAAAGAGTGTTCGGGAACTAAAAACACACACGCGCTTAACTGGCATGCGGGACAGATGTTCGCATTGAGCAATGATGGGATACAAGCGAGGAAATACTTCAAGAAGACTTATTCTTTTGTTTACAAAATAGGGTCTGATGACGATGGTAAAATGTGGTATTACTACGCAAAAGGGACTGTCGCTTTTGTGGAACGCCGTCGTAAACGACTACAAAAGATTTTGAGGCATTGGGAAGCGCACTATCCTTGCACAAAAAATTATTTTGCCTTAAAAAAATTGTACGACAATTGGGATTTGACTTATGCAGAAGCGTCGCAATAGACACACTTCAAGCAATGGGTGTTTGGTTTGGTGCAAACGCCTATTGAATGCTTACAGATTAGTTTATTTTCATTTACTTTGCAAGTTCAAAAACTCATTTACAAGGATTGTACATCAGCAAGCGGTGGTGGGCGGTATCGTTCGTGGGTGGCTTTGTCACTTCTTTGATTTGATGAACAGTTTTTATCACATCTATTTTTTTTAAAGCAAAACCATTATCTAAAAAAATGATTGAAACAATGCTACAAATTAGACCATTAACGCGCGCTTCTGTTTGGTTAGGCACTTTGATATTGAGTGCTTTTGTCTTTTTTTCTGCTTGTCAGAACGAGAATAATGCCGAACCTACTGAGGGGGAGCAAGAAGGAGGCGCAAAAAAGTATTTTGAACAAAGCCGTCATTCCGCTTTGGGCGATGATTGGGAAAAAATCACACAAGAGAATTTTGAGAAAGCCACTCAAGCCCGTCTTTATCCCAAAGAGGATTTATTTGCAGGTGGATTATTGGATGGCAATTGGTACGAACGCGGGACAAGTAATGTAGCAGGGAGTATTGTTGCAACAGCTTTTTATCCGACGACGGAAGAGGTTTATGCAGTGTCGCAAAGTGGTATATTGATCAAAGGTGGCTTGACGGGTGGCAGTTGGAGTATTTTAAGTGATGCCATCAAATTTAATTCAGCCATCTTAGCCGTTGTGACCAATGGCGGTGGCAAACGCATCATTACAGTACAAGGAAAACGACAACCTTATTATTCGGATGATGAGGGCGCGACTTGGACACAAGCGGGTGGTAGTTTTACGAGTGTGGATGATTGGGGCAGCGGTGGATTGAAAATCGTGGCTTTTAGTAATGGAACACTTTTTTATCTCCAACATTTATGGTCGTCTTCGCCTTGGGGTGAATCTTATAAATTGTATCGCTCGACGGATAATGGTGCTTCGTGGTCGCTTGTGCAACAATTCATGGGTTCTACGGATGATAATGTCAGGATGTGGTCGCCTTTCAACAGCAATGATTTGTATGTTATTTCTAATAAAACAGCTTTGTACAAACTCTCAGGAACAGCCTCCAGTTTAACAACACTTCAATCCAGTATGTCTATTCCTTCAGGTTCTGAAACACTGTTGACGGGTTATCAAAATGGGTCAAACTTGACGCTTTATGCTGTTCGCGGTGGTGCTTCTTTCTATAAATCAACAGATGACGGGGCAAGCTGGGCGAGTGTTTCGACACTCAACCCGACAGCTTGGGGGGTTGGTATTTCAGCTAATCCTTGGGTTACAGATGCTGTGTATTACGGTGCGGTTGATTTTTGGAAATCATCGAATGCAGGTAATTCTTGGGCTTCTCAGAATGGTTGGGCGCAGTATTATTCCAATATTGATAAACTTCATGCCGATATGATGTCAGTTACACCGTATCAAAAAACAGATGGGACAAAGTTTTTCCTTATTGGTAATCATGGCGGTATTCATTATTTCCCAGACCCTTTTACAACGACGACAAATATTACAAAAACCAATTGCCGTATCACAGACTACTACGATGTCATTACTTTAGGTAGTCAAATCATTGCAGGTGCGCAAGACCAAGGTTTTCAACGTTTTGCAGGCAGTTCGGGAACAGGTATTTTGACAGGGACTCAGATATTCAGCGGTGACTATGTGCGACAAAATACATCGCTTGGTCGAACAAAATATTGGCAAGAATATCCTCAAACAGGTTCTTCTTGTACGATTCATTATTTCGACAACTTGACCAGTACTGGTACCTCCGCACAAGGTTCTGTTTATGGGACATCTAATACGTATATGCAATATTGGGTTTCTCCTACTTGCGATTACGGTGTGACCACTGAAAACAGTATTTTAGTCGGTGGTGGTGGCGCAAACAGCGGTAGCACTGTGTCGAAAGTTGTAAAGATGACTTATAATGGTACATCGAGCTTGACCAAAACAGAATATGCTTTCGATTTCTATGCCAATGGTGGCGGTTTTATTACGGCACTTGACCATTCGCAAGTAGATCCAAACTATATGTATGTGGCATTGAGCAATGGTAAGTTTTACTATTCGCACGATGCTGGTAGCTCCTTTACACAAACTTCTGGATTGACAGGACCGACGAATGAATGGACTTATGGCGCGTTCATCCATGCGTCAAAATTGAATAAGAACTTGGCTTTCTATTGTGGCAAAGGCGGAAAAGTGTATAAGACAAGCGACGGTGGCGTTAACTTTACAGATATAAGCACGGGTTTGCCCAATAGTTTTATCAGTGAATTGGTATTGAATCCAAGTGAAACCTTATTATTTGCGGCGACTGACGCTGGGCCTTATGTCTATGTTCTCAATACGAATACATGGTACAGTATGGCGACTGCAACAACGCCTGTTGTTTCTTTTACAGCCGTTGAGTACGTTTCTGATTTGAATGTTGTGCGTTTTGCAACGTATGGACGAGGCGTGTGGGACTTCCAAATCAATGCGCAGCCTTTGCCTGTCACTTACAAATCCTTTGACGCACAGGCGACAGACAATCAACAGGTGTCTATCCGTTGGGAAACGCAGACGGAACAAAATCTAAACTGTTTCGAGGTCGAAAAAAGCACCGATGGCCATCATTTCACAAAGCTCCAAACGGTCAAAGCCTTCAATAAAGCGAGTATTTACTCAGTTATTGACGAGCGACCAGTCTATGATGGCATCAATTATTATCGTGTCAAAAGCATAGACGCTGCGGGCAAAAGCGAATTGACCACCATCAAGTCTGTCAAAATCGAACAAAAAGGTCATTTCGTGTCGGTGTATCCGACGGTGTTGCAAAACGGCACCCCCCTCAGTATTCAACTCGTCAATGAGAACCAAACCTTTTATTTATTCGACAGTCAAGGACGCAATTTGGTGGTGCAAAAGCTCAACAGCCTTTCCAATCAGGTTTTATTGCCCAATCTATCGAATGGTGTGTACTATTTCTCCATCAAAGACGAGAAGCAACGACTCATCAAAAACGGTAAGTTGATGATGATGTAGGTGGATAAACGGCTGTCTGTTGCGCATCCGTCACATAGAAAGATTGAGATTTTAGAGCCGTAGCAACTTGAAATCAGACATCATTGAGCCAAATTACAAGGCGAAAAAGAATAGATTTACCCATCAAGCTACCAACGTTTTGCACCTCACGGCGCACTTACACGAACAAGATGCGCCGTGAGGTGCAAAACATTGGTAGCAAAGGATTCAAACCACGATTTTTGAGCCTCGTAGAGGCGACACCCTTTTTTAGGAAAACGCTGTCAATATATGTCAGCAGAAGTTTATACTGAGGGGGGCATTTGACATTTACTCTTTAAACCCGTAGGGTTGGCATTTTGGTAGAAATAAAGCCCCGTGTTTGTTTTCTCATTTGCTCAATGATGATTTCAAGTTGCCGATACTCTTTAAACCCGTAGGGTTGGCAATTTGGTAGAAATAAAGCCCCTTGTTTGTTTTCTCATTGGCTCAATGATGATTTCAAGTTGCTGATATTCTTTAAACCCGTAGGGTTGACATTTTGGTAGAAATAAAGCCCCGTGTTTGTTTTCTCTTGGCTCAATGATGATTTCAAGTTGCTGATATTCTTTAAACCCGTAGGGTTGACATTTTGGTAGAAAATAGCAATACATACGATTATTGAATGCCGTAGGCATGACATTATAAAGGATTTAATCACTCATTTTCTTTACAAAATCCCATGCCTACGGCATTCAATAATCGTATGTATTGCTATTTTCTACCAAAATGTCAACCCTACGGGTTTAAAGAATATCAGCAACTTGAAATCATCATTGAGCCAAGACTATTTACTTTGTAAAAAGTGAATTGCACGGAGTAAAAAGACTATTTACTTTGTAAAAAGTGAGCTGCACGGAGTAAAAAGACTTTTTACTTTGTAAAAAGTGAGCTGCACGGAGTAAAAAGACTTTTTACTTTGTAAAAAGTGAGCTGCACAGAGTAAAAAGACTTTTTACTTTGTAAAAAGTGAGCTGCACAGAGTAAAAAGACTTTTTACAGAGTAAATAGTGGGCTGCACAGAGTAAAAAGACTTTTTACAGAGTAAATAGTGAGCTGCACGGAGTAAAAAGACTTTTTACTCTGTAAAAAAGTGCGTTGCACAGAGTAAAAAGCATTGAGTTATTTATCTTTCACTTGTCAACACTTTCTTTTCAATCACTTTCACAATCTCTTCTACGCCATCTTCTAAAGGCAAAACGACTGGAATACCGAGTTTTTTGCGGAGTTTTTCTTGGATTTTACGGGCTTTTTCGAGGCTCAAACCGTGTGTATTGAGTGTGACCGCAAGGGTTTTTGCACCGAACATTTTGATTAATTCAATCTCCGATTTTACTGAGGGGATGCGGGCTTTGATATTGTCTTCTGTGCCTTCATAAAATTCTCTGGCAGGAATTGCTTGCAGGATAACCCATTTGGCACGAGCAGACACTAAAAACTCTGAACCTGTGGGCCCAATCGGATTGCGGAGTGCCGATTGTCCATTGAGGAACATAATATCGGGATTTTGTTCATCGAAACATTTGACGATTTGTGTCTCTAACTCGCCTGTTAGGAAATCGTTGATGGTCGAATCGAAAATAAACGCATAGCGTCCATCTTGCATCCAACCCGTTTGACCTGTCGAAATGATGTGTGCATTATAACCTTTTTCGCGCATCGCTTCGACCAAAAAACGAGAAGTTGTGCGTTTTCCGACTGCACAATCCATTCCCAAAACAGCAATACGAGGCGTGGTGACTCGACCAATTTCGCCCGACCAATACGACATTTCGGAAGGTGTTTTGGTGCGTCGCACATCGGTTATGGTGACACCGTGTTGTGCAGCCAGAGCGACAAATTCTGTTTTTTCATTGAGTTTTTCGTGCAAGCCATTGACGATGTTCAATTTATGCTCAATGCCTTGTTTCAGAACAGCGAGCATTTCGGGCGGTATTTTTCCGCCTGCGACAGCGACACCAATGATAAGATACTGAGGGGGTGTCTCCAGTGTTTGCAAAGCAGTTTCGATGTCAGCAAAAATAGGGATATTGCGGTGTTTACCATCCAAAACTTCGCCTGCATCGCGTCCTGCGGTCGCAAAATCAATCACACCGACTATTTGAAATCTGTCGCTGCCACGTACTAAACCGTGGGCGGTTTTACCATTTTCGGTATCGAAAAGACCGTGGGTAAGAATAAGAGCTGGTTCTTTTGTCATCATAAAATTAGGTTTTACGTTTTACAAAGCTAAGAAAGTGTTTTTATTCTGCAATTATACCTTAAAATAAGGTGTGGGTGACAGTTTTGTTCGGTTAAGTAACCTTTCGGGTGTTTGATACTCACTGTTTTGCGCTGCGCGCAAAAGACGTACTTTTAAAATTTTTCTATTAGAGCGAGCGATTTTTGGATTAAAATTTTGGCTTTGGCAAAATTTTAATCCAAAAATCGCTCGCTCCTCAAAGTCCTTTTCACCGCCAAAGGCGGCGTTTGAAATGTACGAAAACTTATTTTTGACTACTTAAATAACGCCGCCTACGGCTGCGGAGTGGACTTTTCGGAGGGAGGTTTTAATTTTTTTCGGCGGCGAAGTCACCGTTTTTTATACATTACTGCGCAAGGTTTTACCCTTTTATTGGAGCGCACACGTTCGGGAAACTTTTAAAAGTTTCCCGAACGTAATTCGCTCTTTTTGCTTATTTTAAAGATAATTTTCTTAGAAAATGACCAAAAATACTGAGGGGTATCTCTAAATTTTTCATGTGTGAAGGGTAAAACCTTATGCGCTAATGTATAACTAAAAAATTACCCAAGTATTGATTTTAGTTCGTATTGAAATGTTAAAGTTTTCTAAAGATTTTAACATTTGTCTTAACAAATCTTTGATACAATGAGTTGAATTTATTGAATACAGAAGATATAAAAAATTGATTATTAATGGTTTATGAAAAAATTGATTTGTATTAATAGTGTTTTACGAACAGAAAAAGAGTCGTTTTTTCTAATTTTTTAAGTATTCTATGCCTACTACCTTTGTTACAATCAAAAACGAAGTAACGTACCTAAAAAATCACACGAAAGTGTGATTGCATAAATGATAAAATACCATCAACTTTGTAGCAAACCAAATAGTAATAAATGCCTTGACTAAGAGTTTTTTCTCAAAAGTCTCTAAAAAACTGAATGAGCGTGGCAGCCGAAAAACGTATGAGTAGGCAATCTAAAATCATCTTTAAATTTAAAATCATTATGAAAACAGTAAAAAATCTTTCCATCGTAGCCAGTTTGTTTTTATGGTTTCAAGTAACAGGACTCCAAGCTCAAAACCCAGACCAAGTCAATTTGGGGACATTCAACATGAATGAAGAAAATGTTGAAATTGAGAAAAAAGCCCCTAGAATTCAAGCGGCAGCAGGGCCTTCAATCCGCACGTTTAAAGACCAAAATACTGGGAAAGTGTATGGCCCAAACGATTTGATTCAAATTCCAGACGGTAAAGCTATTCCAGCCTCACAGTATTTTTCAGAAATCGAAAAATTGGAGCGTGATTTCAACACCAAAGGTTATTCAATCGTAAATGACCCAGCTGAAAATATTGTTGGCAAACCTAAAGTAAGCGAAGCGGAATTGGTTAGGCAACGGTCTTCACAAGCTGCGGCAGGTCGTTTTTTCAATGATCAAGAAATTGACCGTGTGTTTAAATCGTCAAACATCTTTAATGGCAAAGAGTTGAAATCTGTAGGCGAAATGACAGATGCTGATTTCAATGGTATGAAAGCAAACCGCATCAATATCGCAACTAAACCGAGTTCAGGTGAATTAGAAGGGACAATATTGGCGGTTGGCGCAGCAGGCGTTATGGCTCAAGCTGCAGCCCCTGCACCTGGTACATTGCTTAAAACCATTAGCAAAACAGCGACAAAAACATGGTCGTTTGGTAGTGCTTCTTCTTTCAAAGCTGCTATCACAGGCACGTTGGCTATCAACGGTAAATTGTATCAGCCTGCGGGTAGTTTGAGTCAATTGACACTTGCACAAGCCAGAGCGGAGTTGGCAAAAACCAATTCTGAGCTCAATTTTACAGCAAATGGTCGTATTGACGGTACACTTTTCAATAAAAACTTTAATGTTTTGAATATCACAGGTAATGCAAAAGTGCCTGCTAACTCAGCGCAACAAATCACAATTGGTTTAAGCGTCGTCGCAGCGGGTTCAAACATTTTCAACTTTAGCCAAGGTTTCCCTCAATCATTCAGCTTAATATCTGAAAAATCTGCTTATAAAGAAATTCGCTATTCTTACAGCACTGTTATCGTTGTTGTACCTGTCACAGGTGCAGTAGGTGTGAAAGGAAGAGTGGGTCTTCGTTATGGTATTTCGGGCGACAAACAATCATTGCGTGCAGGAGTGACTCCTTTTGCTGAATTGGGTGGTTTTGCTGAAGCGTATATCAATCTCTTGGTTGTTAAGGCAGGTGTAAGAGGTAGTATCGTATTTGTAAATGGTAGCGTGCCTTTGACAGGTGATTTGCTTTTGACACTCAATAATGGTCTTGTTTTGACTGAAAAATTGTATGCAGGTTATAGTTTGAACTTCTTGGCTGGTAAATTAGAGTTGTTTGCAAAAGTTTGGACATTCTGGAAAGGTTGGAAAGAATACACACACACGCTTTGGAGTACAAGTGGATTCACTGTTAGCGGTTCGTTTATTAATTACCAAAATGCACAGGTTTTCTCTTGGTAAATCTTTATCCGACAACTTACGCCAAGTCAAAAACTTGGCGTAAGTTTGTCAAATTCTAATCAAAAAAGTGCCTCGATACTGAGGGGGGTAAAAAAATAAAACATTCAAAAAACCATCTGTTAATTATGAGCAAGGGTATTTTAAAATGGATAGCAGCCTTAGGACTTTCTGTAATGGCAATAGGTTTTGTGTGGTCGAAATTCATGAAAGAAGAAAAAGCGACACAACAGACCTATGACGTTGTATTCACATCTTCCGCTTCGCATGACCTAAATCCACTTTTTGAAGGCTCACCTATTTTCAAATCGGACAAACAAGAGGTCAAAATTGATTTTAAATCAAAACTCAACAAAACCACCGTCAAAACCACCGATTCACTCGATTGGGTTGTGTTTGGTTTCGATACACCTCAGTTGGGTATGGTTGTCAATGGCGATGTTTTGACTGGCGTAGATATGGACGGTTTCAAAGAAGACTTAAAAAAGCCGATGCTTGCTAAAATAGATAAAACAGGAAAAATCATTGCTGTTGCTTCTGACTCATCCATTAGCCCGACTATTGATATTCTTTTTCGCAATGTCATAAGTCAAATGCAAGTTGTTTTTCCGAAAAACACCCCCTCAGTACCTAACCAATGGGCGACCCTTGAAGAAGAACCTATGGGACAGTTTAAGGGGCGTATGACGCTCGACAAAGCACAAAATGATACAACTTTATCGTTGGTAAAAGAAAAAGCGGGCTATACTTTTGTCAGTGGTGACTATGGCAACTTCGGCAAACCTGCTGCATCAGGTTCATACAATGCCACTATTCAAATACGCAAAAAAGACAACGTTTTGACAAACATTGATGTAGATGACCTCAAAAAACTATCATTTGGAAAAGATACAACCGCACAAAGTCACATCACATTCAAAGCCAAATTTGTACAAGAAACCACTTTAGTCGAAGGTGTTTCTCATTTTTTAGACTATTTCACACATAAAAACTATGTTCTGTGGGGCAGATTGGACAGTGACCCAGCTTGGGAAAAAATCAAAATAATCAAATGCACCAATATTTTAGGCAAAGAGACCGTCGAATCACTCATGGACTCTTTGAAAACGGTCAATATTTCGGCTAAGAAATGGGACGATGGTTTGTTCCAAAAAATTCAGGCTCTGATTTATTTGCAACCTAAATCTGCCAAAGAATTGGCCCAACTATTAGAAGGTTTTACACCTAAAACATTGGCTTTTAGCATCATTGTGAATGCTTTAGGACTTGAAGAAAAAACAGAAGTTCAACAAGTATTTACACAAGTCATTAAAAAATATGAGCAAAATCCAGAAGCCATGTTTGAAATTCTACCGATGGTGAGTTCGATGAAACATCCGAGCGTTGCAGTAGAAAATGCCGTCAGAGCATTGGCTTTTGAATCAAAAGAAATGGATATTGCTTCGACGGCACAATTGGCTTATGCAAGCATTGCCTATCGAACCAAAGCCGAAGCACCACAACGTTCAGAAAATATAGTCGAAACAATCGTATCGCAATTCAAGAATAGAGTAAATGCACAACAATATATATTGATGTTGGGCAACACAGGTTCAGACAGAGCATTAGAGGAAATCAAACCGTTCCTATCGGATGCTAAAAACGAAACCAGAGGGACAGCCCTCAGTAATTTACGCTTGATTAATCAACCTGCCGTAGATTCGATTTTATACATCTTCGCGACAAAAGATACATCCAATGCGATAAAAAAAGTAGCTTTAGAAACCTTAGAATTCCGAAGCACTCAAACCGTTTACTGACTCTCTCCCTCGCCAACTCATTAGGTTGGCGAGGGTTTTTGTTTTATCCTCCTGCCTAATATCACTGTTCAATATGACTTTCATTACTTTTTAAAAAGTCAAAATGCGTCAACATTGCATTGTAAAACAAGATTTTTAACAATGCAAAACCGTTGAATATGACAGCAACACATCAAAAACACGTTTATCTGAAAGATTTGCACTTTGAACACCGCTTATGGCTCAATGAATTGAGTTTTGCGAAGGATGAATTGGGCATTTTTGCCAACCGCTTGAGCGAAGTGGAAATGAAAAATACAGTACCTGAGTTTACTGCAACAGCGGAAAGTTTACAAAATCGTCTGTACAGACAGCAAGAAGTCGTTGACGATTTACGTCATGCGATCAAAAAACAAGAAGCGAATTTGGCGCATTTTGCCGAAGAGCATCCCATCGCTGTTGACCACGTTTACTTCGATGACCATACCGAGTTGCGGGATCAAATGGCACGATTCACGCCGCTTTATGCAGAATTTAAAGCAGAATTTATGCGATTCATCGCCAAATGGATGTAAATCCACTCAAACTTTCAATCAACCTCGCTGGTCTTTCTGAATCAGCGAGGTTTTTTTTTGAATAATCCTTCATCGTTTTTCTCACGAATGGAATGAATGCAGCTTTATGGATGTAAAAGTGCTTTTTTAGAATTAACATCCATTCTCAAACCTACTAAATTCATTCAATTATGATGAAAATGAAATTATCCTTGCTGCTCATATGCAGTGTTTTGTTTTGGAGCAATATTTTTTGTCAAAACGCGACCCCCTCAGTATCTGAGCGCGATACAGTCATTTGCGGCACAATCACCGATGGTGGAAATGGCGACCCATTAATCGGTGCAAGTATTGTCATAAAAGGCACAACCTACGGCACAATCACCGATGTGAACGGTCAATATTGCTTAAAAATCCCGAAACAAGGGCATTATACCCTTGTGTGCAGTTATACAGGTTTCACGACTACCGAAACAGCCATCGTAACCAAAGGGGTAAAAAAAGAAAGACTTGATTTTAAACTAAATGGTAGCACTCTGTTACAAGAGGTGGTCGTGACGGGTTATGGAACAATTAAAAGGAGGGAGTCAACAGGAGCTGTTTCAATAATAAACAGTCGAGTGGCAGGTCTGAGTATCAGTCGCCGCAACAAAAATCAAGTTGATAAAAAGACCATTGACAAACCGTTTGCATTTACAAAAGCCAATAAAAAACAAAAACGAGACTTCAAACACCAACGCGACAGTATCGAAAAATTGGGTGGATTCAATACCGAAGAATATGGTTATTGGCTCGAAAACAATTATAAATCGCCCAAAGACGATGCACTTTCCACCTTTTCTATTGATGTAGATAGGGCGAGCTATGCCAATGTCAGACGTTTTATCAGCAATGGTACTAAGCCACCCAGTGGTGCGGTACGCATCGAGGAGATGATTAATTATTTTGATTACAATTATCCCGCACCGCCCAGCCAATCAGAACACCCCCTCAGTATTATTTCCGAAATGGGGACTTGCCCATGGAACAAAGACCATCTTTTGCTACACATTGGCTTGCAAGGTAAACGCTTAGATTTAGAAAAAGCCCCTCAAAACAACCTCGTTTTCCTCATTGATGTCAGTGGCTCGATGGAGTCGTCGAACAAATTGCCTTTGGTCAAAGAGGCTTTGCGCATCCTCATCAACAATTTGCGCGAGCAAGACCATGTGGCACTCGTTGTCTATGCAGGCAGTGCAGGTTTGGTCTTGCCGCCAACTTCGGGCACACGAAAAGAGACCATTTTGAATGCACTCAATGCTTTACAAGCGGGTGGTTCGACGGCAGGCGGCGCAGGTATTCAATTGGCTTACAAAACGGCGCAAGAAAACTTTGTTCCTGATGGCAATAATCGAGTCATTTTGGCAACCGATGGCGATTTCAATGTCGGTGTGAGCAGCGAAAGTGAATTGGTGAAATTGATTGAAGACAAACGCAAAACAGGTGTATTTCTTTCCGTGTTGGGTTTTGGTATGGGCAACTACAAAGACAGCAAAATGGAACAACTCGCCGACAAAGGCAATGGCAACTACGCTTATATTGACAATATTGACGAAGCTAAAAAGGTATTTGGCAAAGAAATGGGTGGCACACTCTACACCATCGCCAAAGATGTGAAATTCCAACTTGAGTTCAACCCCTCAGTAGTGGAGTCGTATCGGTTGATTGGTTATGAAAATCGTTTGCTCGATAAGGAAGATTTTAACGACGACACAAAAGATGCAGGCGAAGTCGGTGCAGGACACACCGTGACAGCTTTGTACGAAATCATTCCCAAAGGCACAGAGATGACTCAAACAGAATCGCCTTCGGTGGACAAATTGCGGTATCAAAAGACAATACCAACCATTAAAAGTGGGCGAAACGAAGTGGTTTTTCTCAAATTGCGCTATAAAAAGCCGACAGAAGATACCAGTATTTTGATAGAACAAGCTGTGCCTAATGTGTCTTTGAGTCTTTCGCAAACAAGTGATAATTTCCGTTTCGCTGCTGCCGTGGCAGGGTTCGCTCAGATTCTAAGACAATCGAAATTTATCGGTGATTTCGATATGAACAAAGCCAAAACCTTGGCAACAGGCAGTTTGGGCAAAGATACTGAGGGGTATCGCGCTGGATTTATTCAGTTGATTGAATTGGCGCAACGTATGGATACAACAGCGAAGAATTGAGGTTTTATTTTTAAAACAAACCCTTCCGAAAGTTTAAAACTTTCGGAAGGGTCTTCTTACAACGTATCAAAACTCAATCTGACAATTCGGCAACCACTGTTTTATTCTCTGAATTTCATCGTAATCGAAACGATTTTCAGTCAAATTCAAATATTTTAATTGCTTCAATTGCTTAATTTCAGCAGGTAAACGCAATAAATAATTGTGACTCAAATCCAAACTTGTCAAATCAGTAAGTAAACTAATCTCATCGGGCAAACGCCAAATTTTGTTATGACTCACATCGAGTGTTTTTAAGTTTTTCAAGTTGCCTATACTTTTAGGTAACTCGTGCAATTCGTTTTGACCTAAATTTAAATCTTTCAATTCTTTCAATTGTCCAATGGACTCAGGCAAGTTTTTTAACCTATTGTTTTCCAAATCCACAAGCTTCAACTGCGGCAATTGTCCAAAATGGTCAGGTAATTCGGTCAGTTTATTGCTGCTGAGACGCAATTCTTTAAGATTTCGAAGCTCGTCAAAGTTATTTGGCAAGACAGACAGTTTATTTTCTTCAACATTCAGATGTGTCAGATGCGATAATTGCGTCAATTCAATCGGTAGAGCCGTTAATTTGTTTTTGGACACATTCAATTCCTCCAAATGAGACAATTGTGCAATGTCTTTGGACAAAACGGTCAGATTATTTTTGTTCAACAACAAAATTTTGAGTTGCACATATGGGAATACTGAGGGGGGTATGGTCGTTAATTTCGTTTTACTCAAATCCAATACTGTAAATGTATCCTTGTCGTTGCTCGTTTCTGTATAAAAATAGACAGGGCGGGTTTGCTGTGGAGTCAGATAGATGTATTCGGTATCAATCGCCGGTTTTATCGTGGGTTTGACTGAGGGGTGTAAAGCGATAGCAGATTCAGATTTGTCTATTGTTGGTGTATTATTAGCGATTTGCTTAGTCGAGTCGGCTGTATTATTGAGAGATGTGGTTGCTTTTTCTTGCGTCCTGTCTTTTTTATCCGTTAGCAAAGTATCATTTTGCTGCCCAATGACGGTTGAAGACTGAAAACCCATATTTGTTTCGTTAGGAATAGCTGTCGAATGAGTTTTTTTGTTCCACCAAAAAACCAAAGCCAACAGAACAATAGTCACAACAACGCCGCCAACGATGACTATCCGTTTTATCAGAGCGCGTTGCCGTTTTTGGGCTTGCAATCGTTGTTTCAACTGCTGCTTCAAGCGATATTCTTTCAATTCGCTCATAATTTCTCCTGTCATTTTATCCATTTCAGGCTCTGACAAGTCATCATTGAGCCATTTATTTATATCCATTTTTGTCAATTTAAGTTAAATCGCGCGAACTTTACCGCATCACGCCATCCGTGGATTATCTCTTTTTTCTATTACAAGGACTTTGAGTTTTTTCATACACTCTCGTAAACGTTGTCGCGAAGCTTCTTCCGAAATACTTAATTCCGCAGCGATTTCTTTATGAGGCTTGTCATCGAAATAAAAATCGTTTATCAATTGCTGACATTTTTTCCCCAACAGGTTCAATGCTGTGTTCAGTGATTCCAAAAAAGGATTGTCGTTTTGTTTGGCAATCGAAAAAACATCCGTCCCAATTGCGGCATTTTTATTCTGTCGTTCCAATACTTTCCACGCCAAACGTTCGAGAGTCACATAGACGAAACCCGAACAGTTATCTACCTTAAAATCGGCTTCTTGTATGCGACAAAAGAATTTGGCGAAGGCTTCGCTCACGATTTCTTCGGCATCTTCGTCGGAAATGCGCCATTTGTTTTTGGCTAACCGATGATACGACAAAGCCTGTTTATCAAATACTTTGGATTGCAACCGAGAGTCGCCTCGTTGCAACCGTTCGATGTCTTCGGCCGATAAATTAAAATTAGGTTGATTCGCCATAATGGGCAATTTAGTCATTTTATGGGAAAATACTGAGGGGTGTTTAAGTTGTAAAGGGGTATCGAACTTGTTCCGTGAGGAGATAGGCTAATTTTTTTTTAGAATTAATTTTGGCGCATATAAAAATCACAATTTTGTACATAAAATATTAAAAATAGGTATTTTGCAGTCGAATTATTTGCATCAAATGTCAACAAGATACTTTCTTACTTTCCAATTGTTCTCATTTCTCGCTCATAATACTCTTTACTTTGATAGCGACATTTAAAAGTGCTAAACACTCACTGTTTTTCGCTTCGCTCTCCGAAGGAGTCCTTTGGACAAAATGCGTGCTTTGGAATAATTTTTTATAGAGCGCAGTCAATTTTTGAGCTTGAAAAGCTCAAAAATTGACTGCGCTCTATAAAAAATTATTCCTGTAACGCGGGAGCTTGCGACCGATGTTGTATATATTCTTAGAATTTTTCTATGTCGTTGTCAAACTATTTATCAAAATTAATTTTTCATCAAAAAACGTATTATTTTATGAAAACAACTGCTCTTGCCCTTGCGGTATGCATTCTCAGCCTTTTTTCTACTACTTCAGCCACAGCTCAAAAAGAGTTTGTTTGGGACTATTACAAAGTGAGTATCGAATTACCTGACGATTTTAAAGTGACTAAAAACACAGACAATGAGTTTGAATGTGAAGGTGATGGTATGCAATTATACATGTATGTGTTTGACGATGGCGATGTGACTTTAGCGGATATGAACAAAGCGACAAGAAAGCTGGGGCGCGATTTGAAATTTGAAATGAAAGATGAACATTATGAATTAGATTATAATGGTTTCAAAGGTGAGTACATTTTGGGGTATAAAGATGGCTTGCAAGTGATGGTGGCAGGTTTGATAAATCCTAAAAATGCCACTAATTTCTTCATCGTTATCATTTTTGAAGATGGTGATCATGTAGCACAAGAAGATGGTATTGCGATTTTGAATAGTTTGGAAGCAAAATAGAGAGTAATAGCTAATGAATTGATTTTCAACTTGCAATAAGCCTCATGATAACCCCTCAGTATAAAAAGAAAAAGGCACGGATTTCAGCATTATCAAATGCGCGAAATACGTGCCTTTTATTATAAAATACTTGAAGACGTGACAACTGAGTTGTCGCCGCTTAAAATATATTGGAACTAGCGATAACCGCCACCGCCGTAACCGCCACCGCCACGGTTGCCACCGCCGCCATAACCGCCACCGCCGCCACGGTTGCCACCGCCGCCGTAACCACCGCCGCCACGGTTACCGCCACCGTAGCCACCACCGCCACGATTGCCGCCACCGCCACCGCGAGATTCGCGAGGTTCTGCTTTTTTAACAGCAATCGTGTTGCCATCAAAATCGCTACCGTCAAGAGCTTCAATAGCAGCAGCTCCTTCACTGTCATTTGACATTTCGACAAAGCCGTAGCCTTTTGAACGACCTGTCTCGCGGTCAGTAATAACGTTAGCAGATTCGACTTCGCCAAATTGCTCGAATGCCTCACGCAACGCCTCACTAGAGGTGTTGTAGTTGAGTTTTGCAACAAAAATATTCATCTGAAAAAATTTAAAAAATATAAAAAGAAAATTTAAAAATGCAAGTGAACCAAATATGTGTGGAATAGAACCATAGGAAAGATGTTACGAATGGAAAAACCCGAAACAGCGGGTAGAAATTTAGAACCTTGAGGTTACAAATATACCTTTTGTTTACATATGGGGTAAAGGTACGCTTGTTTGTGATAGAATCAAATTTTTTTTATCGGTTTTGACCTTTTTATAGAAATTTTTTTAGAATTTTAATGAAAAAAGCCAAATACCACTCAAAAAAGCACATTTAGAAGATTTCAAAACGTGTTGACCTTGAATGGTATTTGGCTTATATAGCATTTAGAATCTTGCAGAACTAATCTGGAACATTCTTAGGATTCAATAAATCGTAAAATTGATTCAACTTTGGCAAAATAATGATACGTGTGCGACGATTGGTGGCACGTCCGTCGGCTGTATCGTTGCTGGCTAAGGTATTATATTCGCCACGACCTGCTGCAATAAGGCGATTTGGGTCAATTTTGAAATTCTTTTGTAAAGCACGAACTACAGCAGTTGACCGTTTCACGCTTAAGTCCCAGTTGTCTTCTATACAAGCGTTCTTGATAGGCATATTGTCAGTATAACCTTCGACCATGACTTCTAAATCGGGTCTTGACTCGACGATTTTTGCAATTTTACCTAACACTTCATTGGCTTTAGATGTGATATTGGCACTGCCACTTTGGTACAACATTTTATCAGACAAGTTGATGAAAACAACCGTTTTGTCCACCTTTACTTCTACATCGCTGTCCGAAATACCATCTTTCAACACACTTTTTAGATTCACCGCTAAGGCTAAGTTGATAGAGTCTGCTTGTGATTTTGCGGCTTGTAGGAGTTTGATATACTTGTCTTTACCTTCCAATTGTTGCAGAGTTTGTTTGATGTTGTTGCTCGCAGACTGCGATAGGACTGTCAAATCACCGACTTGTTGAACTGTTTGGTCGCGCTGTTTGCGAATGTCCGAAATTTGGTCTTTCAAATCTTTAACCTGCTCATCGCGGGCTTGTACGGTGCCTTGTGCCGACTTAAGTTCTCCTTTGAGGGTCTCTTTTTCTTGGTTGCAGGCAGAAAGACGCTTCATGTAGTCACTTAGGCTTTCACCACATTTGCCCAGTTCTTGATTTAGCTTGTCATTAGAGGCTTTCCATTCCTCTTGGGCTTTTGTGAACGATTTTTTAGAAACACAGGATGTCAAGGATGCACACAGTGCAAAGAAAAGAATGAACTTTGCTTTTGAATTCATAGATGGTAATTATTTTATTATGAAAAAATTGTTCTTAGTAACGAGAGAATCTCACTAATGTTCGCAAATAAACTAAACTTTCATGAAGTTAATGTTACAGAATAAACCTTTTTTGCACCTTTTTTCGACATAGCTGTATTTCAAAAGCCTCATTAAACCTTCTTGCCTTCTAAATTGTCTAAAACAAAAATAATAATACGATGAAAAAGTGGTTGTTTTTTACGCTATTGCTGAGCTTCAAATTTGTTTTTGCTCAAAATCTTTATTTCCCACCCGTTGTTGGCAATACTTGGGAAACAGTGTCGCCTCAAACGTCCATGAATTGGTGTCCTTCAAAAATAGATTCCCTCAGACAGTTTTTGACTACCAAAAATACAAAAGCGTTTATTGTGCTTAAAAATGGACGCATCGCAATAGAATGGTACTTTGGTACTTTCACACAAGATTCGGCTTGGTATTGGGCATCTGCAGGCAAGTCATTGACCAGTTTTTTGGCTGGTATGGCTCAACAAGAAGGTATTTTGAACATTCAAGATTCAACTTCAAAATATTTAGGTGTGGGTTGGACGAGCTTAACCCCTGTACAGGAAGGCAAAATCAAAGTGGTGCATCAACTTTCCATGTCTTCTGGTTTGGACGATGGTGTTGCCGACGACAATTGTACCACCCCTCAGTGTCTTACCTATAAAGCCGAACCTAATACCCGCTGGGCATACCACAATGGCGTATATCATCTCATTCACAATGTCATCGAAAAGGCTTCGGGCTTGACTATCAATCAATTTACAACGCAACGATTGCAGACCAAAACTGGTATTACAGGGCTTTGGCTGGATCATATTTTTTATTCTAAACCACGGTCAGCAGCTCGTTTTGGGCTTTTGGCTTTGGCAAATGGCGTATGGAATGGTGAACAGTTGCTGCGTGATACTGCTTATTGGCGACAAAGTATCAATACTTCGCAACCGATGAATAAATCTTATGGCTATCTATGGTGGCTCAATGGCAAAGGCGAACATATGTTACCACAAATACGATTGGTGTATCCAAGCGATATTGTGCCAGCTGCACCTCGTGATATGTATGCCGCTTTGGGTAAAAACGACCAGAAAATTTATGTCGTTCGATCGCAAAATTTGGTAGTTGTGCGAATGGGTGACGCTTCGGGCATACCACTATATGCCTTGAGCAATTTTGACAATGAATTGTGGGAAAAGCTGTCCAAAATGACTTGTACAAGTAGCAGTGAGGTTATTACAGAACAAGATATCAAGGTATCCCCCAATCCTGTGGCTTCTTCTTTGGACTTGGATTTGCCTGAAAACATGCTGAATACTGAGGGGGGGATTTTTTTGACTAATCTGACAGGGCAAGTTTATAATTTAGGTATCCTAAAATCTCATATTAGTGTTTCTAATTTGCCCAATGGTCTTTACATTCTGACGATACAAACGAATAATCGGCTTTATAAAGCTAAGATTTCTATATTGCATTGATTTTCAATGCAATATAGAAATACTTACTGTTCTTTGCTTTGCAAAAAATGACCTTGCGCCACAGATTTTCTTGCCGAAGGCGGCGAAATCCATAATATATTGATTATCAACTTGCAGTAACTCTAAACTCGTGTAGTCATATTTAGGCTGCAAAATTGAATTTTATTAATCCTCTTTATGTTAACAACCTTAACCACCGCGCGGATAATTGTGTTCTTCCTCTTGTGTTTGTTTTTTAATCGGCATGGACAACATTTTTCCAAAAAAGTAGAATGTAAAACCTGCAATGATGCCTTTTGACAATATCATCATGAATAAAGCGGAGCTTTCCATTTATTGTAAATTTAGAAGTTTTATAATGATTTTTCTTGATGAACAATTTTATCCGTTTTGTTTCAACCGTTTCTTATTGGCTAAAAAGACCAAATAGCAGATGCCTAAAAAAACGCCTAAAAGGAGCATTCGAGACCAATTGAGATAACTCATTTGGGTCTGTAAGGTTGCTATTTCGGTAGGATTTGTTGCTTTAGCTATTTTTTCATATAAGGTTTTATGCACCAAATTGTCATAAATATCAGGCAAACTACCTATGAATACCAAGATGATGATGACAGGCGTGACATATTTAAGAACATATTTGAAAAAAACTGGAAGCCGAATGTCTGCACCTCTGATGATTTCGGCCCAACCTTTTTCGATACCAAACACCCAAGAGAACAAGATGATTTCAAATAAGCCCGCCAATACCAAACCGACCGTGCCGACCCAATAATCGAATTCGTCGAATACACCTTGATTGTAAAATACGACAGTAGGCAAACCCAACAAAAAGACGATAGCTGCAAACGATAAAGCCGTTTTGTTACGTGACCAATTGAATTCATCGCGCATGAAACCCATCCACGGTGTACCCATTGCCAGTGAAGAAGTGATACCTGCAAAAAACAATAAGCCAAACCAAGCCACTCCCGCCAAAGTTGCCAAAACTGTTCCCCACTGTTGGAAAAGATAAGGCATCGTGCGGAAACCCAATCCCAAACCACCGCTTTGAGTCAATTCGACCACGCGGTCAATACCTAAATAGCCGACCGAAATCGGGATAACGATGCTCGCACCTAAAACCACTTCAACAAACTCATTCGTCCAACCTGCGGAAAGAGAATTAAGTACAACATCGTCATTGGGTTTAATATAAGCTGCATAAGCGTGAATCATACCCCAACCGACTGAGAGTGTGAAGAAAATCTGCCCTGCTGCTGCTAACCAGACTTTCGGTGTCCATATAGTTGAAAAATCTGGCTTCCAAAGGAAATTAGCTCCGACTAAACCATCGTTGATAGCTCCGTCTGAGCCTGCTGTGATTGTTAATGCACGAATAGCGAGGAAAATACCAAAAATAATCAGCAATGGCATGCCTACTTTGGCAGCCACTTCAACACCACCTTCGAGACCACGTGACAGAATCCATGTATTGATGGCTAAACAAAGTATCCAAAAAACCCAAGGAATATTGCCTGATAAACCCACATAGTTCGTAAAAACAGCATTGACACCATCCGCTGTTTGTCCTGAAAATTCGCCGGTAACAGAATACCAAAGGTAGCCCAAAGTCCAACTTTCAAGATAACAATAATAAGCTGCGACACCAATATTGATGAAAATACCCGATACACCGATGTATTTCCAAATAGCACTTTTGCCCATTCTGTCAAAAATAAAAGGTGTGGAATGGTCACCATATTGCCCACCAAAACGCCCCATTGACCATTCAACAAACAACAGTGGCAAGCCCAATAAAAGAAAACAGACTAAATAAGGAACAATAAATGCACCTCCGCCATTCTGAATGGCTTGGACGGGAAAGCGGAGAAAGTTGCCAAATCCAACAGCATTGCCAGCCATTGCCAACACTAAACCCAATCGTGAACCCCAAGATTCTTTATTTGAAGACATTTTGTAAATGTTAAAGTTGATAATGTGAAATGTTTTAATGTTCAGCAAAGATAATAGAACGGTTGAGAAAATGAAAAATACACCCAAAAAGCAACCGAGATATTGCCCCTTCAGTAAAATCTCTTTGATTTCAGCTCAATAATTTACTAACACAGATTTTTTGGTATGATTTTTTCTACAATATGAATAAAGCGATTTATAAAATGTTTTAAAATTCTGTTTAGCTCTTTTTCCTCACTGTTCCTCGCTTTAATCGAAAGACGTATTCTAGAAAAGGACTTTCAGATTGCCGTCATTCCTAAAGTTTTTGTCTCAAAAATGGTGGCAATCCATAGAATTCTTTTCCCTTGTATGCTTTTTATGCGCAGCATGAAACAATCTGAACCTATATGATTAAGATTCTAAAACTATTTTTAATATTACTCACATTTAAATTTGAATCAATGAAAATCTATTCTAAGTCTTTGTTTACCACTATTTTGACTCTCTCCTCATTGTTTTTATTGTCTGATTGCAAAAAAGATGAGGATGTTATCACTTATGAATTAACTTTGACAGCAACCAAATCTGCCAATGGTTCGACCAATTTTGCAGAAATCAAATACGCAGATGGCAGCAAAGTTGTACAAACGATTACAAATTCAACGACAAACTTTAGTACCACATTTGCTATTACAGCCAATAGCGTTATCAGCTTTTCTGTCAAAGGAACGGCTTCTGGAGGTTCAACAGCGGCGTTGCCTACGCCTTTGATTGGTTATAAAGTCGAAAAAATCACAAATGGAACAGTACGTGAGGCTGTTTGCAATGAATTTGCAGCGTCTTTAAATGGTTCAAATGGTAGTTATTCTTTTGAAAAAGCTTTTACTAAGTCTTTTGACGGTTCAACATGCAATTGAGTTTTTAAGGTGATGGAATATTGTGAATTGTAGAAATGGCGCGCATCATTTGCGCGCCATTTTTTTTGCCTTTTCTAAAACCTAACAACTACCTATTTTTTTATAAAATGACTTGACGATTGACCTGATTTTAACCAATAAACACCCTTGGGTAAGTCTGCGATTGAAATTATCATCTCTGCTGCGGACTTTTTAAGACTTAGAACCACTTGACCCAACGAATTTATAATTTCGACATCTACCCCCTCAGTATGTTCGATGCTTAACACATCACTTGCAGGATTGGGGTAAATTTTTAATCTCTTCAATATATTCTGATTTTCGAGTGTTATGATCTTAGAGTAAGCAACTGCACCGTCATTTTCCACCGTTTTCAATCGATAATAACTTTTTCGCTCCGAAGTTTTATCTACGAACTGATAAACGGAAGGCGTGTTTTTGGCATGCTCCGCCCCTATTTTGTTGAACAGTTTACCATCCGCACTTTTTTCTAATTCAAAATGAGAAACACCTTGCTCCGAAGCAGTTTCCCACATCAAAATATTATTTTGACCTTCAGTTTTGCCAGAAAAAGACAACAGCTCGACAGGAATCGGACAAGGCAAAAACCGCAAAACACCTGCTTCGGAGGCTACAGCTGTGCCGCCAGATTTTTGGGTGACAAAAACGGTATTCCCCGAAGTACTGATTTGGTAACTTTCCAACGGCATCATGCCTGTGAGCGTGTGCTGGCCGCTGCACGCATTTGTAACCGTATAGTTTGTGGCTAAAATGGGTGTTTGCAACGCATTTTGGTCACGACTGAATAAGGCAAATTCGGTTGTGCCATTGGGTAAAGTGACTTTTGCGCCGTGCATTTTGCCATCATTGGAATTGATTAATTGCACTGTTGCATCGGTTGCTGAGTTGTCGTTTGGCTTCAAAACAGTCAAATATTCTTCATTGGGTTGTGGTGCAGCATAAGCGACTTCGGCGCGCCCTGTTTTTGAATTGAAATAGTAGTTGAGAACAGAACCAAATGTATTGTCGGAATTTGTCTGTTGATTGTGGGTAGTGATGCTTGGTGCGGCGGGCACAAGTGTCGTAATCGCCAATTTCGACGAGCCATAAGTGGCATTGATGGTATTGCCGTTGACGGTGGGCACATTGTCGGGAAAATGCCACCGCAAATGCTTCCGATACTGAGGGGTCGCTGCACGAGCCGACACATAATCGGAGACCAAAAACACATCTGTTGTCCGTAAATAGACGAAGTCGCGATAAAATTTGTTCAGTCGGCGATTGGTCTGGGTCGAAACATCGCCTGAAGCATTGTAACAAGAAGTATAATCACCTCGGATGTACGAATACTGAGGGGTCATTTCGACAGCTTTGAGGTCGTCTTTGCCATAGTAAAATTGTCCGCCGATGGCTGAGGGTGTATTTTGTTGATATTCAAAATTGTCGTGAAAAAACAGCGTGCTTTTGCTCCCTGAATTTTCAGCTAAAGTCGAATTACCTGTCAAACCATTTGGGAAACCATCGTGCCAAGAACCTGCATTGACTAAAAGGTAATCGTTGCCTCGTTTGATAGTCGGTGCGCCTGCCATAAAATGTTGGTGGTCATCATAGTTACTTGCTGAAGCATTAAAGCTCGCCCAAGTCGCATTGCCACTCCAATCGGAGCGCATAATGAAGTAGGGAAATGCGCCATTGCCACCCCCTAAGTTGTAGCCCTGATTGAATCCTGAATAGTACAAAGGCTCTGACAGGGCGGCTGAAGCTCGTGTGGCATCATAAAACAACATTTTTTCCCAATTTGCCAAATCCCACACTGTGCGGTTGTAGAGTGAGGCTGGTTGCAAATCCGAATAGGCAAAATATTGGGCATTTGCACCCGAAGTCGTACCTTCCAAGAGAGCCGCCAACCGAAAGGGTAAAGACAAAGGCACATAATTCGCTGTATTACCACCCCAATCGGAGTATCCATCAATTTCATAGCGACGCGGCAACATCGAGTGTTTCATACCCCTCAGTAATTGCGTCAAAATAGCTTGTTGATTGGCAGGTTCATCTACATCAGTGGCTGTTTTGACCAAGAGCATATAGTCTAAAATGCGGGCAAAATTGGCTGCACCATACCCCCAACCTTGAATCTGTAAACCGCCCTTGTTGGGTGCGCCTGATACTGAGGGGAGTCCATTATACGCCGTCGCCGCATAAGGTTTGTAGCCACCTAAAAAGGTTTGCATCAAATCTGAGTCGGGATTATCATCTGCGCCAGTCAGTAAAGCCGATGTGGTGCCATCGTATCGCCGACGAGCATAAGCAATCATTTCAGCTGCTCGCGGATTGTCGCCATGTGTGGCATAACCCCAAAAAGCGGCGCACAGAGCGTGACCCCAATAGTAGTTGCCCGTCGCTCGTTCTTTGCGCTGATACGCTTTTGAGCGCATTTCGTCGTACATGGCGTTCATAACATTAATAATATTGGTGCGTCGTGTTGCTCCCAACTCATCGTAACACCAATCATAGATGATGCCCAAAATATAGCCCAAATGTCGCGTTGGATAGTAGTTGTTGACACTGAGGGGGTTACTCCATGCGACATTGGGCGCACGATAGTAAGCCGCCATGATGGTATCCGCCAAATCTATCAATTTGTTGGAATAAATGGACGGTACAGCACCAGCTCCTACAGGTTTATTGACCAAATGTGCCATCGCCAAAGCCAAAGTCGCATCTTGCCAACTTGAGCCACAATAGCTGTAGAAAATGTAATCGGTGTTCCAATTGTTTTGTGTTTCGGGTGTCCATGCCGCAATGGGTTTGTTGGCATAATTGTATGCCTCGCTTGAAAGTGCCAGCCATTCTGAGACATTAGCATCTTTTTTAGCAATCAGTTTTGTGCGTATGTTTGAGTTAACGAGGAGTCTTGGATGGGAAGTGTTTATTGTCTGACTTTTGAGCGTGAAGAAAAGGCACAAGCCTAGAAAAGTTGTAAACGATTTGGTTGTCATAGAACTTAAAATTATAAGTAGTGATGAATTAAGTTTACTAACACAAATTTTTGGTGATTTAGAGCTTTATCTAAATAGCCCAAAACTATCAATTTTGTCAAAAGCAGTCAAATATATAATCAACTATTCATCTGAAACGGTTAGTTGTTCTGCGGGTTACGGAAAATTAGTTTTTTTTTACAGGTTTTTAAGTCTTAAAAATTGACATTTTGTAACAGGGAATTGAAAGGTCTAAAATAATCTTTATAAAAAATAAAAACCACCCATCGTCTAAAATTCTCGTAGTAAATTTTTAGATACGATAATAATCACTATTTTTAAAGCTAAAACGTCACACAACATGAAAAAATATCAAACGCCCAGTTTTCTCTTTTTACTGTTTTATACAACATTTTTGTATGCCCAAAAGCCAAGTAGCTTGTTCAAAGCAGGTGTTACTGCGGGTGTCAACTTTACTCAAATTGATGGTGATGAGCAATTTGGATACAATAGACGTGGACTTAATTTTGGCTTACGTGGTGCGATGATTTTGCGTAAAGACATGGACATAAGCACAGAGTTACTCTACTCAGAGCGTGGTACGATACCCGATAGTGAGGACTTGCTGAAAAAAAAGCGTACAGCAACCATTGCTTTGCAATATGCTGAAGTGCCTTTTTTATTCAATTATTACTATAGCCGAGCCGACGATGGTCACTATCGCTGGAATCTGTATGCGGGCTTTTCTTACGGACGCTTGTTAAAATCTCAAACCAGAATCATGAAAGGGTATGTATTAGACACACTACAGCAAAATTATGTGGGTAATATTGGCTTCAATTCATCTGACTTCTCATTTGTTCTTGGGGCGAAACGTTATTTCACTTCTCGTATAGGAGTATCTTTAAGGCACACATTTTCCATGAATTATCTTTACAAAAACCCCGCTCCCGTTGTTCTTAATCGCACTGTTTTGAACAAAGACTATACTGCTTTTCGTTCATTTTTTGTGTCGTTCAATGTTTTTTATGACTTCATAACGCCTAAACTCAGTAAACCTAAAAAAGGGAAAGTTGCCCCTAAAAAACATACGTAAGCTACCCCTCAGTAAAAGGCAGAACAGAACGGTTCTGTAAATTTCGTAGGTTAGATTTACTAATTTTGTCAAAAATAGCTACTTTTGGCAAAGATTGTCGCAACGCTATAACTTATCGAGATTTACACCACTATAAACAGACAACTATGAACCGTATCTGCATAGTCAGTTTTGCCTTTTTCATCCTGAGGCAAATAGCTTTTGCGCAACCTTGTCCTTCTCGTCCAAATGCCGCTTTACGACTCAACAACAATGATATTTGCGGCGATGCTCCTGTCATGGTCACTAATATCAGTAGCGAAAATGGTAATTCTGTCTATTATGTTTGGGATTGGGGCGATGGCATGAAGGACACTGTTCAAGACCAATCTACACCTGTGCATCAATATCGTGAGCGTGGCGACCTCTGCGCTCAATCCAATGACGGACAGGCTTATACATTGACTTTAACAATTGTGAACCGTCGAACAGGTTGTCCAGGGCATCAAGCGCAAACAACGATTTACGCCTATGCGCGACCGCGCGCTGACTTCAATGCGCCACCTGAAATTTGTATTGACAATCCTGTGGCGTATTTCACAAATACAACTTGTCCGCGTACCACACCCAATACAACTTTTTCTTGGAACTTCGGCGACCCCCTCAGTAATGACAATACGTCCACCCTCGAAAACCCTCAACACCGCTATTCTCGCTTGGGTTCTTATGAAGTTACGCTGACGGTTAATAGTTTGTGCGGCTCGACGACATTCAAACGCACCATTGTGGTACGCGAAGCACCGATTGTTGGCGTGACTTACACACCGCCAGCTTTGACTTGTGGACCTTTTGATATTGCTTTCCAAAATAATTCGACAGGGCAATGGGGCAATAAATGGAAAGTGACAAACATGGCGGGTGACTCACTTACTGAGGGGTTTAGTTTTGTGAATGGTTCAAATCTCTATTCAACAAATCCGACCATTCGTTTTGATAAAAAAGGGACTTATCTTGTCAAATTAACCATCACATCGCCTTGTGGCGATAAAAATTGGACCAGTCAACCCATCAATGTATTAACGCCGCCTATCATTGCGATTGATTCGATGCCCACAGGTTGCATTCCTTTTACGGCGCAACCGCGCGGACGCTTGCTCGACGATGGCGGTGCAGGCACCCCTCAGTATGCGTGGCAATTTTCGGGTGGAACGCCCAACACATCCACAAGTTTGACACCACCTGACATAAATTATTCAACAGCAGGTAGTTACATCCTTGTTTTGAAAGCAACCAATAACTGTGGCACAAATGAAGCAACCTATACTTTAAATCTTTCAGATAAAATTCGCCCCGTTTTTCCCAATATCAAAACCAAATTTTGTGACACCGACACAGCAACTTATCGTTTTCAAGCGCAACCTGTGGGCGGCACTTGGTCGGGTTCTGCTATTTCTGCAGATGGTGTTTTTCGACCATCAATTGTTGGTGCAGGGTCGTATTCTGTCAAATATTCTATTCAGCAAGGCACTTGTCGCGGCGATTCTACAGTAGTATTGACGGTCGGCGGCTCGGCAGTGTCGGGCGGTGCAACGCAAGAGATTTGCGGCACATCGAACACCGTTATACTGAGGGGTCAAAACCCAATCGGTGGTACTTGGCGTGGATTAGGCATTATAGACTCCACAACAGGAGCGTTCAATCCCGCTTTAACAGGCTTGGGTAGTTTCGACGTGGTTTATACATTCGGAAGCGGTGCAGGTTGTTCCAATTCCGCCACTAAAACAGTGGTTGTCAAACCGACACCGATTGCTCGATTTGATACTTTTCCATCCGCCTTATGTGTCAATTTGGCGCAAAACTTTAAGCATAAATCCACAAATGGCGTGCGTTTCAATTGGCAATTTGGCAATTTAGCTACTTCGACGCTCGAAAACCCAAATTATGCTTTCACTCAAACAGGAAACTTCGATGTCAAACTTTTTGTAACAAACAGAGAGAATTGTACGGATTCCGTATCAAAAAATATAACAGTCAATGCGCCGCCAACGGCTCGTTTTTCGCCGTCGGTTACTGAGGGGTGTTCGCCGCTTGATGTGAGTTTTACGAATAACTCGACCAATTCGACGCAAACATCTTTTTTGTGGGATTTTGGAAATGGTACGACATCAACTGTTCGCACACCCAATATTCAAACCTTTAACAACGCTTCGCTACAAGATACTTTTTATAAAATCCGATTAGCTGCCACCACTCTGGGTTGTCCTGCGGTGTATGATTCGACACGTTTGACCATTTTTATTGTACCAAAAGCTCGATTTGGTGTAGATGCAGACACAGGTTGTTCACCTATGACGGTGCGATTTAACAATATTTCGACTGGCTCGCCACGTTCTTTCCAATGGAACTTTGGCAATGGACGCACGGCGACATCTGAAATCGTTGCGCCACAAGTTTATCAAGCCGATTCTATTGCACGCTCCTACTCTATTCGTCTGACGGTGACAAATACATGTGGCACAGACAGTTTTGAAAGAAAAATCACGGTGCGCCCGTCTGCCACACGTCCATTTTTTAGTCTCAGTCGTACTGAGGGGTGTGCGCCTTTGAGCATTTCTTTGACAAATTACGCTGCAACAAATGCGACTGTCACTTACGACTTCGGCGATGGCAACCGATACACCAATCCGAACCCAACTTATACTTACGAACAAGCTGGCACATACACCATCACACAATACGCCAGTGGTGTTTGCGGTTTCGATTCTACCAAACGCACGGTCACGGTGTTTCCGACCCCCTCAGTAAAATTTAGTTTTACGCAATCCAATGCGTGCAAAGAACGAAAAATCACCTTCAAAAGCCTCATCAATCCTCAAACCGTCTATCTGACTTGGGATTTTGGCGACTCAACACAATCGGGCGCATCCAACCCTATTCACGACTACCGAAAAGCAGGATTTTATCGCGTCATATTATCTGCCACAAGTCAAGCGAATGGCTGTCGCGCAGCGGATACTTCGACGATAGAAGTTATTGCACCGCTGGCGTTCACGGTGGATTCCATCAAAAACGCGACGTGTTATGGCATTTCGGATGGAGCTATCGTCATTCGACAAGGGAGTGTCACGGGCGGCGCGCGCATCTATGAATTTTCGCTCGACGATTCCACGTTTCAGAAAATCAATCGCGCAGGTGTTTTTTCAAATCTCAAAGGGCGGCAATTCTACACCATTTGGGTGCGTGATTCGGCGGGCTGCACCGATTCGTCTAAAGTTTATGTCGGCGGATTGCTACCCCTCAGTATTGACGCAGGCAGCGACCACACCATAGACTTAGGCGACTCCGTACAGATATTTGTCACCGCTAATAGAGCAACAAGTTTGAAAATAAAATGGTCGCCCAATCGCGGATTGACGTGCGACACCTGCGCGACGGTGTGGGCAAAACCCTTTGAAACCACCGAATACGTCATCAATGCCACCGACCCGAACGGCTGCATCGAACGCACAACAACACTCGTCACCGTCAATAAAAATATAAAAGTATTTGTACCAACCGCCTTTTCGCCCAATGACGACGGAGTCAATGACCATTTCGCACCGTTTATTGGCTCTAACATTTCAAAGATAAACTATTTCCGCGTCTATGACCGTTGGGGAACGCTCTTGTACCACGCCGAAAACTTCGCCCCCAACGATCCCGACATTGGTTGGGACGGTCGCATCAGAGGCAGTCGCGCGCTTACAGGCGTTTATGTCTATATCATGGAATTGACTCTGATAAATGGGCAAGTGGAGAAGTTTGATGGCGATGTGAGTTTGGTGCGTTGAAAACAAAATTGGTTTGGAAAAGTGAAAAATCGTGGAAGAAAAATGATTTGATGACTTGAAAAATGAGTGTAAAAAGGTGAAAAAAGGCAGAAAACTTAGCGAAAATGACCCCCTCAGTATTCTGCGTTCAATTTGACAGATTGCTTCGCTCTGCTCGCAATGACGGTGCTGCCCTTGCGATCAGAGCGAAGCAATCTGTCAAAAGGCAATCGCATCAATACGATTAAAATAAAGCTGCTACCAATGTGTCGTCCTTCCAGAGCTTTTAACTCTTAATCCGTATAGTTTCTTATTAGATCATTTAAGTTCATAAATTTTATTCTACATTTGTCAAATAGTTGTGTTAATTCAATAATTTAGAAGGATCAATACAATCGCTGCTAAAATTGAAATTTTTTATTTGAAAAATTACCGAAGTATTGTTTTAGATAACATGAAAAAAACTTTCCTCCTCCTCCTCATTGCCTCCTCCGTCAATCTGTGTGCGCAACAAGCCGACTTAGCCACACATCATGCGGTTAATGACTCCCTTGTGGCTATGTTCAACCGACAGGCGTTTGAAGAATCTTATAACCTTTTGAGTCCCAATGTGCAGAAGAAGTTAGATCTCAAAAAATGGGTTAAACTCCTCAAAAATGATTTATTCATGGGCTTGGGTCAAGTTAAAAAAAGTGAATTTTTGGAAAACCAAAATGGCGCATATCTCTACAAATGGAGCTTTGAGAAAATGATAATACAGACCTCAATTGTGGTTTATCAATCGAAGCTGATTGAAGGTATTTATTTCAAACCTTTTGTGGAAAAAGCCAAAAAACGCACTGTGGCTGCGGCGACTGACAACGCTTTAAAAACAGGCTTGGATAGAACAGTGGACAGCGTTGCTCGTACCTATATCGAAAATGTCAATACAGCAGGTTTATCTATTGGAATCATCAAAAATGGCGAAACCTTTACTTATCACTACGGTGAAACCGATAAGAAAAATCCAAAATTGCCCAACGATAAGACTATTTATGAAATTGGTTCGATTTCAAAAACATTTACAGGTTTGCTTTTAGCCCATGCGGTTTTACAAAACGAGGTGAATTTAGAAGATGATATTCGAAAATATTTGCCCCAAGATTATCCCAATTTGGTATTCAAGGGGCAACCTATTTTGATTAAACATCTGACCAATCATACAGCGCGTTTACAAAGTTTCCCTGTTGAAGATATTACGGCGCAGAAAGGATATGATGCCTCAAATCCTTACAAACACTACACGAGCGATATGGTTTTGAGCTATTTGCACAAGGTTAAACTGGATACATTTGCAGGTATCAAATCGGAATATTCCAATTTTGCAACGGGTCTTTTGGGTATTATTTTAGAAAAAAAATTCAAAAAAAGCTATGCAGACTTATTGCAAACGTACATAACGACCCCCCTCAGTATGACGGACACTAAAATCACAATTCCTAAAGCCGATTTTGTTCGTTTTGCAAAACCTTACGATGAAGCAGGCAATCCTGCCAATTATTGGGATATAACAGGTTTAGCAGCAGCAGGTGCTATTCGCTCAACACTTAGTGATATGCTCACCTATGCCAAAGCCAATATGACTGCAACGGACTCCGCTGTTCTTTTAACGCAAAAAGCAACGTTCAAAGACAGCCCTAACAATGAAACGGGCTTGTTTTGGCAGCTATCAACGACCTCAGATGGCAATCAAATCATTTGGCACAATGGAGGTACAGGCGGTTTTAGAACATTCTGCGGTTTTATCAAATCCAAAAACTTGGCTGTTGTTTTACTGAGTAACGGCGGTGACGATGTCACTCAAAAAGGATTGGAATTGATGAAAGTTTTGAGGCAATAAACCTTCAAACCACTACGCCGCTTTCGCCCGTTTAAACTCAATCGAAATCACTGTACCATCTTTGATGTGCTGTTGTATTCTGCCATCCAATTGTTGGGTTAGCAATGTGACCAATTGTGAGCCGAAACCCGTGCCTTGGGCTTTGGCGTTGAGAGCCAAGTCTTTGCCGATGCCGTTGTCGGCAACGGTGAGTTCCAAAAGGTTTTTGTCTTTTTCAATCAGACTCAAACGGACTTTGCCAGTACTGTTTCTGTCAAAGGCGTATTTAAGTGAATTGGTAAGCAATTCGTTTACAATCAAGCCGATAGGTACGGCAGTGTCCACATCTAATTCCAATTCTTGCATGGGTAATTCGACGGTGACACGTTCGCTCGCATTATAGGAATCGAGTATGTTTTCGCACAAATTCATAAAGTAGTTTTTCATCTCGATGAATGCCAAATGCTCCGATTGATAGAGTTTTTGGTGCAGAATGCCCATGCTTTGAACGCGATTCTGTGAGGCTTGCATGGCATCTTGTACTGAGGGGTCGTCAATCTGAGCTGATTGTAGTGCCAAAAGGCTGGATACGACTTCGAGATTGTTTTTGACACGGTGGTGGATTTCTTTGAGCAGCAGTTCGTTTTCGGCGTTTTTAGCAGCGAGAGAGGTTTGCGAATCGGTCAATTCTTTGAGTGATTGATTCAAAGCGGCGGTGCGATTGGCAACTTCTTGTTCCATCGCCGAAAAGAGTGTGCCGTAGCGACTCGTGATATAAACCGACAAACCGACAGGAAAACAAATGAACGACAGAACAACGATGAGGTAGAAATTTTCTGTGGACAAATAAATCGTGTTGGTGGCATACAATCTATCAATGAGAATGAATATGGTTGAACCAATCGCGCCTGCTGTGAGATAATGCACGCTTGGTTGTTTGGTTTTGATGGCGTGATACATCACCCAGCCAATGATAAAAAAGACTATGACAATGAAAACGGAATCGCTGTAAACGATGGGAATAATGGGATAGAAGTACAGGATAGACCTGAGAATCGCCATCCAAACCAAATGTTTTGTCCATGCAAATTTGTCTAATCGAAAGATAAGTGAGAGTGTGTAAGGCAATAAGACGATGGCCAAACCAAAGGCTGTAGAATTGATAATGCCTCGTAGAAGGGCGTTTCTCAAACCCGTTATTTCGATGAATAGACCTGCATAGTTGGTAGCGATGGATATGAGAAAACAGGTGATGACCGCCAAGACCGCTAAGTTGGAGCTGTCTTTGGGAAACTTAAAGAACAGCAGCGCGTGCAGTAGAAAAAGCAACAAAAGTATGGCTGTGACAACGCTGTGCGATCCAATATAGCCCGCAAAGTTCAATTCGGCTTCTGCTGCCTTCGAGTCGTTTGAAAAACCAATGGTGAATCCGAGGAACGGCGCATTCTGTTTGAGTATCGCTTGATTTTTTTTAGCTTGATGATTAGAATATCGAATGGCTAAGACATGTGTGGCAGCAGGTTTTATTTTCAAAGCATTGTCCAAGACATATCGGGGGATGTAATTGCGCTCTGTGGCAGGTTGCGTTGAAAAAGTACCGTAGTTATTGACATTTTCACCATCTAAATACACTTCTGCGGCACCCCAACTCCGAAAGTGCATGTGCGTGATGACAGAATAAAGCGACGAATCCATCGTAAAATGCAGTCGCCACCAACCGTAACCTTGCCAAAGACTGTCGGGCATAGCCTCTGCACGCAGACTTTCAGGCATTAGAGCTTGCCATTTTGAATCATCGAAATCGGGTTTTGACCAATTCAAATTGTCGCCTTTTTGATAGTGCCACGCACCTTTGAATTTGAGCGATAACAGACCACTTTTGATTCTGTCAGCCGTCAGATGTGGTGTTTGAGCAGAGTCATTTTGAGCCTTGAATACTGAGGGGGTGCAAAATAGGAAGATGACGCAGCAAAAGGTCATTGTTTTCATTCAAAATGGGTTTGTATTGGTTGCGAAATCATTGTTCTCGAATAGTTGCTTACGGTATAGATGGGTGCGAAGCTACATTTTTAAATCTGAATTTTTATTAGAAATACTGAGGGAGGCCACTGGACTTTATAATACAGCAACTTGGAAGCATAATTGAACCTATATCTTTTAAAATTGTCAGTTTGTAACAACAAAATGGGCAAAACACTTTAAGTTTGTGCAAAAAGCGACAAACTGAATCGAGATTATCATGGCAGCTTCCGTCAATTCAGCATTTAACAAACTTGAAAAACAATTGAACGATTTGTTTCAACGAGTTGAAATGCTCAGCGATGAGCAACAAAACTTTAAGCCCGACCCTCAGTCGTGGAGTATTTTGCAAGTGTTCAGACACATGATGCAATCGGAAGGTCAAATTGATAAATACCTACGCAAAAAGATTTTAGGTACGGCTTCAACTCAAAAAGCCAGCTTCAAAGCCAAGTTTCGTTCCCTGCTTTTGAATCTTGCGATGCGTTTGCCTGTCAAATACAAAGTGCCTGATGCCATTAAAGTTGATTTTGATGCGCATTATGACTTTAACACATTGACATCGGATTGGCAATCGTTGCGTAAAGAGTTTAAAGCTTTTTTAGATACTATTGATGAAACGACCGCACAAAAAGAAATTTTCCGCCATCCTGTTGTCGGGCGAATGAGCCTTTTGCAAGGATTGTCTTTCATGCAAGAGCATTTAGATAGGCACACCAAGCAAGTCGAACGCATTATGCAACACACCGATTTCCCTAAACAATAAAGCGTATCGCTGCTTTTTTCATTGGCTGATTGTGCCTTTTTTGTCCACATATTGCCACGCCTCGCTTGTCCAAGTGCTGTGTTCGCCATCTTTTATGGTTTTACAATTCTTACTTACTTTAGCTTTGCCCTTTTCAAAAGGAAATGCACAGTCGAATTGCGGTGCGATGACTAATGCGTATGTTTTTGCATTGGCATAGCCAATTTTGCCGTTTTTGACCACACGAATCAAACCTTCTGCGGCATAATCGGGTCCATTGTCGTAAATAAAAACATCATAAAGCGTCTTTTTCTGACTGTTTTGAATAACCCATTTACCATTTTTGGTTTGAACCATCGAGAGTTTGGTCGCTTTGGGTTTAGCGGCTGTTTTAGCTTGAGCAAACAGGCTTTGTGTGAAACATAAACCCAAAACAAAAGCTATGAATAAACCATGTTTTTTGAATAGAACTGTCATTTTAGTATGGATTTTTGATTGATTGAAGAAAAAAATACTGAGGGGGGGTAGGAAATAATAAGTAATAGACTTGTTGCAAGTTGAAAATCAATTTATTAGCTATTACTCACTGTTTTTCGCTTCGCTCAAAAAGCGTACTTTGAAAGATTTTCTTTTGGAACGAAGCGAAAAACAGTGAATGTTTAGCACTTTTAAATGTCGCTATCACATTCCCGTTTGTTTAGATAGTGTTTGGGTTGTTTTATAACTCATTTTGGTTTATTGACCTGCCGTTTTGACTCATTAACCTACTGTTTTGGTTCACCAACGTATCATTTCGGTTCATTAACTTAATGTTTTGGTTCACCAATGTATCATTTCGGTTCATTGACTTACTGTTTTGGTTCACCAACGTATCATTTCGGTTCATTGACTTACTGTTTTGGTTTATCAACGTACCATTTTGCTTCATTAACTTACTGTTTTGATTCATCAACATACCATTTTAATACAATAATGTACCATTTTGATTCGTTTACTTACCGTTTTGATATGTCAATGAATCATTTTGGTTTATTGACCTTTAAAAAAGAAAGATAGAACATCAAAAAAAGAAGGTAGAACAATGAAAATGGAAGCTTGAATAAAGGATTTTGTATCTTTATGCAGCTAAAATGGTCAACTGATTATAAAAATGGTATTTCAAAAACAAATTTAGTTAAAATCATGAAGATTTCATACATTAGTGCAAACCTAATCAAGATTAGGGAAACGTGGCGCATGAATAGGATGCAGTTCGGCAAACTTGTAGCGTGTACGGGTAATCAAATAGGTGGTTATGAACGAGGCTCGACCATCATTTCGCCCGTTGTTCTTTTGGCAATTGAAGATTTGACGGGTGTACCTGCTAAACGATTGTACTATGAACCACTGAAACATACCGATATTCCTCACAGCCCATTGTCTCAATCGGCTAACGAAACACCCCCTCAGTATCGCAGCGATAATTTGAGTGTCGAAGAGCGTTTGAAACGTTTGGAAACTAAGGTTTTTGGTGCATAAATAAGGTGTTACACACGATACAGGTTACGCACTGTTTTTTGCTACGCAAAAAAGACGTACTAAGAAACTACTTTTATAGACCGAAGTCAATCTTTCAAACGCTTGCGATTGAAAGATTGACTTCGGTCTATAAAAAATTATTTTTGTAACGAAGGAGTTGGCTACCAATGTTGTGTATAGGCTTAGCATTTGTCTATGTCATTATCAAAAGACCCTCAAAAAGGTATTCTTAACCCATGATTCACACCTTAGCGTCACAAGAACTAAGGTGCAACACCACCCAAAGAAGTCAAAATAGCGCGTCTTGCTCCCGTAGTTGGGTGAAAAATAGATTGAGCGCGAGCTTTTTGACCTGCTGTAAAGGTATTCATACAGGCATCGTTGCTATAATCCATGTAGTTGTTAATTGGGTCAAGTCCTTCACCGCTGCATGTATTGCGACCAATAGGGCAGCCCGAAGCAGGTGATTTTTCGGCAGGCGTATCCGCCACCATGTCACCGCCACCTGTCAAATTGGTAGAACAACCGCCTTGAAATGTATGGTAAAGATTGAGCCAGTGACCCACTTCATGTGTGAGTGTTCTGCCCAAATTGTAAGGAGCTGCTGCACCACCTGGCAAAGAGCTGTACAGAATCACCACACCATCTGATTGAGGGTCGGCGGCTAAAGAAGAAGGAAAAGTTGCATAACCCAACAAACCACCGCCTAAATTGCAAATCCAAATATTGAGGTACTTAGTCGCATCCCAAGCATTCAAACCACCTTTAGTTAGGTATTTGACATCTACGGTTGTTGAACCTGTTGAAAAAGAATAGGTAGAAAAACGGCGTTCGATGCCCGTTGTTGCGCTGCCTGTGGGTGTACGTTTTGCCATCACAAATTGAACTTCTACGTCTGTTTGTCCACCCACATTGAGTTTGCGAAAATCGTCGTTCAACACTTTGAGCTGTGCGGCAATGGCTGTACTGCTCACATTTTGTTCTGCCGTATTGTAAACGACATGGAACACAACAGGAATTGTGACAACGGCACGCGGCGCAGTAGATTTATCGTATTCGCTGACAAAACGAGCCACTTGTTCTTCTATGGCTTCATGGTTTTGCGCATAATCTGCGTTCGTTTTCATAAGGTTCTCGTGCAAATCATCTGTGGCACAGTGATGCACGAATCGCGTTGGAGCTACCTCAGGAATGGCAATATCTGCCTCGTTGAGCGTACTATCGGGTTTGCAAGCCACAAAAAAGAGTAAGAGAAAAGCACTAAGGCTGGAAGCCGCTTTGAACAAGGTGTTAGTTTTCATTAGAAAATGATAAATTGTTTTAAAAAACGATTTGGTAAAATGGTGTTTTACAGATGGACACTCTGTCCTTTTCTGATACAAATATGGCGAGCAAGAGCAGGTGTTTCCAAATGGTCGAGGACGAACATAGGCGTTTTCTGTCCGAAGCTATGGTTTTTCTTACCGAAGAAATTCTAGAAAGGTCGGTCAATATCAAATCGTTTGCAATCGGCGCAACAAATCTTCGCGCAGAGATAATACTGAGGGGTATCGCTTCATCTCCATTTTAGACATTAAAACAGTTTTTAAGCATTTGAAATAGTCATTCTTTCTAAAAAAGACTTATTTTCATTGCAGCAACCTGTTTGTGCTTTCAAAAACTGTAAACCTTAAACGGCTTTTCACCAAATTTGCAACCTTATTTCCTACATTTGTTCTTTATGTCATTCATCAAACTCAATCTCATTCATTTACAAAATCAATGCTTAATGAAAGCCAGATTACAAACTCTTTGGGTAGCACTTTGTGTCGTACTACCCCTCAGTATTTCAGCCCAAAATGCGGCAAAAACAGATGCCAAAAAAGATCCCGCCCAAGAATCTTCAACGTATAGTGGTTTGAAATTCCGCAGTATCGGGCCCGCTACCACATCAGGTCGTGTGGTGGACATCGCTGTCAATCCACAAAACATCAATGAATATTATGTTGCCGCTGCCGCAGGTGGTGTTTGGAAAACAACGAATCGTGGCATTTCTTACCAACCTATTTTCGATGAACAAGGCTCATTTTCAATCGGTTGTATCACGCTTGACCCCAACAATCCCAATGTGGTATGGGTTGGTTCGGGCGAAAACAACAATCAACGTGTCGTAGGTTATGGTGATGGCATTTATAAATCGGAAGATGGCGGCAAAACATGGAAAAACATGGGTTTAAAAGCCTCCGAACACATCGGTATGATTGCCGTGAATCCTAAAAACAGTGATGAGGTTTTCGTAGCTGTTTATGGCCCCGTCTGGGCAGCAGGAGGCGAACGCGGCATTTACAAAACAACCGACGGCGGCAAAACTTGGAAGCAAGTACTGAATATCAGTCAATATACGGGTTGCAACGAGGTGTTGATTGACTCGCGCAATCCCAATATCATTTATGCCGCAGCACATCAACGGATGCGTCATGTATTTACTTATGTCAGTGGCGGTCCAGAATCAGCTATTTATAAAAGTACAGATGGTGGCACGACTTGGAACAAACTCACCAATGGCATCCCCTCAGTAGAATTGGGTCGTATTGGTTTAGCCATGTCGCCTGTCAATCCCGATGTGCTTTATGCAGTCATCGAAGCACAAGACCGCAAAGGTGGTGTGTTTCGTTCAACAGACCGTGGTGCAAGTTGGACAAAAATGAACGACTTTTCCACTTCGGGCAACTACTATCAAGAAATCTTCTGCGACCCAAAGAATGTGGACAAGATTTATATCACCGATATGTTCTTTATGACTTCCGATGACGGTGGCAAAACCATGAAACGAGTCGGTGAAATGTGGAAACACGTGGACAATCATGTGATTTGGATCAATCCAAACGACACCAATCACTATATCGTCGGTTGCGATGGTGGCATTTACGAAAGTTATGACAAAGGTAAATCGTGGCATTTCAAAGAAAACTTGCCGATTACACAATTTTACAAAGTAACGACGGACAATGATTTGCCTTTTTACAGTGTTCACGGTGGCACACAAGATAATTTCAGTCTCGGCGGCCCTTCGCGCACCACTTCTGCCAATGGTGTTGCCAATGCAGAATGGTATGTGACTTCCGTAGGCGATGGTTTTGAGTCGGCGGTGGACTGGAAAGACCCGAATGTTATTTACGCACAATCGCAATACGGTGGTTTGGTGCGCTACGACCGCAAAAGTGGCGAAAGTGTCAGCATCAAGCCCGTCGAAAGAGACGGTGAAGCCGCCTATCGTTTCAATTGGGATTCGCCCGTATTTGTGTCGCAATACAGTAATACAAGGGTGTATTTTGCAGGCAATAAAGTGTTCCGCAGCGACGACAGAGGCGACACTTGGCAAGTCATCAGCCCCGACTTGACCCGTCAACTCGACCGCAACAAATTGCCTATCATGGGTCGTGTGCAAAGTATGGACGCTGTGGCAAAGAATGCTTCAACCGATATTTATGGCAATATCACGACAATTGCCGAATCCAAATTCGATGAAAACCTTTTGTGGGCAGGCACAGACGATGGTTTGATTCAATTCACCACCGATGGCGGCAAAACATGGACAAAAGTAGATAACATCGCTGGTGTACCTGAGCGCACATATGTGAATCAAATTGTCGCTTCGTTACACGACAAAAATGTGGTGTATGCCTGCTTCAACCACCATCGTTATGGCGATTTCAAACCTTATGTGTTCAAAAGTACAGATGGCGGCAAAACATGGGCGGCTATCACAGGTAATTTGCCTGAGCGTGGCACATCGTACACCATTGCAGAAGACCATGTGAACCGCGATTTATTGTTTGTTGGTACGGAGTTCGGTCTGTTTTTCACAGCCGAAGGCGGCAAAACATGGACACAACTCAAAGCGGGTTTGCCAACTATTGCTGTTAAAGATTTGGATATTCAAAGACGTGAAAATGATTTGGTGATAGCCACTTTTGGACGTGGTTTCTATATTCTAGATGATTATACACCTTTGCGTAGCATCAAAAAAGAAGATGTTATCAATAAAAACGCCCACATTTTCCCTGTCAAAGATGCTTTAATGTTTGTTGAATCCATGCCGTTGGGTGTGCGTGGCAAAGGACATTTGGGCGAAAGCCATTTTGCATCGCCCAATCCACAAGTCGGGGCTGTTTTCACTTATTACCTAAAAGAAGATTTGAAAACGGCCAAAGACAAACGCCGCGACATGGAAAAAGAAAAAATAAAAAAAGGCGAAAATGTCTATTACCCCTCAGTAGATACCATGCGTTTAGAGGATATTCAACCAGAGCCTTATCTCTTATTCACCATCACAGATGAAAGTGGCGAAGTGGTTCGTCGCCTCAAAGCACCTGCTAAAAAAGGTGTGCAACGCATTGTGTGGGATTTCCGTTATGCAGCAACAGCTCCCGCGGGTAGCATTGGCACACTCGACCCTGAAAATATGTTTTCGAGTCTCGAAACAGGTTATTTGGCGATGCCTGGTACATACAAAGTCGCTTTGCATCAATTCGTTGATGGCGTTTACACCTCTTTAGTACCCCCTCAGTCATTCAAATGTGTGGCGTTGAACAACAATACTTTGGCGGCAAAAGACAAAAAAGAATACGATGTTTTTTGTAAAAAAGTCACAGATTTGCGTCGCGCTTTGGGCGGCGTGAATCAATACATGGGCGACATCAACAACCGCTTACGCCTTATCAAACTGGCAGTGATTGACGCACCCAAAGTGAGTTTAGAAACCCACAACCAAATCTATCAATTGGAAAAACGCATGACCGACATCTCTCGTTTGCTCATTGGTGATGCCACTTTAGCACGACGCGAGTTTGAAACACCCCCCTCAGTAAATGGACGTGTGGGCGACATTCAAGGCGCATTGTGGACATCAACAGCAGCCCCTTCCAATGCACAAAAAGCCAGTTTTGATATTGCTTCTAAACAAACCAGTCAAATTATTTCTGACTTGAAAAGTGTAAAAGAGACTTTGAAAAGTATCGAATCGGCTCTCGAAAAAGCCGAAGCACCTTACACACCCGGACGTGAGATTGAGTGGAAAAATTAACCTACAGTCTAATCATAGGGAGATTTGAAATCTCCCTATGATTTTTTATCAAAAAAAAATCATGAGAAGATTAGCCATTGGCGACATTCACGGTTGTAACAAAACCTTTTTAAAACTCCTCGACACCATCGGTTTGAACAAAGACGATGAACTCACCTTATTGGGCGATTATGTTGACCGCGGTCCTGATTCAAAAGGAGTGATTGACACCATTATAAACTTAAAGTCAGACGGCTACAACGTACGCACGCTGAAAGGCAACCACGAAGAAATCATGCTCAATGCACTCAACCCAGATAGTCACATATCTGTACTCGAAAATTGGGCTTTATGGGCAGGCGGACAAGCTACTTTAAACAGTTTTGGGGATAGTATCATAGAGTATGTGCCTTTTTTCAATTCATTAGACATCATTTTACATGACGAATCCTATATTTTTGTTCATGCAGGATTGGATTTCAGCGACCCTAACCCTTTCAAAGACGAACACGCTTTCCTCTGGATTCGTAACTATTATCCCGACATCAACCATCGGTGGCTCAATGGACGCATCATTGTTCACGGGCATACACCCATCAGTTGGAAAGACATTCAAATCCAATTTGACCAACTCCTCAACGATAAACTCTTTTCTTATCCCGCTTTGAATCTCGACGGTGGTTGCGTTTTCAAAGGCGGGCATTTAGTGGCAGCAGACTTGACTAACAATAAACTGTACGCTCAAAATAGGTTGGATAAAGTGTAAGAAGCTGTTTGAGTTAATATTATTCGTAATAAATCGTTTCTTTTCAGCCGACTTAAACTTAAATTCTCTCAACGTATGTCCCTATATGTTTCAAAAATTAAAGTCTAACTCGACTAAAAACAATTCAATTTCTATCAAAAAATATTAACTCAAACAGCTTCTAAAAAAACATTTTCATTTATGTTAAACATCAGAAAAGCGCATTTATCAGATGCCGAAGACATTTGGGACATCATTCGAGAAGTGATTACAGCAGGCGATACTTATACATTCGACCCTCAAACGCCTAAAGAAAAAATGCTCGCTTACTGGCTCGCTCCCGACAAGCATACCTATGTAGCGGAATCCGATAATCGAATTGTCGGGACATTTATCATTAAAGACAATCAACCAGACTTGGGTTCACATGTCGCTAATGCAGGTTATATGACTGCACCTCATGCATTTGGACAAGGTATTGGACGCAAAATGTGCGCTTTTTCGTTGGAAGAAGCCAAACGCTTGGGTTATTTGGCGATGCAATTCAATATTGTGATAAAAAGCAACGAGCGGGCGGTCAAATTGTGGCAACAAATGGGCTTTTCTATCATCGGCGAGATCCCCGAAGCGTTTCAACACCAAAGTTTGGGTTTAACAAACGCTTATATTATGTACCGAAAGCTCTAAATAACAGGATGAGGCTTTGGCAAGGTTTCGGACACTTTAAAAGTGTCCGAAACCTGAAATGATTTCAAAACAGGCTATTCTACCTTCAGAAACAACTGTGAAAATCTATTTATTCAAATACACTTCCAAACCCGACTTAGGTGTTTCAATGCCCTCTTTGTTGAAAGACCGCTTGATACCTTCTTTCATATAAAAATAAGCGTCCCAATAATCGTCACTGTTGCACCATGGGCGTACCAAAAACTCAATTGAACCTGTCGGAAGATTATTCACATAAATATCAACTGGTGGCGTTTTCAGTACCAACGACGATTCATCCGCTACTTTTTGAATACAAGCGCGCACTTTATCAATATCTTCTGTTTCTGCTACATGAAAAAGCATGTCCACACGTATCTGCCCTTGTCCAGAGATGTTTGTCATAATATTACTGGTGACAACACCATTCGGAATGATGATTTTTTTGTTATCAGTAGTCAATAATATCGTATTAAATACTTGAATTTCCGACACTTTGCCTGTTTGTCCGCCACCAATACTCACCAAATCACCGACTTTATACGGTCTGAAAATCAAAAGGAGGACACCACTGGCAAAATGCCCCAAACTACCTGACAATGCCGTACCAACAGCAAAAGCCAAGGCTGTAAAAATAGCAATAAACGAAGTTGTTTCAATGCCAAACATACTCGCCACACTCAGGAGCAACATCACTTTCAAACCAACGCTCATCAACGAACTCAAAAAAGGTCTGATAGTATTGTCCAAACCGCGTTTTTGCATACCATTGTCCATAATTCGAGTCACCCAACCAATCACCCAAAGACCTATCAGGAGTGTCAACAAAGCCATGGCAATTTTAGGCAAATACATCATGGCAACTTGTGGAAGAAAATGCGTGAAATACGAAAAGTTCATAAGTCAAAAAGAGTTTTGTAAATAAATAAGAGCCAAAAATTAGACTAAAAAATCACTTGTCACAACGAAAGTAATTAAAATTTTCAAATACAAATAAATAAACAGATTAATTTAGAGCTAAATTCCTATACCCCTCAGTATTTCCCGTTTAGAGAAGCGGCTGTGTCCTATTTAATCCCTACCTTTGTGCTATGAAAGAGCGTTTTACTTCTTTGGCTTATCGAATGGGCGTATTTCCCCAGTCCTCTCATCCTATTTTTGTTCTTTCTATACTAATTCTCTTCTTTTCTGAGCATAAAATGCAGGCTCAGAACGATTCTATCCGACATTTGCCTTCTGCCGAAATCACTGCGCAGCGTTTCAACCGCTTCTCGATAGGTCAAACCCAATGGCAAAGCGATAGTCAAACGCTCAGTTTCTACACATCGAGGCAACTTAATGACTTTTTGCAATCAGAGACCCCCCTCAGTATCCGTACTTATGGTTCAGGTTTGGCAAGTGTGGCAACACGCGGCATGGCAGCCAATCACACCGCCGTTTTGTGGAATGGCATCAATATCCAAAACCCTTTGAATGGCTTGAACGACATGGCTTTGCTCGATATGGGTGCTGTGCAACGCATTGATGTCAAATTGGGCGGCAATTCCGCGCTGTTTGGGTCGGGTGCAATCGGTGGTGTCATCTATTTGGACAATGAAAAGCCCAAAACACAAGGTTTTCAGGCTCAAATGGCATATGCACAAGGCAGTTTTGGCTTTCAGAGTTGGGATGGTCTGGTGAATTACAGCCAAAATAAGATAAGTGGCTCTGTGCGATGGGCGCAACAAGCGGCAGAAAATGATTTTTTGTTCCGAAATACGGCTGATATTGGGCAACCACTGCAACGCGCTCAAAATGCGGCTTATAAAATGCAAAACATTACGGCTAATATCTTTGCAGAATTAACGCCCAACGACTTTTTGAAGATAAACTATTGGCGTAGCAGCAATAATCGCGAAGTCACACCGACCATGACGGCTCGAAATGACAATGCTATGTATCAAGATTCGGCTAATCGCTTGGTGAATGAATGGACGCATTTCTTCAAAAAGACTTATTTCAAACTGAGGGGGGCATTTGTTTTTGATAAAAACCATTATGAATCCGATGTTATCAAAAACAGCCGCAACAATTGTCAGTCGTGGATTGGGGAAATGGAACTGAACCACGATTTTTCTGAAAAACACCGATTCCGTGCGGGATTGAATGCCACAAAAGATGTGTCAAACAACTCAAACTATCTGCAAAATCATGAAAGGACGCGTTTTGCCGTGTTCATCAACGACTCTTGGGCGACAAATTGGGCTGTTTTCACCGCTAATGTGCGACAGGAATACGCTGCCCAGCAATGGCAACCCACAACTTTCGCTTTGGGTTTTGAAAAAAAGTTGTTTGAGTTTTTTACTTCAAAAACAACTAATTCAGAAATGCCTAAAAAGGCTGAAAACTCGACCGTATCGCCTCTGATACTGAGGGGGTCATTGTCTCGCAATGTCAATCTACCGAGTTTCAACGATTTGTATTGGGCAGAAATCGGCAATCCACAATTAGAAACCGAAAAAGGTTGGTCAAAAGAATTGGGTTTGAGCCTAAAAATGGGAAAGGCAAGTCAAAAATGGCAAACACACCTCACTTTCTTCGATATTGATATGAAAAATCGCATCGTTTGGCAACCCCAAAACAACGGTGTGTGGCGACCTACAAATGTGAATCGCTTTCTATCGCGTGGTTTGGAGGTATTAACGAGTGTTAAAGGCACAAACCGCCTTTTTGACTATAAAATCAATGCAAATTATCAATTCGTTCACGCTACCGACGGTCTCGGCAACGTGCAATTATTCGTTCCTGCCCACAAAGGCAGCGTGAGTGGCTGGATTCAGTATAAAAAAATCTATGCTTCATGGCAACAAACCGCATCAAGCCGCCGATTTGGTGCAATTGATAAGTCCAACTGGACAAATGGCTTCTCTTTGGCAGATTTTTCTGTCGGTGCGACCCCCTCAGTATGGTCATTCAAAACGGATATTCGTTTGGCAGTAACCAATGTGTTCAATACCGACTATCAAGTCATCCGTTTTTATCCCAATCCGAGACGTGAATACCGTATTTCTCTCCGTTTTCTGTGGCGATAAAGGTATAAAGCCAATCACACTTGACCGAAAACCCATTTGAACATACAGCAAAAGAATGAGATGCAAGATACTGAGGGGGGGCAGCTCATCGTTGGATGATAGTCCCTTCATTTTTGAAAGAAATCGGCAGCGTCATTGTGCATCTGACTCCTTTTCCGCCTATTTTAGCAGGTGTCCAGTTGGTCAATAAGCCTATCACACGCTTGGATTCTACGACACAATCTATCTGAACAGCGGTCAGTAGCTTTTCATCAATCACCCGTTTGGGTTTTGGGTTCTTGGCTGTTGGGGCAGGCTCGAACATTAAGAGTCTAACAGAGTTTGGTTCTAATGTTCCTTGCTCATCAACCACAAAATTGATATAAACGCGACCAACCGTTCCGACTTCATAACGAACACTCATAGGCATTCGCAAATTGCGACCAATCGCTCTATAAATAGCGGAGTCGGCTTTGCCTTCATAAAGCGGTTTGGCTTCGACAGCTGCAAGAGGATAAATGGTTGTGTCTTTTTCTTGAGCAAATAGGCAAGTGACCGCAAGGGAAAACAATCCTAAAATAAAGAACTTTCTTGTTTTTTGAGTAAATGTCATTGATTTGAGTTTTAAAGTGTTAGAAAATACTGTCTGAAGGACTCCTTTGAGAGAGGGCATCTCTTTTTATTTTAAAAAATAGAGCAAACGGAGGTTTGAACTCAGATGTCCTAATTTATAATTCTGCAAACGATAGTTGTTTTGGCTGAAACTTAGCGCATCTGCATTGATAGCCACCTTTTTACTGATGAAATAGAGACCGCCTAAGCCGACTTTGCCATAAAAGACCCTGCGGTCAGGTTCTTGTGGTGAAGAATAAATCAATCCTGCTTGCGCTTTCATCTGAAATAGGAAGCATTTGGAAACGGGTACGAAATATTGAAAGTAAGTAGCGACTTCTGTTTGCTCTATTTCGGATGTTTTAGTGACATTTAAGTGTCCTCCCAACAATAAATGTTCTGCGACGAAGACACCATAGTCGGCATCGAGTATGAGAAACGCATCAAACGAATATGGAAAGCTCACATTGAACGCCAAAGAGCCTCCGATTACTTTTCTATTCTTCGCTGTCAAGCCTGTATAGTCGTTATCCTTTGGGTTTGTTACAAAATTATTCAAACCTATATAAATGCCAGAACTACCTTTGACGGTTGGTACGTCTGTTATTTGATTATAATTGAAATCTAAGGTGTTTCCAAAGCCCAAACGAGCTTCGACAGCAATTTCATCGTTGAGGAAACGATTCGCACCGATATAAATATGGTAATTCAGACCTGATACGATGTCATTTTGAAAAGATGGGTGTTTTTTCATTTCGACATATTGATTGAAACCCAGCCCGACTTGTCCAAAAAAACGCCATTTTTTCTTCGGATTGATGTAGTAACGTGCCCAAAGGTTCAAACCTATGTTGCGATCGTTGTTTCTTCGATTGTATTTATTGAAATAAGCTGAAAATCTACCCGATAATAAGAATTTATCGGATAAAAAAACGCCGTAAGTAGGCGTAAATGCTACATGCGATGAGTGTATGTTGAAAGCCGTAATATTGTATTTGTCGTAGGAAAGTTCGCCATCGAAGTTTTGTGTTCCTTTTTGCAATTGGGAAAACATTATGTGGGGAAACGATAGAAAAAACGAAACGACTAAGGCATTTTTGATATTGGGTATTGTCATAGTTGGCGATTTTTAAGGTGAAATGGGCTGAAAATTGAGACTCATTATCAAATATAGGACAAATATCAAATTTAAAACAAGAAATCCGCTAAATATTGACTCAAAATCCTCTTTTTCCTAACATAAATCTTCTTTTCACAGAAAATATGCCTCGTCAACTCGACGGTTTCTTCCGAAAATTCCTCGTTCCTTCGACCCAACTCGAGCGTTTCTCCCGAAAGTTCCTCGTTCCTTCGACTCAACTCGAGCATTTCTCCCGAAAGTTCGTTCATTCTTCGGCTCATCACTTATTGCAACAAACTATTTCAGCCCACAAATGCCTATTTAAGCCATTCTTATGCGTTTATAAGATGTTGATTCTACGAATCAAAGGGACATCCTTAGCTTATCCTGTTATAAATATGTTGTCGCTGACGCGACATTAGGTGCGAACAAGCTTTTGTCGCGTCAGCGACAACATATTTATAACAGAACAGTCCAAAACAGTCCTATTGATTCGTAGAATCAACACAATTCAAAGCCAAAATCTTGTTTTCACAACGATTTCTTTTGTTGTAACATCCGATACGACTCCTCTTTGACCTAGATTTAGATTTGATTCAAGACATCGAGCCGATAGCCGCGCCCATGCACGTTTGCAATCTTTAAGGAAGTATCGGATTTGATGATTTTGCGCAAACGCGACACAAAAACATCCACGCTGCGGGTAATCAAAACGCCATCGTCGCCCCAAACAGACTTTAAAATCGTGTCTCGGTCGAGCAATTCGTTGGGATGTTCGCAAAATAGGTGCAGTAATTGGGTTTCTTGGAAAGTCAAAGGCTGTTCGATGCCGTGGGTCGTCCACGTTTGCTTTTTGGCATCGAATAGAGATGCGCCAATGGCTTTGACGTGCGGCTGAGGCAGCTCTGGTTCTGGCTGTATTGGCTCAAAATTGGTGGATTTTTCGGGTATTTGCGTCTTTTTCAGATGGTTTTTACCAAAATAAAAACCCAAAGCGGTTGCCACGAGGAGTAGAACAAAGCCAAAAACATTTTGAGACACAAAACGAGCCGCTGATACTGTCCGAAAGGACTCCATTAGAGAGGGGTCTTTGAAGACGACTGAAAAATTCAGACACTCCTGCTTTTGTTCGCGCCCTGTGCAAGGCAGATTTTCTTTATTCGACACGTCATGTTGGGAATAACCCAAGACCAATAAGCCCGTTTCGCAGCCAACAACAGCCACATCGTAACTGTTTTTCACCTCAAACACATCTAAACTGCTTTGCAAAAAGGCAGGTAAGCTGTCGTAGTTGAACGCATGATGAAGATTGACGCGATAAGCGTTCTCATCGGTCTGTTGGATTGGCGCAATCGTCGAAGTCGAATCGCCTGCTTGCTGCAACAAGAGATGCGCTGTGCGACGCAAAGCCAAATTGATGCGTTGCGAGAGATTGTGCTGCTCATTTTTAGCACCTTGCTGCTGCATAATGGCGTACAAAGTGCCACAACCCAAACAAACAAAAACAATCGGGACAATAATGAAACGGTTTATTTTCTGACTCATGTGTCAAAGTTAGATGTTTTGACAAAGCTAAGGTGTATTTTACATTTGATTTACACTCTTTTACACTTTTTGGGTGCAATACTGAGGGGTCTGTCCGTAGTTTTGTTTGCGAAAATTAATTATTCATCATTTTTTAAAACATATCCGTAATGACAACTAAAAAATCCTTCGTTCTCATCGTAGTAGGTCTAACTCTATGCTTCAATAGCGCAATAGGACAGAATTTGGAGTTCTATATGGCTTACAACAGCAAGTTTACTTTGCTGAGTTTCTTCAAAGAACAGAAACAAAACCTCGAAGTCCAAAGAGACAATGAATTTGAACCCAATTATGTCACCAAAGCCACGCATTTTGTCACCAATCCCCTCCTCTTGGATGGCGCAGTATTGAATTATAAGAACTTTGGTCTGTACAGCAAAGGCGAGTTAAAAATCGTAAAAGGCAATCTTTCGGCAAAAGATGCACAAGCCATCCCGTTCTATGTCTTCATTCGCCGCAATGGAGAGTTTGTGATGGACAAAAAGATGCCTTTTTTCAACAAACAACTGTATCGGGTCCAATTGTCCGAGATTTTTAAGTTCTGCAAGAATGGTGATGACTTAATTCTCAAACCAGCACGGGTACAAGATTGGCAAGCCAAGAGGGTTTTGCGACTGTTTGAGGGCTGTTGATTACTGAGTGGCGTATTGATACAACAATTCCGAGACATCAGACAAGGCTGCGACACCAAGTTTCGCATCAGTCAGCTTCTTGGACAACAAAACGACCACATATTTGCGTCCATCGGGCAAATAAACAATGCCCGAATCGTTCTGAACGCCCGTGATACTGCCCGTTTTGTGCGCCACTTTGACCGTTTTAGGTAATTTGGCGGGAATGACGGAGTTAAAATTTTGATCAAGCAGTATTTTTATCATTTCTTTCGAGGCTTTGCGGCTGATGGCTTTGTGTTGGGCTATTTTTTCATAAATCAACATCAAGTCATAAGCCGTTACGGTGTTATTGAGACCCAAGTTAAAGGCTTTTGTGTCCTCTACCCCCCTCAGTACCTGAATGTCGTTGGCCCCAAAAAGGCGCATAGTCGCATTCGCGTTCTTCGCGCCCACCAAATCAATCAAAATATTGGTAGCCAAGTTGCTGCTGCGGATAATCATTTGGTAAGTCAAATCATAAACGGTCATTTTTTTGCCAATTTGGTTGTAAATACTGTCCGCACTGTCGTCCGCAATATTCAAACTGAACAAACTACCATCAACAATGCTCTTAAACTCGTTTTTCAAGGGTATCGAGTCCGTCAATTTGAAAACGCCCGCTTTGGCTTGTTTAAAAACTTCAATCATAACAGGCGTTTTCATCGTACTCGCCGCATGAAAACTCTCTTTTTCGTTCAAAAAAAAGGTTTGCCCCGTCTTTAAATCCTTAAAAGCCACAGCAAAAGCCCCCTCAACGGTCGCAAGACGGTCTTGGATGTGGGTTTTGAGCGTCTCAACTGTTAATTTTTGAGCGCAAATAGGCAAAGCACAAAGGGAAATGAATAGAACGAGTGGGAATAAGTTGTTTTTCATTGCGATGCAGTATTGATGTCCTGTAAACTTGAAGAAAATAGCGACATAAACTTACAATCTTACCGTCAGCCGATAAAATAAAAAGACACTTTTCAACAAAAAACTTGAGAAAAGACGCATACCTTGTTTACTTTCGCTTTTCAAACGAAACTCAAGGTAAACAACTATGTCCAAACCGAGAAAACAACCGAATAGAGACCACGATATTTTCATAAAAGGCATTTTGAGCCTTGATGAATTGACCTTATTGCTTCTTCATCGCTACCTACCCCTCAGTATGCAGCGGTACGTGGACTTTTCGACGCTCAAATTGCTCTCAGAAACGCATATTGACAATAAACTATTGACCCAATACTCTGACAGTATCCACGAATGTGCGTTGAAAATCGAAGAACTACCCGAAAACATTCGCAACCGACCCGATTTACCCGTTTTTCGGTTTTGTTTTCTGTGGGAACACAAAAGCCACAAGCCTTACGAACCCATCGAAAGCCAGCAAGAACGTTATCGCTATGCCATCATCAGCTCAGATAAGAAGAACAAACGCTCGCCAAGCATCGTTATTCCCATTTTGATATACCATGGCGCAACAAAATGGTCAAAAAAACTGCTTTATGAAGAGTTTGAACCCTTTTTACCAGCCGAAATATTGGCATTTATACCGCATCCGAAATACATCATCATTGATATTCAAGCCACTACGGAAGAAGAAATAGCCGAAATGGTGGATTTGGGCGTACTGAGAGCCGCTTTTCTGACTTTAAAGAATGCGCACAGGAAAAACTTTTTCCAAAAAGATATGAGAAAAGCCCTTAAATTTGTAGAAAGATTACCAATAGACTATGTTTTTCAAGAGTTCTTCAAAATGCTCTTAGAATACATGGAAAGACGGTCAGAATTAGAACCAGATGTTTTTAATGATATTGTAGAACAAAACTTAGATAACAATATGGTCAACACACGGAAAACAATGTTTGAAGTAGCCGAGGAACGCGGCGTTGAGAAAGGGATTGAAAGAGGTATAATAAATAGTGTCTTGAAACTTTGGCAAAAAGGCATCGAATCTAATATGATATCCAACCTTCTGGACTTGCCGATTGAGCGTGTGAATCAGATTATTACTGATTTTCAGAAACAAAGCGAGGCAAATTCAGAGAAGGAATAGCGGTTTTGTTCTCAACTGTGGGCTTCGCTTAATATTTTGTCAACTATATCAAGTGCTTTTTCATAAGTAATGCCCTTCTCTTGGTCTATCGTCAAAGCATGATTCTCCTCCACCACTTTTATGTGTGGAATATGTCCTACTTCCTGTTCAAAAGCAAGTGTTTTTATATTTAATGTCTCTCCATAAGTCGGCACAAGGGTCTGCAACCAACCAAAATAAGGATTTTGTTGTGTACGATTGGGGTTTCCCCACAAATCCATTCTAATCCAAAAGTTGTCTTCACTAATAGAAGCCCAAACATTAAAAATTAAGTCCTCTGGATAGTCAATGATTGGAATAATCAATCTGCATCTATGAAAAAAATGCTCTTCATCAACGACACACAGGCTTTCCTTTAGCTCAATCCTCTTTTCTCTTTCATCGGTAGGAATTGCGTAGTAGTAATCTGGTTTATCAGAACCAAAACAAAGAGGTAACTCATCGTAGGTTTGACCACAACACGGACATTTGTATGCGGTTGTATGGTGCGACTCTTCGGGTAAAGATGTAAGTTTCATAATTGCTTCGAATATACGTCTTTTGTGAGGATAAAATTGTCTTGCAGCCTGCTTCTTATCAATTCTGTATGCCTTAAAAAGCTAAATCTCGATGCTCCCGCCAAAAACTCGTGTCGCAGGCCCACACAACCAGACGTTTTCAAACACCCCACTCTCCATAGGAGTCCTTTGGACAGTATTTTTGGTGAATTTGACCTCTAACTGACCGCCTTTAGTTTTGATAGGCACTTCTGTTTTTGCACCATTGTTTAAAAAATAAGAAATCGCCGCCGCAGTCACGCCCGTACCACACGAGAAAGTCTCATCTTCCACACCACGTTCGTAGGTAGCGACTTCGATACCCTGTTCTTCGCTGCCTTTCAAGGTCGTAAACTGTGTTTTTTCTACGAAATTGACATTGACACCTTCTTTTGCAAAGCGTTCGGAATAGCGAATCGCGCGACCGTTGTCATAAACGTTGATGTCCGTTAAGTCTTCGACAAAAACCACATAATGCGGCGAACCTGTGTTCATTAAAAAGTAGTCGTTGCCTTGTTCGATGCCTTTTTGAGGTACATCAATCATTTTTAATTCGACCCAAAGCGACGTACCCAACTGCGGATTGTTGACAGAGCCACGCACAACGGCTTCATGGTCGCCGTCAATCGCCAAAAATGTGCATTTTTCTGTAAAGACACCGAGAAAATGAGCAAAAGCAGTGAGGCAACGCCCACCATTGCCACACATAGACCCCTCAGTACCGTCGGCATTGAAATACACCATCTCAAAGTCATAGCCCTCTTTGCGCTGCAAAAACATCAATCCATCGCCTCCGATGCCAAAACGGCGGTCGCAGAGCTGACGAATGATGTCTGTGTCTGTTTTTTTCAAATATTGGGTGTCACGTTGGTCAATCATGACAAAATCATTGCCTGTGCCTTGATATTTATAGAATGGAATGGTCATTTGAATGAAGATTACGAATTAAATTAAATCACGCCTAAACCAAGTAGCATTGCTAAAACAAAAATCATGATGATTACAGCGTTTTGAACGAAGCGCAAAGTTACTTTTTTCAAGGCTTTATTGCCAAAATATGCGCCAACAAAAGCCGAAAGAACCGCCACAGTGAGCAACAAGCCATTTTCTTGAAAATGAATCTGCTTCATGCGACTGAAATACACGCTCAATCGAGTTATATCAATAAAACACGCCAATACGACACCTGTTGCGATAAAAGCCTCTTTTTTCAAGCCCGTTTTTAATAAAAATGCGCTCCGCAATGCCCCTTGATTGCCCGATAAACCACCGAAAAAACCGCTTGCAAAACCACCGATTAAGAGTTTATTGTCATCAAACTGCCATTTCTTTAAAGCGGGGACGAGTTCAAACAAAGCAAAAAAGACCATCAAGCAAGCCATCAGCATTTTTAAATAGGTGATGTCGCATTGTTTTTGACCCAAGTGATAAGTATAAACAATTGACGCGTTGGGTAAATACAATAAGAACGCTGCGCCCAAAAATGCGCCGACAACGGCAGGTAAACCGAATCTGAAAGCGACACGCCAATCTACATGTTTGCCAACTAAAACCATTTTGAAAAGATTGTTGAGCAAATGAACGATGCCCGATAAAGCAATGGCTATGTCCACGGGAAAGAACAGAATCAGAGTCGGCGTAAGAATCGTACCTAAACCAAAACCTGAAAAAAAAGTCAGCAGCGAAGCAAGAGCAGCTACAATACCAATGATGATGATTTCCATGACTGAGTTTTAAGTACAAAGACAAAGGCTTTTTAGTACAAAGGCTTTTAGAATTATAAAACCGATGTTGAATGGCTTTTACCTGCTTCAGATTTCACCTTTTTTCATTTGCCCCAAAGCGTAGTAAACAGCACGCGCCGTCAAAGCCATATAAGTCAGCGACGGATTGACACAACTACTGGAGACCATCGCAGAACCATCTGTCACAAAAACGTTTTTACAGTCGTGCATTTGATTGAAGGCATTGAGGACGGATTGTTTGGGGTCTTTGCCCATTCGCGCTGTTCCCATCTCGTGAATGCTGCCACCGAGTACCGCATTATTATCGTAAGGTCTAATGTCTTTGCAACCGACGGCTGCGAGCATTTCCACTGAATCATTTTTCATGTCTTGCTTCATCAAACGCTCATTTTCTTTGAATTCAGCATCAAATGTGATAGTCGGTTGTCCCCATTTGTCTAAAAGCTGCGTGTTGAGCGTCATTTTATTCTCAAAGTAGGGCAAACACTCCCCAAAAGAGTATAAACCGACAGACCATTGCCCAGGCTCAGTTGCCCGATTTTTTAAGTCTTCTCCAAAACCCGATTCGTTCAGTACGCGCTGCCAACCTTGACGACTGGCCCCACCTTGAAAACCATAGCCACGAGCATATTTCTGTTTGTCGTCGCCAATATTGCGATAACGTGGAATGTAAAGACCATTGGGTCGTCTGCCAAATAAATATTTGTCTTCAAACCCTTCCATCGTGCCAAATGCACCAATTTGCGATTGATGATCCATCAAATAATGCCCCAAAACGCCCGAACTATTGCCCAACCCATTGGGATACTGAGGGGTCTTAGAATTGAGCAAAAGCCATGTCGAACCTATGGTTGAAGCGCAAACAAAGATGATTTTGGCATAAAATTCATGCCTTTCGCCTGTTTCGCTGTCTATGACCAATACGCCTTTGGCTCTATTTTTTTTAGCATCGTATAGAATGGAGTTGACAATAGATTGCGGACGCAGGGTTAATTTCTTAGTTGCCATCGCCGCAGGCAAAGTGCTGGATTGAGAAGAAAAATAAGCACTGTATGGGCAACCATTCATGCACATGTTTCTGTAATTGCAAGCACTGCGTCCATTGTGTGCTTGAGTCAAATTAGCCACGCGACCGATGGTCAAATAACGTCCTGCAAACTTTTTCTCAAGCTGTACTTTCACCGACTTTTCGACGATGTTTAAATCCATCGGAGGCAACAGTTGTTGATTCGGGAAATGGTCTAAATCCAAGTTTTCACCTGAAATACCTACAAATCTTTCGACATAATCGTACCATTTTTCTAAATCTTTGTAACGAACGGGCCAATCAGCACCCAAACCGTCTTTGACATTGGCTTCAAAATCTATGTCACCCAAGCGATAGCATTGCCGCCCCCACAAAAGCGACTTACCGCCGACCCTACTCGGTCTGAACCAGTCGAATCGTTTGGTTTCGGTGTAAGGCGCATCTGCATCTTTGAACCAATAACCTTTTGTGCGCTCCGAAAAATACGGTTTACGCATCTGAATATAATAATCTTTGGCTTCTTCTATGGTGCGGCGTTCTCGATGCTCGTATGCCCACGGGTCGAGATTGGCTTCACCGTAGCCTGTGACGTGTTCCAATGGTTTGCCTCTATCGAGCATGAGTGTTTTCATGCCTTTTTCTGTCAATTCCTTTGCTGCCCAGCCGCCACTGATACCTGAACCGATGACGATGGCATCGTAAGTGTGCTTTTTGGCTGATAAATTTAGATGTGTCATAATTTTTTGAATGGATATTTGATTCATAAAAGTAAAGCAAAGAAACAAAAAGAAGCCGTTGCCCCCCTCAGTATTCTGTAAAAAAAAAGTGAATACCAAACTTTCGTTTGTTATTCACTTAAAATCAAAAAATATATGAAAAGAATTTATTACCTTTCAAACATTGTTTAGGATGTACGACATCATCTTTTAAAAAACGATTCTATACTGAGGGGGTCTGTTTTTTATTCAACAATAAACTTTTTGACCAGAAACTTACCATTTTGTTCCATACGCAAGAAGTAAATACCCGAAGCATAGTGAGACACATTGATGTCAACTCTGTCATTTATTGTTTTTTCGGTGTGTTTCAAACGACCAACAGCATCGTAAATACGAATGGTAGCGGGTTGAGTCCCGAACGCCTCTTCATTGATTTGAACGGTCAATTGATTGCGGGTAGGATTCGGAAATAGTTGCACAGTATTGTCAGGCAAATGGTAATCGGCAACATCTGTATTGAGACCTGTACCACTACAAATATCTGTTTTGATAATCGTAATTGCCGCTTTTCTGAGATTGCTGACTTTTTCCTCACCTGCTTCGATAGAGACAACATTGGAAGAGTCGGTTACGACAAAAGACCCAGATGTGAAAGCTAAATTGCGGATTTGGCAACCTGTACCAGCACCAATATTGCCCTCTCTGTCAATATGCACTACAAAGCCAGCACCGTATCTGTGACCATAACCAAATGTCTCGCCGACTAAAGTGACACCGCCATCATAAGCCAAAGTGCTGCTGTAAAGGCGACTGGTGCGTGTCGAATCGCCGTACAGTTTTCCCCATTTAAACACGCCTGAGCGATCCAATTTCATAGCAAATGCGGTTTGTCTGTCTTGAATGGCAAAAGTATCAACGCCCGCTTGGTTGCGATAACGGACGGTATCAATACCTGTGGTTGTATAACCCGAAATAATATAACCATCGCTGACTTCTGTAACACTTCTGGCAAATTCAAACTTACCTGTATCGAATGATTTGCACCATAAAGTGTCGCCGTTGGCTTTGGTTTTGATGACATAAAAGGTTTGCGGCACTGAGCCATTGGGTTGTGTGACGGCTTGTTGACCGATGAGAATATAACCTGTGTCGCGGGTCTGGCGAATGGTGGAACTGAATTGCGTGCCAGCGGTCGCATAACGTTTACCCCATTGTATCGCTCCTTGATTGTTGAATTTGACAATCATGGCATCGAAACCTGTTCTTTGCAAAAAAGTACCTGTATAACCAGATGCGATAGAGCCACCATCTAAGGTTTTATCAATCGAACTAAATGTGGAAGCGGCTGTGCCAAAACGGATAAATTGACCGTTTTCAGGTACACCATTGGCTCTTGTTAGGAGGAAATAGGCACTGAAAGCACCACCAACCACCTCTGGCGAACGACCTGCCACGACAATATCGCCGCTGTTCAGAACAGCAACATCGCCAGCTTCGTCCACATCACTACCGCCGAATTGTGTTGACCATTTCAAAGCACCTGAAGCATCTACTTTGGCTAACAACATCTCTCCTTTGGTAAAATCAACAGGCGATGAATTCCAACCGCAGATAACAAAACCGCCATCGAGGGTTTGGCGAATACCTGTGGCACTTTCGATGGTATCACTTGCAAAATCAAAAGTCCAAGCGACATTACCCAAAGAGTCGGTACGAATAACCATCATGTCGCCATTATTAGTGGCGTTTTGATAATTACCCATCAAGGCATAGCCACCATCCGTCGTACGAGCAACGGATTGAAAAGTCAAAGCTGCCGTATCAACATTGGATTTATAGGTTTTTTGAAAGAATGTGGCGGTTTTTTGTGCCGCAAGAGACACTGTTGTGCAAAGCAAGGCGATTAATAAACATAGTTCTTTTTTCATGTAAAATGAAGTTGAGAGCTGTTGTATCAGACAAGAATTGTGGTTTGTTGGCTGTTGTGTCATTTTTAATACACAACAACCAACAATTGACTTATGCAGAAACAACTCAAGATTATTGTTTGATTATTTTCTCAGTTATAGCTGTGCGACCATCGTTCAGTGTTACAAAATAAACCCCTTTGGCCATATTACTGAGGGGTATTGACACGATGTTTTGACCTGCGTAAGTTGTGATTTTAGAACTCAAAATCTGCTTACCTGTCATGTCGTTTAATAACACTTGAACATCTCCGCCATTGCTTTGGAAGTCGAGGGTCATCGTTTCATCACTGATGGGCTGGGGTGATACTTTGTTGATTTTTAATGTTTTCAAGGCACGATTGACCGCAACGGTTTTAGATATTTGTTCTGTGCCATCGAAGTCAATCGTGACCAAACGATAGTAGCTGATACTGAGGGGGGTCTCATCGCTGACAGAATAGTTGATTTGTCCTTGCGAATAACCTTTTGCTTGTGTATCAGTTAGTTTCTCCCAACCTGTATGCCCGTTTGTTGAGCGTTCGATAAGAAAATGAGACACATTGCGCTCTGTGGCTGTTGTCCAAGTGATGAGATTGCTTTTGTCTTTGGCCGTAGCTGAAAAACTAACCAACTCAACAGGAATCGCACTTGTTGTTCCGACAACAAAAGAACTGAATGATGTAAAATCCGCAGCGTATGGATAGCCTTGGTTGACACCTGCGGCAGCTGATGAGGGTGTCCATGCACTACTTAGATATTGATTGATGACTTTAGGGTTGGTTTGTGTACCAGCCGAAGGGTCTGGGTCAAATTCCAAATTAGCACCAGCACTGGTAGAAGTGATGTCCCATTGGCGAGGTAAGGCATTTGCTGTATTCAAATTGGCAACAGGATTGATGGTTGTACTTACTTTGACCGTAAAATCGGATGTACCGCTTGCATTTGTGATAAACACAGCATCGTGACTGCTATTAGAGGTAGCGACAGGAAAATCTTTACCATTCAAACCTGTACCGACGTTTTTGAGGGTCAGTGTACCTGTACCATTGGTCACAATACTGCCGCCCGAACGGCTACCAAGAGCCAAGTCTGTCACGGTCAGATTGTTAGCTCCGAGGTTTAAGTCGCCTGTGGCACATTGAATGCGGTATGGCAATGTGACAGTACTCAATAAATTGACATGGTTGTTGTTGTTGTCAATGGTAATCATCAATTTGTCACCAGAAACAGTACCACTTAAATTCATTGTTTGAAGTGATGTGCCTTTGAATACGATGCGTGGTGCAGCCGTCGAGGTGCCACTTGAACCACTTTCAGTCAACGTACCATTTGTCTGATTGAGATTGCCAGAAAGATTAATGATACCAATAGCAGAACTGGTCGCTAAATCGAGAATGCCACCTGATTGTACCACCTGACCGTTGACATTAAAAGTCATCGTATTCGTACCTGTATTGACATTGAAAGTACCTGCCGAAATTGTCAAATCACCGTTGATAGTTGATGTTGAGTTGGTGCTGTTGGGCAATATCTCGATAGTGCCGCCCGATACATTAAATGCACCAAAAACACCGCCGTTCAGACCTGCACCTAATAGTTTGAGGTAGCCACTTTTCATATAAATAGTGCCTGTAAAACTATTGGTATAAGCATTCAAACTCACTTGATTGGGGCTACCGCCTTGACCTGATGAACTATTTCCAGCGTCAAATTCAATATCGCCGCCATAAATCGCCGTGTTGTCACCAGTAAAACTATTAGTTGTGAACGCAGGCAAAGTCACACGATTACTACCGCCCACTTTCATAATGCGGATGGTTGAACCACTTTGATAATTAGCACCAGGGATTGTACCCCCTTCACGTGTCACTTCAAACGATGCGCCCGATTGGAATTTCAGAACATTGCTATTTGTAGTAGTAACTTGTGCATTGGTGCCTGACAAAATAATTTTGCCACCGCTTGCCACTGTTAAAACAGGGTTAACAAAAGTAGAAGCTCTTTGCAATTTGGGTGCATTGGCAGACGAGCCTGTTCCCGCCAAATCCAGTGTACCACTGATGGTAGAATTGTTAGAAGCCGATTCAAGAGATAGAGTAAAGCCAAGCGTGCCATTGATATTGAGCCTTCCACCACTGCCGATGAACAAACCCGTCCCATTGAAACCCATGAGAATCTTGAAACCATTATTGTTGAAATCTACTGTACCACTATTGATGTCCATACGGTCAACATAAAAATCGGAAGATGGTAAAGTATTGATGGTCGCACTGCCATTGAAAACAATATTGGAAGTATTACCCGACAAATTGCGCGGAAAACCCATAGCGGCTGTATTGGCATCTGCACCGGGAGAAATAGACCAGTTGCTCGAATTGGTGAAAACGCCATCACCCGCATTGCCTGTCCATGTCCATGTGTAAACTGCAGCATAAGCGTCGAAGAAAACTGCTGTAAGCATAAAACAGAGTAAGAAGATTCTTTTCATAATTGAATAAATTAAATGAATAAATTCGGTGAATTTGATTGTGATTTGGCTTAAAATAAGTGGTTGATTGAATAAATTTCAAAACATACCTTGTATCAATTCCCCAAAAGTTTGGGGTCTGATACAAGGCATTGCATCATTTAGGTAGATTATTGTTTCACGATGCGTTGTACTTGACTCTGATTGCCCTCTGTCAGATGGAGCATATAAACACCTTGCGTCAAAGAACTCAAATCAAGATAAAAACGGCTGTTCCCTTCGACAAGATTTTGGGCATTTGTCTTTACAACCCTACCGACAACATCAGTCACAGTCACTGTCAAGCGAGTATCTTTAAGAACACTGACATCCACAGTGACCCCCTCAGTAGTTGGTACAGGAGAGACGGCCACAAGGGCAAACGAGCCACCTGTGCGTTTGACCGCTACCACTTTGGAGAGCAGTTCTTTACCCGCCTCATCAACACTTTTGATGCGATAATAGCTCAATACTGAGGGGGTATTGTCGTAGAAAGAATAATGTGTTGTTTTAGAACCGCCTGTGGCTACTTGAGTGCCTATGCTTGTCCAAGTCGTGTTGTTTTCAAGACGTTCGATGCTAAAGCTTTTGATATTTTCCTCATAAGCCGTCGTCCAATCTATTCTGTTTTTAGTATTTTCTGCTTTGGCATTGATGGCGAGGAATTCGAGAGGGAGGACAGCCTCATTGCCTACGGCAAAAGCAGAAGTCGCACTGATACCAAAGGCACTGACAATTCTATCTGTTCCATGTGTGCCCGCACCTGTTGTTGGTGTAATACCTGTGACTGTTGTCCCTAAAGCCGTTGCCCACGCAGAGCCATTGTATCTTGAAACAGTCATTGGGGAAGAAGGTGAACAAGAAGCACCAGCTTTAGCATCGTCAAAAGCAAAATCAACGTCAATATTCAAACTGGTATTTGAACGAGCGATGTCCCATGTGAGTTGAATCTGTTTTTCAGGATTTGTACCAGCAGGCGAGATACCCGAAGTGACACCGACCGTGATATTGTTGTTGCCAGTTGTGGCGTTGTTCGTACCACTTGCACCGTATATCTGTACGCCTGTATAGTCATTAGTGCCTGTGCCAACACCAATAGGAAAACGTTTGCCACCTGTACCTATTTTATTAATCGTAAGCTTACCTGTTGTCAATACAATCCAAGAATTACTTGTTTTACTACCGCTGGCAAGACCGATTGTGGTAGCCGTTGAAGTCGGTTCAACAACGATATTAAGCGTATTGGCTATCAGCTTTCCAGCAGTCAAAGTAATATTAGAGGTATTGAAGTTTCTTGTCTGCAAGGTTAAATCGCCAGAGCCTTTATTGACGACAAGAGTTGTTCTACCCGTTGTTGTTACTGAGGGGGTGTATGATTGCGCGCCTGTACCTAAAAAACTCAATTGTGTTTTGCTTGTTCCGTTATTGGCTGTACTTGGATTCATTCCAGAAAGGGTTGTGCCTGTTCCGAAACTCACATCACCACCGTTGATATTGATTTGAAAATCACCCGACAGTACCGCACCTGTATTGGTATTACCTACAATAGAGCCGTTGTCGCCAATTGTCAAACCTTTGGCAATATTTACATTTGTGAAGCCCGCCGTTGTTCCTGTTGTGGCTTGTTGTGCCAAAGCCCCGCCTGTGACACTCAATGAAGGAGATGTTGTTGCATTGAAACTATAAGTGGGTGCAGTGCCAGAAGAAGAAGCCGTACTTAATTCGATACCAGATGCTGTATTGGTACAACTTACAACGACTTGATTACTAAAAGTCCACGTATTGGTACTACTACCAGAAAAACGAACCCTGCCTGCTCCTGTAGATGTGATATTCCACGCACCACCGAATACAGAAGCACCACTGAGGGAGATAGAAGTAGTTGAACTCAAATTCACATACATATTGACATTTGAGTTAAAAGAGGTATTGGGTGAAAAAGAAAGCGAAGTGACAGGTGCGCCAGAAGTACCAACGTTCACATTTGAACCCGTGTTATAAGTACCTGTTGGCAGAATAGTTCCGCCGCCCGTTCTTAAATGATTGAGTGTAGAGCCATTGGACCAGACTAAGGTTGAAGTTGAACCACTGTTGACAATGCCTGCTGTGGCAGTGCTGCCATAATTGAAAATACCTGTGGAGCTAAAAGTGACGGTCGGTGTATTGGAAGAAGAAATGCTGATAGAACCCGATGAGCCTGTTTCCAAAGTGCCATCTATCGTCCCTGTCCTTGTTGTAGCTGTTGAAGGGCCAGATAAAGACAAACTCGATGAACTACTCCAAACAAGTTTTGAACCCGAAGCGATATTGATGACATCTACTGTACCTGTTGCTGTGCCGCCGCCTGTTGACAAACCATTAGACCCTGCTATGGTGGCTTGAACATTGTTTTTTAAGATAAGTTTGCCAATAGTTTCGGAAGCAACATTGGTTACTGAGGGGGTCGCTGTTGCAGTGCCGTCAAAAGTTATGATGTCCGCAACGTCTAAAGTAGAACGCGAAGGAGTCCAGTTAGCAGCCACTTGATAATCTGTACTGACGCTGCCATTCCAAGTATAAGTTTGTTGACCCAAATAAGTACGTGGTGCATAGATATAACCATCAACACTTGTTTCTGATTGTGAAGGAAATGTACCTGTGAAATTACCTGATGTATATGTCGTACTGATGACCGAATAACCACTATTGAGTTGAGTAAAAACACCTGATACTTTTTTAAACAAACGTGTATTGGTGCCTGTACCGACGATTTCACTTGTCGGCCCTTTACAATCTATTTTATGTGTATAAGCAGGTGATGAAGAGAAAGCGACACCACTTGGCAAACCACCACTTACTGTTTCTTGGCTCAATGTCCAATTGCGTGGCGCATAGTCGGTGCCGGGTGCATCACCAGAGATAATGCTGTTTTTAACTCTAACACCCACATAAGAAGCAGCTGACGCAGCGGTGCTATAAGTAAAATAGACTTCGGCATAGTCCGCACTCGTTTCAATATCACCCACAGGAAACGTCAAAGAAGTGAAAGCAGCCGCAGCCATATACATTTTAAAATAACCTGTGCCACTTGTTGCAATCATTTTGGTAGCAGAAGGAGAGGAAATCGAATACGCCGTATTCTGTCCCAAAGCAATAGAACTATTGGCAATATCAAAAACGCCATTGGTGATGGTTAGCTGAGTTAATGTGGAAGCAGCACCGCTGAGTGTTCTATCGCCTGTCATGGCAGAAGTCACTTTATTATTGGGTGCAGTAGAAGTATTGTCTAAAAAGAACGCGTTGGGCCCGTTGGTTGTAGGCCACACCTTATCTGTTACGGTTTGTGCGCCACCTGTAAAAGTCGTGCCTGCCACAGTCATGTATTTTAGATTCGCCATCGTTGACACACTTGTCATAGTACCGTTATACACTACTGTACCTGTCCCTTGTACAGGGTCTGTGGCAGTGCTGGCGATGGTGAGCGATGCGCCACTACCAATCGTCATTGTATTGGTCAAATTGATGCCTACATTATTGCTGATGGCAAAGTTGGGTGTATTACTGATTGTACCTAAAGTAACACTTTGAAGGCTTATACCATTGAACTCTATCGTACCTGTGCCTGTACCTGTTTTGACTATCGAACCACCTGTTTGATTGAAAGTACCAGCTATTCTGAAAGTACAATTACTTGCGCCAGATGTTAATTCTAATGTGCCACCACTTTGAGTATAAGCACCCACTGTCAAAGTTGCCGTTGCAGAAGCAGTGATTCTCAAAGCGGCTGAGCCTGTATTGATGATATTCAACGTGCCTGCACAAGTCAACAATCCCGTACCGTTTTGCTGCCAGTTACCCGATAAACTGGGTACATTGATGGTCAAATTGCCGTAAGTGATATTGGGTAAAGCGATTGTGTTGGCACTCCATTGCAAAATATTGGTCGTACTGCTTGCATTGAATGTCCGTGACGTGCCGGGGATAGCAGTATTGGCAATATCGTGACTGTAAACACCATTAGCACTTAAATTGAAATTGGCACACGTAATAGCAAACTGTTCTGTCAAAGTACCATCTACTTGTATGGTATTACCTGTCACAGCCCACGTACTGGTTGTGGTCATTGTATGACCAGATTGAATGATAAACACATCGCCCGCAGTTGTAAAATTGGCAGGTGCAGAGCCTGTGCCGTCAGTAGCCGTATTCCAATTGGTCAATACTGAGGGGTCTGTTTGTCCAACTACTGAATAGTAATTGGCGGCTTCCAGTTCAGCATGTAAGAAAGTAAGTAGCAATGAACATAAAATAAATCGGTGTGAAGTAAAAATCCTTTTCATAACCATAAATTTAGAAACGTGAGCAAATAGGTGATCGTTGAATACCATTAAAACTGATGCAAGAAGGCAGTACACAGTG
>JAEUUP010000096.1 GCA_016787525.1 Saprospiraceae bacterium | reverse complement strand
CATTTTAAAATTTGTCAAAGCATTGAAATGTGGATAAGGCAGACCCAGCCACTAAAACATTGTTGGCTAACGTCTGTAAAATGTGGGAAATTTTATTTTTTAATATTTTTACTCCTTGACACACTTTTTTGAACATTCCCTGTGAAGATTAAAAATGACTTATCAAAGACGTTTTTTTATTAGACAACTAAAAACTCTTGTATAAATTAAACAATATGAAAGTAGCCATCATCACAGGTTCGGGCGGCTTGATTGGGTCGCAATCGGTTAAGTATTTTTCAGAAAAATTTGACTGCATCGTTGGTATTGACAACGACCAACGCAGCTATTTCTTCGGAAAAGAAGCCTCAACTATGGCTTCAACGGTCAAGTTGGCAGCCGATTTTCCGAATTTTAGACACCAAAACGTTGACATTCGTGACGAAAAAGCCATTTTTAATATTTTTAATGAATACGGTGCTGACATCAAATTGGTGGTTCACACAGCCGCACAACCGAGCCATGACTGGGCAGCGCGTGAACCATTTACGGACTTCGGTATCAATGCCAACGGCACTTTGAATATGTTGGAAGCCACGCGGCAGTTCGCACCTGAAGCTGTATTTATTTTTACTTCGACGAATAAGGTTTATGGCGATACACCGAACTTGTTGCCATTGGTTGAGTTAGAAAGTCGTTGGGAAATTGCGGAAACGCATCCGTTTTTCAAACACGGCATTGATGAAACGATGTCTATTGACCAATGTAAACACTCGATTTTTGGGGCATCGAAGGTCGCCGCCGATGTTTTGGTGCAAGAGTATGGACGTTATTTCGGTATGAAAACAGGTATCTTCCGTGGCGGTTGTTTGACAGGGCCCAATCACGCAGGCGCAGAGTTGCATGGCTTTTTGAGTTATTTGATGAAATGCGCGATACAGAAAAAACATTACACTATTTTTGGTTACAAAGGCAAACAGGTGCGCGATAATATCCACAGCTACGATTTGATAACGATGTTTGATGCGTTTTACCAAAATCCGCGTGTTGCGGAGGTGTATAATGCAGGTGGCGGACGTTTTTCCAATTGTTCGATGTTGGAAGCGATTCGCATGAGTGAAGAAATCACAGGCAATACATTCGATTTTTCTTACACAGAAAACAATCGGATAGGCGACCATATTTGGTATATTTCAGACACATCGAAATTTAAGAACCATTATCCGAATTGGGAGCAACGATTTGGTATTCAAGATATTATGAAACAAATATTTGAAGCATACACACAAGAAACAGCATTGGTATAAATGGGTATTATCAAACGGCAAAGTATCAAAAACAGCTTGGTGAGTTATCTCGGTGTGGTCATAGGGGCGGTGAGTTCCATCTTCATCTATACGCTGATTGACAAAACGGAGTTGGGTATGATTCAATTTGCTATCAGTACGGCCGCTTTTTTCGCGCCTTTTGCTTCGTTTGCGTCCAGCATGACCGCCACGCGATTCTACCCCAATTTCAAGACGGAAGATGGTAAGGACAATGGTTTTTTAAGTCTGCTCACCCTTTCTACTTTGACTACGACTTTGATTTTTGTGTCGTTGATTTATTTATTTCGTTTGCCCATCGCTTCTTTCTTTCAAAAAGATGCCGACCAGTTCCTCAACTCGCTTCATTTTATTTTGATATTTACGATTTTGGTGGCAGTGGCTACTTTGTTCAACTCGTTTGCTGCGAATCAGAGTCGGATTGTTGTGCCATCGTTGTTCCAGAATTTGTTGCCCAAAGTAGCGCAACCGACCTTAGTTTTGCTGTATTTCTTTGGCATCATCGGCTTCACACAAGTTTTCAAAGGACTGGCTTTGACGTTCTTTTTGATGATGATGGGCGTGGTTGGCTATGTCTATTTTTTGCGTCCGAACAGTTTTGTATTGCCCAAAAACGGCTCTATACTGAGGGGGTATGCGGCAGAGATGGTGCGTTTTTCGGCGTTTAATTTCACGATTGTTTTAGGCAGTGTCTTTGCACAACAAGCGGATAAAATATTCATAACACCTATGTTGGGTTACGAATCTTTGGCAATATTCAGTTTCGGGGCGATGATAGCCGAAGCGATTGATGTGCCGCGCAAAGCCTTGTCGGGCATCGCACAACCTTTGATTGCGACCTCAATAGCCGAAAAAAACTGGGCGCACATCAGCGAAATCTATCGAAAAACGGCTTTGTTGCAGGTTATAGCGGGTGTTTTTCTGTTGACGGGCGTGTGGGCGTGTGCGGACTCCTTGTTCGATTTGATGATAAAAAATGGCGAAGCCTACCGAACGGGCAAATGGGTGATTTTGATTCTCGGCTTGTCTCGTTTGGCGGATATGGCGACGGGGACGAATGCCGAAATTATCACTTTCTCGGAATATTATCGCTTCAATTTTCGTTCATTTGCGACGATGGCGGTTATGAATATCGTCTTGAACCTTCTTTTGATACCTATTTGGGGCATCGAAGGCTCGGCGTTGGCGACTTTGTTGGCGATAGCGATTGTGAATGTCTGGCGGTTGGTGTTTATCAAACAGAAGTTCAATATGCAGCCTTTGGATAGGCGCATGTTGTGGGTTTTTACCTTCGGGTTTTTGGCTTGGTTGGCGGCTTATACGACCCCCTCAGTATATTTTGCAGATTTGCCCAAAATGGTGAATGCCATGCTCACCATTTTTCTCAAAGGCTCAATAGTGGCGGTGGTTTATCTTTTCTTGATTTTAAGGTTTAATGTTTCGACGGATGTCAGTCAGACTGTTAACCAGTTTTGGGGTTCAATAAAAAAACGAAAGCCATAGAAATTTGAATTGGTTTACCCGAAATTAAAAAATAGCTAGCTGTTACTAAATCTGTAAGAATATTTATGAAACTAAAAGTGCTTCCCAAATTGTGTTTGGGAAGCACTTCTTTTTATGGGGTTTTATAAAGACTTTATGTAAAAAAGAATATCGGGAACGTTACCGACCAAAAAGTATAAAAGTAAAATCAAAAAAGATAGCGCAATAACGCCATACTTAAAATATCATTGTGGCAAATATTGAAAACCTGACATAAAATATTGCTAAAGCCTTATTTTTAAATAGAATCATAGGTATAGTTTCATGTCTATCTTTAACTTTTTTGATTCAAGATGACAATCTCAGAACTTTTTGGAAAGACGCTAATTACCGATGACGAGTTGGAATGGACGAATGTAGAAGAAGGTGTTCGTCGCAAAGTTATGGCATATAACAATGTTTTGATGCTCGTCAAAGTAACCTTCGAGAAAGGCAGAATAGGTGCGTTGCATCACCACCCACACCTACAAATCAGCTATGTCGCTAGCGGTGTTTTTGAAATAACCATCAGTGGTGAGGCAAAAATACTGAGGGGGGGCGATGTTTATTTTGTTCCCGAGAATGCTGTTCATGGTGCTGTTTGTTTGGAAGATGGTTTACTTATTGATGTTTTTTCCCCTCTGCGTGAAGATTTCTTATAGTCGAAGAGCTATTGACAATGCGTTATACCTTAAAATGTGTAAAGCCGACACAACCACTACTCATAAATATTTTTACTCAACTAAACTCACTTTGATAATGAAATTTAAACTTATTTACCTCATTCTGCCTCTTTTGCTGCTTGGTACAAAAGGGAACGCAGGGAACAATTTGATAAACACAGCGGATGCCATCTTGTCGGGTCAAGTCATCGCTGCCACAGGTGAACCCATGCCAGGTGTCAGTGTGGTCATCAAAGGGACTTCGACAGGAACAATCACCGACGACAATGGTGTTTTTGAACTCAAATCATCGGCTCAATCAGGTACACTCATTTTTTCTTTTGTAGGCTATAAGCCGCATGAGGAGAATTTCAAAGGTTCGGCTGCTCTAAAAATTACTTTGGAAGCAGCAGCTGGTATGCTCGATGAAGCGGTTGTGATTGGCTATGGTACGGCTAAAAAAGGCAATATCGCCAACGCCGTGTCCAGCATATCAAGTGAAGACCTCGATGACCGTCCTTTGAATCGTATTGAAAATGCGTTTTCAGGTCAGTTAGCAGGTGTGTATGCTCAAACGGTCAACGGTGAACCTGGTGCGGAGATGCAAATCCGTGTACGTGGCACAGGCTCTATCAATGCCTCAAATGAGCCGCTTTATGTTGTTGACGGTGTACCTGTGGACAACTTACGGGGCATCAATCCAACGGATGTACAAACCATTGACATCTTGAAAGATGCGGCAGCCGCAGCGATTTATGGTTCTCGTGGTTCAAATGGCGTTGTGTTGGTGACGACTAAAAAAGGTAAAAAAGGCAAACCGCGTTTGACTTATTCGGGATATATCGGTATGCAACGCCTTGAAAGTAAGATAGATATGCTCTCGGCAGAAGATTGGATTCAGATGCGTAAAGAGAGTATTGACGAAGCATGGGTGGCGCGTGGACAAACTTTGAATCCTAAAAAAGACTATAAAGCAACAGACTCACAAGAATTTCGTGCAGCCGAGTTAGGGGTTAGTCCTTGGGCAACACCTTCTCTATCTATTGCCAACTTGATTTATGACCCCAAATGGGCTTATGGGCAAGACAGTTTGCAATACATTGATTGGCAAAAAGAAATGTTCCGCGATGCCATGATGAAGTATAACGAATTGGGTGTAAGCGGTGGTAGTGACGATATGTCGTACAATATCAGAGCTTCTTACCTCGACCAAGATGGTATTGCGGTCGGAACGAACTTGAAAAGGGTCAATTTGCGTGCTAATTTTGAAACAAAAATTGCCAATCGCTTTAAATTTGGTGTCATGCTCGCCCCCTCAGTAGAATGGTCGAATACGGGTCGTGTAGATGGCAAAGACAATACGGCGATGGTTGCGATTCAGATGCCACCTGTGGTGGACAAAGCGTATGGAAAATACACAGGTGCAATGCCTTATCCGTCTTATGCTTGGTCAGGTCGTTATCAAAACCCAATCGCCAATATGGAACGCTCCGTTTTTGACGCACGTCGCTATCGTTTAAATTCTAATGCTTATTTGAATGTGGACATTGTAAGCGGTTTGCAAGCGCAATTTATGGCGGGCATGGATTTCAACTACTATACGGACTTGCGTTTCACACCCACATCGGCTCTACGTGATTGGGCCACCACAGTTGAAGGTGCAGCAACAACAGCCGCCCGCAATCAAAACTGGAACAATCGCTATTTGTTCCAAAGTGTTTTGAGCTACAATAAATCATTCAACAAAACGCACAATGTTAATGTAATTGCAGGTTATTCGATTGAAACAACACAATTTGAAGCCAGTGGACAAACGGCATCAGGCTTTGCCAACGACTGGTCGCCTATTTTCAGCACATCTTCTGTCAAAACAATTGGATCAAGTATCAGTGCTGGTAAAACGGGCTTAGTCTCATATTTCGGTCGTGCAGGTTATGACTACAAAGGCAAATACATCGTTTCAACAAGTTTGCGTCAAGACGGTTCTTCCAAATTTGGCTCAAACAAACGCTGGGGTATTTTCCCTGCTGTCTCAGGTGCATGGCGCATTTCAGAAGAAAAATTCTTAAAAAACAACAATATAGTAAGTGATTTAAAATTACGTGGTTCTTGGGGCGTAACAGGCAACAATCGTATCCCCGACAATGCGCAATTCTCACTATTGGGCAATCAAAACTATCCGTTTAATAATGTTTCAGTCGCTGGTTTCAGTCCTGTGACGATTGAAAACCTTGACTTGGGTTGGGAACAAACACAAAGTACGAACTTTGGTTTGGATTTCGGATTGTTCAAAAATCGTATCTTAGTATCGGTAGATAGATATCGCCGTTTGACCAATAACTTGCTGCTTCAAGCACCTGTTTCAGCAACTTCTGGATTCAGTACAAGCTGGCAAAACGTAGGCGATATTGAAAACAAAGGTTATGAATTGACTTTGACTTCACGCAATATTGTCAGAAGTGATTTCACATGGCGCACAAATTTTAATGTTTCTTATAACAAAAACACCGTCTTGAAATTAGGTTTCGACAATACACCTATCCCACAAGGCTTTTCAAACTTGACAAATATCATTCAAGTGGGTTCTCCTATCAACTCTATGATGCTTTACTCACACGTTGGTGTATTTATGAATGCCGATGATTTGGCAAAATATCCCAAAATGTCAACGATGAAAGTCGGTGATTCTCGTTATGCGGACACCAACGGCGATGGTGTTATTACAGCCGCAGACCGTTCTATCGTAGGGCAACCAACGCCTGACTTCACTTATGGTTTGACAAACGACTTTAAATACAAGCGTTTTGACCTCCGTATTGTCGCTTTTGCACAAACAGGTGGTAGTATTTACTCCATGATTGGTCGCTCAATTGACCGCCCGACAATGGGCTATTTGTACAATAAATTGGCGATTTGGAAAGACCGTTGGCAATCGGTTGATAAACCTGGTAACGGTTGGGTGCCTAATATGAATGCTTCAACAGGTGGTTTCTACGACACACGTTGGCTGTATAGCTCAGACTATCTGCGCATCAAAAACATCACTTTGGGCTATGATGCACCTAAAATCAAAGGATTTCAATCGTTGAGACTCTATTTGTCGCTTGAAAATGCCTTTATCTGGCACAAATACTACGGCGGTCTCTCTCCTGAAGCATTAAACAACGAAGGTGGAGATTATGGTGGTTATCCGCAAGCGAAAGTCTTGACATTGGGTGTGCAAGCAGGGTTTTAATGAATGACGAATTAGGAATTACGAGTTTTGCTTTGCAAAACCCTTTTTACCCCCTCAGTAAATTTACTCTATTAGCATAATTGATTTATAATCAATAAGTTAATTCGTAATTCTCTACCCCCTCAGTATTTTTATCAATTTAAATGTTAAAATCATTCAATAATGAAATTTATAAATTTAAAAATAGCCTTTGGCAGTCTAATATTAGTCCTGTTCGTTGCTTCTTGTGGTAAGGACAGTTTAGAAATTTCACCTTCGACAAACAACACCTCTAATGACTTTTATAAAGATGAAAATCAACTCAACCAAGGTGTTATTGCCGCATATAATTCATTGCTGACAATGCCAACAAACAACTGGCTGATGTCTGATGTACGCTCCGACAATATGCTCGAAGCCTTTGGTGGCGCACAACGCGATGCCTTAGATTTTGGCAATTTTGTCAATACATCGCAAACAGGCGCGATGCAAACAACTTGGTCTAACCTTTACAATCTGGTTTACCGAACAAACATCGTTTTGGAAAAAATTGAAGCATTCTCGTTTACGCGTGTACCACAATTCAAGGGTGAATTACGCTTTCTACGTGCAATGGCTTATTTCGATTTAGTTCGCTATTTCGGTGATGTGCCTTTGGCGACAAAGGTTTTGACTTTTGAGGAATCTAAGAAAATCCAACGTGAACCTGCCGTCAATGTCTATAATCAAATCATCGAAGACCTAAAATTTGCGATAGCCAATTTGCCCGAAACCTACGCCGCAGCCGACAAAGGTCGTGTAACAAAGTGGGCAGCAAAAGCCCTCTTAGGTCGAGTTTATCTCACAATGTATGGCTATCCACTCAAACAAGCAGATAAATTAGCTCTTGCAAAAGCAGAATTTGCGGATGTGATTGCAAAAGATGCGTCTTTTCCTTTGGCAACGGTCTATGGCGACATGTTCAAAGCAGCGAACGATAACAAATTCTATGTATTTGAGATTCAATACGTTGCAGGTGGTTTGGGCTTGGGCAACCCTATGGCGAACAATCAGGCGTTTCAATATCCGTCACAATGGTCAGCTTATCAACCTGGCATTGGTTTCGATGCTCAGATTTCGCCTGCATTGTTGAAAGGTTGGATCAATTTGGATAAAAGAAAATTTGCTACACTCGATACAGGTTACACAGATACCAAAACAGGTGCAAAATCTGCGCGTGTTCAGTTGACTAAGTTTTTAGAAAAAGGTTCAACTGTACCGACTGCAATCGGTGACCAACCGAACAATTTCCCTCTTATTCGCTACGAAGATGTCTTGTTGATGCAAGCAGAAGTCTTGAATGAAGAGGCTGCAACACCGCCTGCCCAAGCACTCACATACCTCAATCGCACGCGCAAACGGGCTGGTTTGGCGGACACCACTATTGCCACCAAAGAAGGCTTCCGATTGGCTTTGGAACAAGAGCGTCAATGGGAATTTGTGGGCGAAGGTTTGCGTTGGCACGACCTTGTTCGTACCGGCAGAGCAATTGAAGTTATGAACAAGCACTTCAAAGACAATGCCGTTCCACTCGGTCGTTTGATTGATGAGCATGATTTATTGTATCCAATTCCACAAAAAGAATTATTGATTAATCCAGGTTTTTGGAAGCAAAACCCGGGCTATAACTAAGTTTTTCTCTTTGGTTCATACAAATTCAGTTTTCACCCCCTCAGTATCAGCCTTTACTGAGGGGGTCATTTTTTATAAAAACGCTTACTTTAGTGTCAAAATCACGACAAAATGAAAAAAAATATCCCCTTTTTCGGGCTTCTATTTTTTATTACTCTATTAACCGCGTTTCGTTTCACGACAACCAAACCGACTCTCTACATCATCGGCGACTCAACCGTCAAAAACGGTAGCGGACTTGGTAAAGACAGTCTGTGGGGCTGGGGTTCAGTCATCGCACCTCATTTCGATACCAACCGTATTGACATACAAAACCACGCTATCGGAGGGCGTAGCAGTCGCACTTTCGTCACCGATGGACGTTGGGACAAAATCATGGCAACGCTCAAAGCGGGCGATTTTGTCATCATGCAATTTGGTCACAACGATGCAGGCGCACTCGACGACACATCGCGCGCACGCGGCACAATACGCGGCATCAGCGACTCGTCAAAAGAAATTTATAACCCCATTCGGAAGGTCAAAGAAACGGTTTACACCTATGGTTGGTATATGCGAAAATATGTGCGCGATGCCAAAAGCAAAGGCGCAATTCCTATCATTTGCTCGCTCGTGCCACGCAATAATTGGGATAAAAATGGTAAAGTGGTGCTATCAAGCGACTCTTACGCATCTTGGGCGCAGCAAATAGCAGAGCAAGAAGGGGTATTTTTCATTGATTTGAATAAAAAAATAGCTTCTGCTTATGAAAAATTGAGTCAAGAAGCTGTTAAAGAACAGTTTTTTCCGAAAGACAATACGCATACAAATTTTGATGGAGCAAAACTCAACGCTTCAATCGTTGTTGACGGTATTCGTTCTTTAGAAAACTGTTCTCTAAAAAACTTTTTAAGTACCATTACGCTCAATTGGTTAGGACAAACACCCCCCTCAGTAAAAACGGGTGTCAGTTGGGGTGTACCATTCAAAAGAGGTGAAATTTCTACAAAAGAAACATTTTTGTTGAAAAGCAACGAAGGTAAAACAATGCCTTTGCAAACATGGACAAATGCTTATTGGGACGACGGTTCACTCAAATGGTTTGGTTTAGCCACTGTTGTCGAAGGTAATGAAAAAGCATTTGAATTGAGTATTGGCAAAATGCCCAAACAGGTCAATACCCTTAAAATTGAAGAAAATGCGCAGAATATTCACATTCAAACGGGCAAAATCAGCTGTTCCATACCTCGCAATGGCAATATTTTACTAGACTCTTTGACGTATCAAAACCGTTTGATTGGGCGCAATGGCTATCTGGTTTGTCATTGGCAAAATAAACCCGATGGTGAATTGGAGATGGCACAAACTATTGAAAAAAAGGTATTTAAAAATAAAATTAAAAATGTAAGCATTGAGCAGAATGGTGAAATTAAAGCCGTTGTGCGCATTGAAGGTGTTTTTTCAGATGGGAAGCGCGAATGGCTGCCGTTTATTGTGCGGCTTTATTTTTACGCTGATATTGAGCATGTACGCATCGTTCAAACTTTGATTTACGATGGTGAAGCCGACAAAGATTTTATCAAAGGTATCGGTTGGCAATTTGATGTGCCAATGCGTGAAGAGGTGCTGAATCGTCATGTTCGTTTTGGCGGAGAATCAGAAGAGAGTGGTGGTATTTGGTCAGAACCCATACAACCGCTTACAGGGCGCAGAACCTTGATTTGGGATAAAAAAAATGTGTACGACAGTCAATTTTTAGGAAAACGTGTACCCAATCAAGATACATACGATACCAAAGGGCAAAACCTCATTAAAGATTGGGCGATTTGGCGTGATTTCCGTTTGACTCAACATGCGGCAGACGGTTTTTCTATTCAAAAAAGAACACACGATAAAGGCGCATGGATTGATGTCAATGCAGGTAAACGAGCTTCGGGTTTGGTGTTTGTTGGCGATGTATCGGGTGGTTTGTCGTTGAGTTTACGCGATTTTTGGCAGTCTTATCCTGCTGCTTTTGAGGTTAAAAATGCCGCTTCCGATGCTGCGATACTGAGGGGGTGGTCTTGGTCGCCTTTTGGTGAAGCGATGGATATGCGTCACTACGATACTTTGGCTTGGGGACATGGTTTGGAAGCATCGTATGAAGATGTTCAACCTGGTTTTTCGACACCGCAAGGCGTTGCTCGTACAAGTGAATGGACTTTGGGTTTTTACGGAGAAGTACCAACGAACGATTTTTTGAATCATGCTGTACATATTTCTAACAACCCACCCTTGCTTATGGCGACCCCTCAGTATCTGCACAATGTGCAAGCTTTTGGTGTGTGGTCGTTGCCCAATCGCACGACAAAAGGGCGGGAATGGATTGAAAATCAATTAGATTCCGCTTTTAATTTTTATAAAAATGAAGTAGAACAACGACGTTGGTATGGCTACTGGAATTATGGTGATGTCATGCATACCTATGATGATGTGCGCCATGCTTGGCGTTACGACATCGGTGGTTTTGCATGGGCAAATACGGAATTGATGCCAGATTTATGGCTGTGGTATAATTTTTTGCGAACGGGCAAATCAGATGCCTTTCGCATGGCAGAGGCAATGACCCGTCACACGAGCGAGGTGGATGTATATCATTTGGGGCGTTTTGCAGGCTTGGGTTCGAGGCACAATGTGCGGCATTGGGGCTGTGGCTCTAAGGAGATTCGCATCAGTCAAGCCGCTTTGAAACGTTTTTTATACTATCTGACGACAGATGAACGTACAGGCGAGTTGATGCGAGAAGTAGCGAATGCAGATCAAACTTTAGTCAAAACAGACCCTTTACGTTTGATTTTACCCAAATCGGAATATCCCACTCATGCGAGAGTCGGACCAGACTGGTTTGCGATGGTGGGCAATTGGATGACCGAATGGGAACGTACAGGGGACTCGACTTGGAAAGAAAAAATACTGAGGGGGGTAAAAAGTTTTGCCAAAATGCCTTATGGATTTTATTCAGGGGTGCAAGGTGCGTTTGGTTATGACCCCAAAACGAATGAGTTGTATCAATTGAATCCGAAAGACATTGGACAATCGCACTTGAGCGTCTTGATGGGAGGTCCAGAAGTGGCTTTTGAGTTGAGTCGTTACTTCAAAGATGCGGATTGGACACGTCTGTTTTTACAGTATTGTGAATTGTATGGCGCATCGAAAGAAGAAACGCAAAAAGCATTTCAACAATCGGTTCAACTGAATGAAATGTCGCCGCATTTTTGCCGTTTGCCTGCCTATTTTGCTTATCAAACAAAAAACACACAGGCTGCAAAAAAGTCTTGGGACATATTTTTATCGCCAAAATATTATAAAAATGGGGCGATATTCGGAACAAAAGAGGTAAATCCACCCAATAATTTGCGGTTTATGCGTGAAATACCTACTGTTTCGACCAATAATACAGCGCAGTGGTGTTTGAATGCTATTGAATTATTAGAATTGATTGGAGATGATATGCCAGTAGAGTCTATTTTGTGGCAGCAATAAATCGGAGGCAACACTTTTGGGCAAGTCAATAAATCAGTTTTGTCCTGTTTAAATATATTGCCGCTTACACAATCGGGAAATTAAATAAATCAAACGATTGTATGAGCGACAATATATTTAACGGATATAAAAATCCATGCAATAGCCTGAAAATACTATCGAATTGCATCTAAACCGCGTTGCCCATTGCGCAGACGAATTGCATCTAAAACATCATAGACGAAAATCTTGCCGTCGCCGACATTCCCTTCTGAGGCGTTATCCATGATGACATCGAGGCATTTTTCCAAATTTTCATCGCTGATGACACAAATAATCATCACGCGAGATTGAAGTATCAAAGGACGTTCCGTACCACGATAGATTTCAGCATATCCTTTTTGTAAGCCAGCCCCTTTGACAGGCATGACTGTCAAACAGGGAATATCAGCTGCCAACAAGCCTGCTTGAATGGCTTTTAGTTTCGATGGTCTTACGATGGCTTCTACTTTTTTCATTATTTTTATATTTTGAATCTTTGCAAAATGGCTTTGATGAGACATTTTGAATGACTTATTTTTGACAAAGTTATTTTTTTTATCAGAATAGTTAAGAACTACAATAGTGTCAAAATGCCATAAAAGTATATGGAGAGCTTATGCCTATTCAAAGGTCGAGTAGGCTTCTATACCGTACTCAACGGTGTCAATACCAGCCGATTCTTCGATGCGAGTGACGCGTATGCCCATGAATTTGTTCATCAAAGTCAAAACACCGAAGCTGGTCAGAAACGAGAATAGACCTATGGCTAAAACGCCCATTGTTTGGACACCCAAAAGAGTCGCATTGCCTGTGGTAAACAAACCACCTTTGGTCGAAAACAGTCCGACGGCAATCGTACCAAACAAACCGTTGACACCATGTACCGCAATTGCTCCCACAGGGTCGTCTATTTTCATCTTGTCAATCGTCACGACAGCCACATCCACCAATACACCTGCGACCAAACCGATGAGGATAGCCGAATTGGGACTGACCACGTTGCAACCTGCTGTGATGGCGACCAAGCCCGCCAAAACACCATTGATAACCATCGTAATGTCCACCTTTTTGTACCAGAACTGTGTGTAAATCATCGTGGAGATACCGCCAGCCGCCGAAGCTAAAAACGTATTGGTTGCTACTGAACCAATCAGTTCCCACTTGCCGACCGCAGCGAGGGTTGAGCCAGGGTTGAAGCCAAACCAACCAAACCACAAGATAAAAGCACCTACCGCAGACAAGGTTAAGTTGTGACCAGGAATGGGATTGATAGACCCATCGGCGTTGTACTTGCCAATACGTGGGCCTAAAATCATTGCACCTGCCAAAGCAGCGAAGCCACCCATCGCATGAACCGCCGAAGAGCCTGCAAAATCGTTGAAACCCATCGTGCAAAGCCAGCCTTTGGGGTTCCAAACCCAATTGGCGGCAAAAGGATAGAGTACGGCAACGAAAATGGTAACGTATATCGCATAAGCCCAAATTTTCATACGCTCTGCCATCGCTCCTGACACGATGGAAATGGCTGCAACGGCAAAACCCATCTGAATAAACCAGAACAAGGTGTTTGAAATGGTCAAACCTAAGCCCAAATCTTGGCTCGGAATGCCCACACCAAACGCACCCCAGCCGTTGGATTCGCCATAAGCGATGCCGAAACCGACCGCATAGAAAGCGATGCCACCAAACATGATGTCAATCATAACTTTTGCGATGATACTAACGGAGTTTTTGGAACGAACGAAGCCTGCTTCGAGTAGGGCGAAGCCTCCTTCCATCTGAAAAATGAGGGCAGCACAAATAGCTACCCAAACTGTGTCTATTGAATGAACGAGCTCGGTGTGCGCTTTCGAGAGCGCAGCTAAATCTTCCATAATTGTTGATAATTGAATTGGTTATCGTTTCAAAACATTTGCAGTGCGAATGTAAGGCAGGTTTTTTGTTTTCGATTAGGTTTTGGTTTTCCTAATTTTATCTCTTTAAGTTACAATAGATTTATTTGATTTTGTTTAAAATGCAGAATATTGTTTCAATTATTTTTAATGTCTCGGGATAAAGTGTCGTATATAGGATTAGTTTATTTTAGAAACCCTAATTTTATTAGGATAAGTTTTTCAATTCATAAGTGGTGTCAACCACAAATCTGCCTGTGTCCGTCTTTTTGATGCGGGCGCATTCCACGATGGGGTCGTGTTCAAAAATCAAATACCACCCCTCAGTAACAGCGCGTTCTAAAATGGCATTTTTCTCTTTCAAGGTGTCCAAAGGGCGTACATCGTAAGCCATGACAAAGGGTAAATGAATGTGCCAAGCCGAAGGAATCGTGTCGGCACAGTAGAAAAAAGTTTTGTCGCCTGCTTTAATCTCCAAAGCCATCATAGCTTCGGTATGCCCATACTGCATATGCACTTTTACACCAGCAGTCAGCTCTTCACCATCGTTGATAAAGTGTAACAAACCCCAATCTTGCAGTGGCACAAAGTTTTCTTTAAAAAAAGAAGCCTGTTCTCGTGGATTGGGCGACATAGCCCACGCCCAATGTTGGGCATTACTCCAATATTTGGCATTGGGAAAGGTCGGTTGGAGCGTTGGAGACGATGCTACTGAGGGGGTCGAACGGATAGCACCGCCACAATGGTCGAAATGCAAATGGGTCAGAAAAACATCGGTGATGTCTTCGGCTTCAATATTGTGTTGTGCCAAACTTTCGACGATGCTCAATTGTCCATGCGGCTCGAAATGCGCTCGGAAACGGGCATCTTGCTTCTCACCCATGCCTGTATCCACCAAAATTTTGCGGTCAGCCGTTTCAATCAGCAGACAACGCATGGACCATGTGCAGAGATTCTTGTCATCGGGGGGATTCAGTTTTTCCCACATGCGTTTAGGAATGATGCCAAACATAGCACCGCCGTCCAATTTCAAATATCCTGCGTGAATAAGGGTGAGTCGCATCTCTTTTTTTGAGGCAAGTTTAAGCGAAAACTGCCGAAATAAAACCAATGCTGTATTTATTTTTTCAAAATTGTGACTTGCTAAACCACTTTCGTCTATATTGGGCATTTAAAATGGTAGGAACGAACAAACGTAACATACACACGGGTACAAGACTTTTTCATACTTTTATGAGCTAAACATTCTATTTTCTTCATCTTTAACAAAACAATTCAACTATGAATCTTTTAGATCTTCTTAAAAACCAACTCGCCACGGGCGACACAATGAGCGTTATCAGCAATCTTTTAGGCGAAAACAAAACCGCAACTGAAAACGGTATCAACGCCATTTTGCCAACGCTTTTGGGTTCTGTGATTCAAAAAGGCTCAAATACTGAGGGGGCCAATGCTTTATTGAATCTTATCAAAACAGGTGGTCATGATGGCCGCATTCTCAACAACATTGGTGGCTTGTTAGGCGGTGGCGAAGCGACAACAGATTTACTCAGTTCGGGCAGTGGCATTATTAATATGCTTTTGGGCGACAAATTCGGCGGCATCGTCAGCCTTATCAGCAATCTCAGCGGTTTGAAAAGTGGGTCAACGTCTTCATTGATGAAACTCGCCGCACCGCTTTTGATGGGCCTGATTGGCAAACAATCAGCAGGTTCTACAACTTCGGGTTTGATGAGTCTTTTGGGTAGCCAATCCGATTTTGTAAAAGCCGCTTTGCCTGCGGGCATCGGCAGTGTCTTAGGTTTTGGCGGGACAGGCAACTCAGGTTCGACAGTTTCGACCTCAAACAGCGACTCTGACAGCGGATTTGGTAAATTCTTGCCGTGGATTATCGGCGCAGCTTTATTGGCTGGCTTACTTTATGGTTGGAAATCTTGCGGGAAAACCGAAGTATCTGCACCAAAGGTTGTAGAAAACGCCGCACAAGTTGCAACAAACGCCGCAACGACTGCAACAAACGCCGCAACGACTGCAACAAACGCCGTTGCCGATGCAGCAAACAAAGTTGTGGAAGCCTTAAAGGTTTCTTTGCCCGGTGGAACTGTTTTGGACGTGCCTAAAGGTTCTTTGGAAGATAAAATCGTCACTTATTTGCAAAGCAAAGATTCTATCAGCAAAACTTTGTGGTTCGATTTCGACCGTTTGACTTTTGAAACGGGTAAAGCGACCCTAAAACCTGAGTCAGAAGCCCAATTGAACAACGTGGTTGCTATTATGAAGGCTTTTCCAAAAGTGAAAATCAAAATTGGTGGTTATACCGACAATGTGGGCAAAGCCGATGCGAATCTGAAACTTTCAGCAGACAGAGCGAAAAACGTCATGCTCGAATTAGTGAAGAAAGGTGTCTCTGCGGGTCGTATGTCTGCTGAAGGTTATGGCGACAAACACCCCATCGCAAGCAACGACACAGAAGAAGGACGCGCCCAAAACCGCCGCATCTCTATCAGCGTTCGTGAAAAATAGACTTTAGAGCTTTTTTGTATGGTTTTCATTCATCAGTATTTGGCTTATGCGCCAAATACTGATTTTTTTTGCCTACAGCTCAGAAGGATTTTTGCCCAAAAACGCTTTCTTTGTAGTCATTTGTCGCGATACGCACACATCAATGACTACTTATCAAACCAAACTCGTATGAAAAAAATCCTTTTCTGCCTACTCATGCCACTTTTTGCTGTGGCACAAAACTTTTCGCCTGCCGAAATCAACCGCTACAAAGCACAAGCCCAACGTGTCACCATAGTCAGAGACAATTGGGGCATTCCACACATCTATGGTCAGTCAGATGCCGATGCAGTGTTCGGCTTAATGTATGCACAATGCGAAGATGACTTTCCACGCATCGAGATGAACTACCTCGAAAAGCTCGGTAGGCTCGCCGAAGTGAAAGGAGAGGCGATGTTGTTCGACGATTTGCAGATACAGATGCTCATTGACACAGCCGATGCCAAGGCGGACTACAAAAAAGCCGAGCCGTGGCTCAAAAAACTCCTCGATGCACACGCCGATGGCATCAACTTTTATTTGCAAACACACCCCTCAGTAAAACCCGTCCTCTTGAAGCGTTTCGAGCCGTGGTTTCCGTTGCTCTGGACGGACGGGAGCATTGGCGCAATCAGCACTGCGGACTTGTCGGTGGCAGAGTTAAAGGCATTTTACACAGGCGACAACAGTCTGTCCGCAACAAAAAAATTCGACCACGACATGCAATCGGGGTCAAATGGCTTCGCAGTCGCCCCGTCGAAGTCCGCAACGGGTCATAGTTTGTTCTACATCAATCCGCACACCACCTTTTATTTCCGTCCCGAAGTGCAAGTCCAGAGCGAAGAGGGACTCAATGTCTATGGGGCTGTGACATGGGGTCAATTTTTCATCTATCAAGGATTCAACGAACAATGTGGCTGGATGCACACCTCATCAGCCGTTGATGTATCCGATATTTACGCCGAAACCATCGTGAAAAAAAAGGGAAAACTCTACTACAAGCACGGCGACAAGCTCAAAACCGTCACAGTCAAAACCAAAACCCTGCGCTATCTCGACAAAGGCGGTCTGAAAACAAAGTCATTTACCACATACTTCACACATCACGGCCCTGTGATGGCAAAAAGAGATGGCAAATGGATAAGTCTGGCGCATTACAACCGAGCCATGAAAAGTTTGGTGCAAAGTTTTATCCGTACAAAAGCCAAAGGTTTTGAAGATTACAAAAAAGCCATGGATTTGTGCGCCAACACCTCCAACAACACCGTTTTTGCCGACAACAAAGGCAATATCGCCTATTGGCACGGCAACTACGTCCCTGTGCGTGACCCCAAAACCAATTGGGGCAAAGTCGTTGATGGCTCAAATCCTGCCTACGATTGGCGCGGTTTGCATCCCGTCGAACAAACCGTCCACTCATACAATCCGCCCAACGGATGGGTGCAAAATTGCAACTCAACACCCTACACATGCGCAGGCGACCAAAGTCCGAAAAAGGAAAATTACGCCCCCTACATGGCCCCCGACGGCGAAAATTTCAGAGGTGTGAACGCCGTGCGCGTTTTGAGTCGTGAAAACGCCTTTACACTCGACAAACTCATTGCCGCAGGCTACGATACCTACTTAGCCGCCTTCGAGGTACTGATTCCGACCCTCGTAAAATCCTTCGAGACCCACATCAAGCCCGAAGACCCCCGCTACAAAGAACTCGTAGAGCCTATTGCAGTGCTGAAAAACTGGAATTATTACGCCGCAGAGAACTCCGTCGCCACCACTTTGGCAATAGAATGGGCGCAAAGACTCAATCCGACCATCCAAAAAATATACATCAGCGAAGACGACATAGACCAAGTGGAAGGCACAAAACAATTCGCCACCAAAGCCACACCCGACGACCTTTTTCCGCCACTACTGAGGGGTATCGCCGAGCTAAAAGCCAAATTCGGCACATGGCAAGTCGCATGGGGCGACCTCAATCGCTTTCAACGCATCTCAAATGCCATCGAACACCCCTTTGACGATGCCAAACCGAGCCATCCCGTCGCCTACGCTTCCTCATTGTGGGGCTGTTTGCCCGCGTATCGCTCCAATTACTACAAAAACAGCGCAAAAAGGTATGGCACAGGCGGCAACAGCTTCGTGTGCGCCGTCGAATTCGGTCCCAAAATCAAAGCCAAATCCCTTTTAGCAGGCGGCGGCAGTGGCGACCCGACATCACCCCATTTCACAGACCAACTCGTGCGCTACACCAAAGGACAATTCAAAGATGTACTGTTCTACAAAGAAGATGTGATGAAACACGCCGAGCGCACCTACCATCCGAGTGAGTAAATCACCGCCCAAACCGTTCAGGCTCAAGGAACAAAGCATCCCTTTGCTCCTTGAGCCTTTCTTTTGCCTATTTATGGGTAAAAAAGCCGTTTTTTAGCCTATTTTGACCCGTTCTTAGCTTTTAGAACTTCAATCTATGCAAAAAATATAAGCACCTATGCCATTGTAGGTTGCCAAGTAAGCAAAAAATATAACCAAGTAAGCAAAAAATATAACCAAGTAAGCAAAAAATATAACCAAGTAAGTAAAAAATATAGCCAAGTAAGCAAAAAATATAACCAAGTAAGCAAAAAATATAACCAAGTAAACAAAAAATATAGGCACCTAAGCAATTATTGGTTGCCACCTAAGCAAAAAATATAGCCATCTAAACAAAAAATATAACCATCTAAGCAACTATTGGTTGCCATCTATACAAAAAATACATGCCTATATGGCACTGTCGGTGACTGTATAAGTGGTTGATGATTGGTGAAAGGTTGTTGTGGTGAGAGGAAATGGGGCGTTAGATGAGAGATAGTTGATGGTAGAAGTGATTACATTGTTCATCTTGTCTTGTTTGCTTTTTTAGAACGGCGAGAAAATACTTGTTTACCTTACCTTAACAAAAAGTTTTGCACTTTTTTTACTGAGGGGGTGTTTGTTTGGCAAAATTATCGTTTATTTGCGAATGAAAGAAGCTTTTTAAACAATTTATTTATTTAGAATATAATAGGAGGAACATAAAGCTAATATTAGTAAACCAATTCCTAAATTGAAAATTCTTCTTGAAATTAATAATATTAGCGTACTAAAATAAATTAGCACACCTCACCCTAACGTAGATACATTTAAGCTAATGGAGAAAAGAGTATATTGGACAAGAGATGAATTTATTCTTACATTGAATCTTTATCTTAAACTACCATTTGGTCAATTAGATAAAAGTAATAAAGAAGTAATTGCATTAGCTAATCTTGTTGGTAGAACACCAGGCTCTATCGCTATGAGATTAGTTACATATGCTTCTGTTGACCCATTTCAGCAACAAAGAGGGATTAAAGGTTTAACAGGAGGAAAGAAAACTTGTGAAGAATATTTTAATGAATTTATTAACGACAGAGAAAATTTAATGTTCGAAAGTGAAAAAATACTTGCAAAATATCAAGGATTAACAATTGAACAAAAATTTGAAAGTGAATTAGTTGATATTAAAAATTACGCTGGTGAAACGAAGGAAAGATTAGTTAAAACAAGAATTAATCAAAATTTATTTAGAAAAATTGTTTTATCAGCATATTCAAATAAATGTGCAATTTCGGGGATAAATATTCCCGAATTTTTAATTGCAAGTCATATAAAAAGATGGTCTGACGATATCGAAAATAGACTAAACCCTTCAAATGGAATTTGTTTGAACTCACTGTATGATAAAGCATTTGATAAGGGATTCATCGGAATAGACACTGATTATAAAATTATTTTTGCAGATAAACTTATAGGGTATTCAAAAGAAGAATATTTTATTAATCATTTCAAAGCAATTGAAAATAAAAAAATTGATTTACCAGATAGATTTTTACCAGATCAAAATTTTATCCAATTTCATTTAGAAAACTACTTTAATAAATGATGGGAACAAAATTAAGAAAAGTAAATTTATTTGCTTTATATGTTACTGAAAATAGCGTAGATTTTTATTTTGTGAAATATTTTTGTGAAAATGAACATGCTTTTTATTTTGGAGAGTTCGCATATGAACTTTTGAACAGAGATATTAAAGGTTATATAATTCAAGAACATTTAATATCAACAAATAAGGCCTTTTCTGAATTATTGGAACTCGAAAATGCAATTGACAATCACTCGTTTTTTAAAAAAAAATTGCTATGCTGATAATGCAAAATAGGGTTTAAAAACTTTCTGATCCCGATTTAGGAAGAGGAACTAGTCATCTGACCCATATTGGTTTGTATGGCGATATATTACCTTTTGTGACCGATGTACATAAAACATCCTCTGCAAAATTGATATACAATAATGAATCAACAGAATTAGTTTGTTTATATGACTATATTCAAAACCCTGATGGTACTTTTAGAAGTCCAAAAATTAGATTAGGATACCCACATGAATTAATAATTGATGGGATTAAAGTCAGTTCAGTAGCAAAAGAAATAAGGGAAATTGTGCGTAGTGTAGCTCCACATAATGATTGGTATTTGATATGGTTTGGATTAGAGAGCGAAGAAATCGTCTTTTGTTTGATAAGGCACGGTTCTACTGAATTTAATGAAATACAAACCCTTATTCCTAACCTAACCCATAGTGGTAGAATAGAAAGAGAAGCAACTAATTTTAATCCAGTAATTAAATATTTAGAAGCTAAGATTGATAATAGTAGTACGGGCTTTTTACAAGATTTAGAGATAATTGCTCAAACAGATGAAATTCCTTTAAAGATTATTAAGCCACGATTCTTTGATATAGAAAGAGCAAAAAAGGCTTATGCTGAAACAGGCAAAAAAGGAGAAGAATTAATTGCTGTTTATTTAGAAAAGCTTAAAAGTGGAGGACAAATAGGTAATTATACTTGGGTCAATAAATCAAGGGAATCAGGGTTTCCCTATGATTTTGAAATAAATATGGCTACAGGCAAACAGATTTTTACAGATGTAAAAACAACGTCTTATATTTTTGAGCAAGATATGATTTTCAGTAAAAACGAACTGTTTTTTATGAATCAATCTTCTGACTATCATATCTATAGAGTATTTGATTTGAAAGAAGAAAAACCTTCTTTAAGAATATGTGAAGATGTTAATACGTTATCTAGAAATTTAGTAGAAAATATAACTGTGTTTGAACATGAAATTTTATTAAATCAGTCAAAACTTAATACTCTTAAACTAGCGATTACTCCAACCAATAAATATTTGACTTTTAGTACTAAAATAGAATTAGATTAGTAAAGAAAAGACTGATAAGTAGTTTGACCTTATGTTAGGGAAACTTTCAAAATCTCTTTAATATTTTGCCCTACTCAACGCACATCTTTTAATCAAAAAACGCTGGAAAATTTTTAAACACCCCTCAGTAAAAAACAAAAAAGTATAAAACACAACCATTTATTTTGATTTCACTAAAAATCAACTCAAAACAAACAGTCAATGACGATTGAATCCACTCCCGAACAAAACCCATAGGGTTGCCATTCTGGTAGATGGATAATATGATAAAACCCCCCAAACCCGTAGGGTTGTCATTCTGGTAGAATATTATAACAGAACCAACAAAACCCGTAGGGTTGTCATTTTGGTAGAATATTATAACAGAACCAACAAAACCCGTAGGGTTGTCATTCTGGTAGCATGGTATTTTATCCACATCAATATTCATTATACCAAAATGACAACCCTACGGGTTTGGGGATTTTAACATAATATCCATCTACCAGAATGACAACCCTACGGGTTTGGGGGTTTTATCATATTATCCATCTACCAAAATGGCAACCCTACGGGTTTGGTGGTTCTGTTATAATATTCTACCAAAATGACAACCCTACGGGTTTGGGGGTTTTATCATATTATCCATCTACCAGAATGGCAACCCTACGGGTTTGGGGGTTCTGTTATAATATTCTACCAGAATGACAACCCTACGGGTTTGGTGGTTTTGTCATAATATTCTATTAGAATGGCAACCCGATAGGTTTTCTCGGATGGAAATGATTGGATAGATTATCATATTATGGCAAACGCATCAAAGTATTATTAGAGAAAAGACCCTGTTAAGGGTCAAATATTTGTAGCAAAAGCTAACAACAGGAATATTTAACTAAACAGATAATTGCCCCAAAAGAAAACCATCAGATAAAGCCACAAAATATCTAAAAAGAGCCAGTACATTGTCAAGAGGCGTAAACGCAACTGTTTGACAGGGTCTGTAAAATAAACCAAAACGCTGACGGGTTCTTTCATACGGGTATAAGCTGTGTACAAAAAAATGAGGAAAAAAGGCAGCCCACCCAAGATGTGTAACAAGTGAATAATCGAAATGGCATACACATAGGAACGCATATTACCCACGCTGATATTGGGATTATTCTCCCACAACATGCCCCAACCGATGTATTGTAAAGACATAAAAACCACCGTCAGAATCAACGTTCCCCACAAAGCGCGTTGATACCCCTCAGTATCATCCGCTTTATAGAATGCCTTTGCTTTGCGCAAAAACCAAGAGCTGCCCGATAGAACTAAGGTATTGAACAAAAACAAAAACGGAATCTTAATCGGTGCTTCACCTGTATAGATACGCGAATAGAGGTAAGACATAGATAAACCTAAAAAAATCATGGTCAAACCAGCCAAGACCAAATACATCATCAACATCCAAGGATGCGTGCCGAGCGAGCGAAAATCGTTGGTTTGTGAATTCATTTCGTTATTTGTTTCAAAATATCAAAAATAAACACGCCTTATTCGCTTTGTCAATGGTTATGTGTTGTCCAATACCCATAAAAGCAGCGATTGCTAGAGTAACACCGAATCCAAAATACTGTTCACAAAACGAGAAGAAGTTTCTTCTACCGATACCCCCTCAGTATGACCACGTTCCAAGGCACGAATGAAAGCCGAGCCAATGATTGCACCTTGCGCATGTTGACAAGCAATGTCAAAAGTTGCCTTGTCCGAAATACCAAAGCCAATCAAACGAGGGTTTTTCAATTTCATCTTCTCAATACGTTTGAAATAATCAATCTGAGCCTGCGAAATACCCGAACTGCCGCCTGTGATGGCATAACTCGACACCATATATACAAAACCTGTTGTCAAACTATCAATTTTGCGAATGCGGTCAGCCGTTGTTTGAGGCGTTATCAAAAAAGACATTTTCAAATCTAAATCAGCAAGCAATCTTTGATAATCATTTTCAAACACATGCAAAGGCATATCGGGCAGAATCAAACCATCTACACCTGATTCGATACATTTTTTGAAAAACTCCGCATCACCAAACCGCATCACTTGGTTGAAATAACCCATCAAAACCAAAGGTACTTGTGTTTTTTGACGCACCGATTTCAGTTGGTCGAACAATAAGTTCAGATGCATACCATTTTCGAGTGCCTTTGTCCCACTTTGCTGGATAGTGGGGCCATCGGCAAGAGGATCAGAATAAGGCATACCGATTTCGATGAGGTCAACACCTGACTCAGCAAGCGACAAAATAATCCCCTCAGTATCATTGAGTTCTGGAAAACCTGCGGTGAAGTAAACGTTGAGTATATTCTTCTTTTTATTGGCAAAAAGCTGCGTTAAACGATTCATAAAAAAGTAGGAAATATAAGAAGCTGTTTTAAAACCTATAAATACTATTTTTGACTGTTTTTCTGCAAGCAGAAAAAAGCGTGCTTTGTTATATTTCTTTCGGAGCGAAGTTATTTTTTGATATTTTTCGCTTGCGAAAAACATCAAAAAATAACTTCGCTCCATAAAAAACTACTCTTGTACGCTTTTTTTCGCAAGCGAAAAAACAGTGCGTGATTGTTCGATTAGGTTTTAAAACAGCTTCTAAAGTATGAATGATTAAATTTTAGGGCAAAGTTAGAAATTGTAGCCAAAAGCAAGACTATACGTTTAACGAAGTTGTTGCAGACTCTAAAAACAATAGTTCGGTAATTGTATAGTACCTAAAATAACTTAAAATAGCCGCCTTCGGCGGCAAAGAGACCTTTTGGAGTGAGATGTTTTATTTTTTTGAATTGTGGGCGCAGTCCACAATTCAAAAAAATAAAACATCTCACTCCATCCTCCCTTTTTCGGCGGCGAAGCCGCCGTTTTTCAACTAAAGAATTACCGAAGTATTGAAAATGTGAAAAGTGAAAAAAAATTGTCGTTCACTCTTTCAACCTTTCTTTTCATCGAAAATACTGAGGGGGGGCTATTTTTTCGAGATTAACAATTGTGTAATGCCTACTTTTGGACATCTTTTTAAACATCTTAGAATCATGCAAATTAAATCTATTCTTTACATCCTATTGCTGTGTTTTTCAACTGCAATTAATTCACAATCAATTCCCTATCGCAATCTTTTCGACGATAAAATCATGCCTCGTATTGATATTACATTGCCCGCAGACTCCTTGACGTGGCTCTATCGAAATGTCAATTATGATGGAAATATCAGAGCTAATTTTATCTTTTTTGATGGTCTTAGACGCGATACAATGCTCAATGTAGGTTTTCGCTTACGTGGCAATACAAGTCGAAGTGCTGGGAAAAAAAATTTTAAAGTAAAGTTTAATGCCTATACAAAAGGTGTGAAATACCAAGGTGTGAAAGAGTTAAACCTCAATGGACAACACAACGACCCCACATTGGTGCGCGAAAAACTGTATTACGATGTGTGGAATGCTTTCGGTTTGCCGCCTCGGCGAGCCAGTTTTTCAAAAGTTTATATCAATGGAAACTACTTTGGTTTATACACGAGTATAGAAGAAATGGACGATGAATGGCTCAAAAAAGCATATGGTAGCAGCAATGACACGGGCAATCTGTACAAATGCACTTATCCCGCCGATTTGAAATACATCAACGATAACCAAACTTCTTACAAAAACGTCACCTCGTCAACAGCCACAGGCGGACGTGCGTATGATTTGAAAACCAATGAATTAGCTGACGATTACAGCGATTTGGTAATGCTGATAAAAAAGGGCAATCAATCCACAACGGCAAATTTACCAACTGAATTATCACAAATTTTAGACATTGATCAAATGCTGAAAGCTTATGCTGTGGAAGTGATGTTGGGGCATTGGGACGATTATGCCTACAACAAAAACAATTATTTCCTCTATCACAACCCTAAAACCAATCGCTTTGAATTTGTGAGTTACGATACAGACAACACTTTTGGTATTGATTGGGTAAATAAAGATTGGGGCAATCGTCCTATTTATACGTGGCATTCGCCGACGAATGGTATTTTGATTGAGAATATTTTGAAAGTGCCTTTTTACAAAAATCGCTATTCGTTTCATCTTAAAACCTTGATGGATACAGAGTTAGCCTTGCCAAAAATGTACGCACGCATTGATTCGCTGCGTAATTTTGTCCGACAAGCTGCTTCTGAGGATACTTATCGTGCCTTAGACTATGGTTTTACGATGCAACAATTCAACGACAATTTCGACTATACTTCTATCAAACATGTCAAATATGGACTAAAAGGCTTTTTGCAAACTATGCGAACCACAGCTAATAATCAATTGGTATTGACGGCAACTGACCCCTCAGTATTGAGCGATGATGCAGTCAAAGTTTTTCCAAATCCTACTAATAATCAATTTTTTATACAATTTGAAAAGGAATCGAGTGAAAAATTAACTTGGGCATTGATAGATATAAATGGAAAAACACACGCCTCAAACACTGCTCTAATGACTCATTTTAGTATTCTTACTGAGGGGTTGCCCAAAGGGGTTTATGTTTTGAAAATTAATTGGGATAGTCATTGGGTTTTCAAAAAAGTTGTATTGAACTAATTCACTGATGTTACGCACGGTACAGTTCACGCACTATTTTTTGCGCAGCAAAAAAAGCGTACAATAAAAAGAATCTATCGAAGTTCATTTTTCAATCGCTTGCGATTGAAAAATGAACTTCGGTCTAAAAAAAAATAATTTCTTAGCACGTCTTTTTTGTGTAGCAAAAAACAGTCTGTAATGGTATCGTGCGTAGCATCAGTAATTGAAATGCCAAAAGTATGGCTCAAGCCTTTTGATATTCATTTGGAGGAACATTTACTTCAATAATTTTTAGCAAAAACCATGGAAAAATGCTTGTTTTTCTTTCTTCTTTGTACTCAAATGACAGCTCAAACGGTAGATGAATGGGCTTTAAATTTGACCCAAAATGAGTCGAACGACTCAATGAAAGTGGTGCGCATCTATGATTGGGTGACAAAAAACATCGTTTACGACCACCGTTTTAGGTACAGTAGAGAAGAAGGTGATACGACTTTGTGGCAAGAACCTTATCATGTTGTTGAAAAGAAAAAAGCCGTTTGCATTGGCTATGCCAAATTAATAAAAGCGTTATGTCAAAAAGTAGAAATTCAAGTAGAAGTAGTGGATGGCTGGACAAAAAACGCCCGTGGCGAAATAGACCAACAAGAACACGCTTGGAATGTAGCTAAAATCAACAATAATTGGTATTTGCTCGATGCAACATGGGGAGCTGATAGCCGACAAACGGCACAAAAGTATTTTCTGACGACCCCCTCAGTATTTTTAGAAGATCATTTTCCGCACGACCCTATGTGGCAATTGGTAGAAAATCCAATTGATTTTGATTGTTTTATAAACAAAAAAACTTGTCAAACAATTGCACAATTCAATTTCCGAGACACCATAAAAACGTGGCAGTCACAGGACTCATTGACACAAATGATGGAGCAAGGTCAACGCATGTTGCGCTATGCGCGTGGGAATGTTCATGCGATTCGGAGTTTGGCAAATGGGCATAGTGGGCGAGCTTTGGAGGCCTATACGGCTTATTTCAAATTAAGAAATACCTTCTTGTCGAAGAAAAAAGAAACCTCCATCGGTCAAAAATCTTTAGAATTGCTCAACGAAACAGAATATCATTTGCGGCAAGCGATTGAATATTACGAAAGATTAACGACCTTCGCCCATAAAGGCGTGCGAACTGACGCAGACATCAATCGTGAGGCTATGCTGGACAATTTGGAAAAACTGAAAGAGGAGCGTGCGTTTTTGGAAAGTATATTGAAAAAATAAAAAAAGAGGTAGCGCGACAGCACCACCTCCAGCCCTAACCAAATAAAACCAAATTATAAATTTATCTTTTTAAGAAATATTGTCGTGTCTAAAAGGGATTGATAATTTATTGGTCGTTAGTCGAAGACAAATAACAAGTAAACTTGAATTTTAAACTATCCTTTGTGTTTCTTCGACACAAAGTTGCAGCAAATCTGCGAAACTTCATAATTCATTAACTTTTTATTGTGTTTTTTAGAGCTTTTGAAAGCACAAAAAAGTCTTTTTTTTGAAATCAATATTTCTATTTTTAGAATTAAATATTATATTCCGAGTTTAAACAAAATATATTTTTACATAAAAATTGAAATAAAAATTTTAATTCTGATTGTAAAAAATGTATTTGCATGAAAAAAGTGCATTAATTTTTCAAGAAAAAACTGATTCATACATCGCCTAAAAATCAAACTAAGTATCATTATGAAAAAACAAAATCACTGTTTTTACACTCTTTTTGCTCTGTTTTTTTTCACCTTTACCCCCCTCAGTATGACGACTGTTTTGGGGCAAAATAGCAAATCCAATAGCGATGAAGATGCTCTTTTTATTCGCAAGATTTATGATCATGCTCTCACCAATACGAGTGCGTATCCATGGCTTTACGACATGTGTACACGTATTGGTGCTAGACTAAGTGGCTCAGAAGGGGCAGCCAAAGCTGTGCAGTACACCAAACAAATGCTCGATACATCGGGTTTTAAAACACGTCTGCAAGCTTGCATGGTACCGCATTGGGTGCGCGGTGAAGCTGAAAAAGTGATGGTGAAAACAAAAAATGGGTCAATGCCTCTTCGCGTTTTATCCATTGGTAATTCCATCGGTACAGGAAAAAAAGGCATTGAAGCTGAAGTCATTGAAGTAAAAAGCTTGGATGATGTGGACAAATTGGGCGAAAAAGTAAAAGGCAAAATTGTGTTTTACAATCGCCCGATGGATAGAACCAAAATCCAAACTTTTGAAGCTTATGGTGGCGCTGGCGACCAACGTCGCTCGGGTGCTTCGCGGGCAGCAAAATATGGAGCGTTGGCAGTTTTGGTGCGCTCACTGTCCACCGAATTAGATGACCGACCACATACGGGTGCTTTGGTTTATGATGAAAACTATGCAAAAATCCCTGCTATTTGCGTTTCGACAAATGATGCCGAAAAACTGTCAAAAACATTGCAAAACGAGCCAAATTTGAAGCTGTTCATGCGTAATACGTGCCAAATGTTGCCAGATGTGGAAAGTCACAATGTGATTGGCGAAATCAAAGGTTCTGAATTTCCAAACGAGGTCATCGTCATTGGTGGGCATTTGGACTCTTGGGACCCAGCTCAAGGAGCGCACGACGATGGTGCTGGCTGTATGCAAAGTATGGGTGTTTTAGATATTTTGAAAAAATCAGGTTATAAACCCAAACGTACGATTCGTTGCGTGCTGTTTATGAATGAAGAAAATGGCTTGCGTGGCGGCATGAAATATGCAGAAGAAGCGAAAGCCAACACCTCAGAGACGCATATTTTGGCATTGGAATCGGATGCGGGTGGTTTTTCGCCACGTGGTATTTCATTTGATGCAGACCCCTCAGTATTCACTGAAAAATTTAAGAAAGTGAGTGCTTGGGAGGATTTTATGAAACCCTATGGTATTGATTTTACAAAAGGTGGCAGCGGTGCAGACATCGGACCATTGAAACCACAAAAGTTTTTAATGGGTGGTTTGCGCCCTGATTCGCAGCGATATTTCGATTTTCACCACACGGCTTTTGACAATATCGAGTTTGTGAATCGCCGTGAGTTGGAATTGGGCGCAGCAGCAATGGCTTCATTGGTGTATTTGGTGGATAAATATGGTTTGTAGTGGGGCACTGGTTGATTGGTCATTAGTCATTGGTGAAAAAATAATGGCAAATGACCAATCAACAAATGACCAATCAACAAATATAAATGGATAAAAAGATTCTAAAAATCGGGATAACAGGTGGTATCGGTAGCGGCAAAACAACGGCTTGCCGCATTTTCGAGACATTGGGTATTCCTGTTTATTATGCCGACGACAGGGCGAAGGCTTTGATGGTTGACAATCCTATTTTGGTAAAAAATATAAAAAATCTATTTGGTGAACAGGCCTATGCGACTGATGGCTCACTCAATAGGATTTATATTGCTGAAATAGCATTTCACAATCCATTGAAATTGAAAGAGTTGAACGGAGTCGTTCATCCTGCTGTGTGGCAAGATGGTGAAGATTGGCACAATGCTCAAAAACATGCACCTTATACATTGAAAGAAGCTGCTTTGCTGTTTGAAAGTGGTGGCAATAAATTGATGGATAAAATAATAACGGTTGTTGCGCCTGTCGAAATGCGTATTGAGCGCGTTTTACTGAGGGGGGGCGGAACGATGTCACGAAGCGATGTGGAAGCGAGAATTGCGAAACAATTGTCCGATGAAGAAAAAATCAAACAATCCGATTTTGTGATTTCGAATGATGGCTCGCAAGCTTTGATACCACAAATTTTAAAGATACATCAAACACTTTTAGACCTAAAATGAAGAAGGCGATAGTGAGATTTACTCACTATCGCCTTCTTCATTTTGACAGACCAAGATTAATTTCTATCTTGTTTGTCGTGTTTGTTTTTAGCGATTTTTTGGCTCGCTTTGTCTTGTTTATGGTCTAATTTAGCACGCTCTTTAGGTGTCACTACGCCATCTGCTTTTGCTTTGTTTTCAGCGTGTTTGATGTTTTTTTGTGCTTTTACAGCGTGTTTGGCTTCTTTTTTTGTCAATTCACCACTTTTTACGCCTTCTTTGATGCGTTCTTTTTGGTTTTGTTGACGCTGGTCAACTTTTGGTGTAGATTGTGCATTAGATGCCATTGCGAAACCACAAACAAAGAGGGCTGCTACGAGAATTTTTTTCATTTTAATTTGATTTTTAATTTTGAATAAAAAATATGGTTCTTAAATGAGGGGGTGTTTACATCGTCAAGCGAAGTTACGGAATAATAGACTCGAAGTGTGTATTTGAGTTTAATCAAAATTGCAGCTTTAAGATTTGTTTAACAAAACCTTCATTTTGGCTTCTAAATTTAACGCTTTTTAACAGACTTGGGCTTTGAATGGCTTGAAGTACAGATTTTCTGACGATTCCGTGTTTTTAGTAATATCTTTGTATGGTTAAAACGCGGCTGAAAACCCTTGTTTGAAAAATTTAATTTTGCAACCTTATGTCTTCAAATAAATGTATGTGTTCGGGTGGTCATTGCCCTCAAAAAGACTCTTGCCTACGGTTTACAGGTGCTGTATATGGCAGACAAGATTTTTTTGTTGTACCACCTTACTCGCCTGTGACAGAAGAATGTGTCTATTATTTGGACGATAGACCGACTGAAAATGCGATAAGAAAACAAGCCAATAAACTGTGGAAACACGACGGCTGTCCAGAAGGAAAAGAAATGGATTATTGGATGCAAGCTGAAACTTATCTACTTGAATTGAAACGCAACAGTGGTTTGAGTTATTTTTAATGCACTTGCTGGTTTTCAAATTCCTCGACCATGCGCACCAAATTGAGATGCTCATCGTATTCAGCATCAAACATAAATGGTTTATTATCAAGAACATAGTTGTAGATATGCCAATCTGTTTCTGGTGTTGGCACACTCAAAATAGCATCATGTTCAATCCACTCCAAAACACCTTCGGGGCAGGGTGGCGGTGGGACTCTATCAATATCGGCTAAGTAGATAAATACAATCCAGTTATATTTGATTGGCGATGATTCAACTAAAACACCGCAGAATTTCGGCTGTGTAATGACAAGTCCTGTTTCTTCAAATGTCTCACGTATGGCGGCTTTTAAAGGACTTTCATATGGCTCAATTTTACCGCCAACGGGTACATAATGTCCCACAAATGGTTCTTTATTTCGTTTAAGCAGTAAATAAGAAGTTTCATGCCTCAATATAACCATTGAAGCGTTGATTTTAAGACCAAAAGGAATGTGCATGATGTTTTTATTTCCTGAAAATGAACAAAAGAGTCGTTTATAATATAAAGAATATCTTATTTTCGCACAACGAAATATGGGCAAATATACGTCAGCCAGTACAATGACTGAGGGGTATGTACCAATCATTTTTATCATTATTTACGACAAAAAATGGATTTTAAACATTTTCTTTATGAAGTATTCCCCATCTTACTGAGGGGGTTGAAAGAGGAGACACCCGCCCTGTGGGGTAAAATGAATGCCCAACAAATGATCGAGCATTTGTATTTTGTGGTGAGTGCTTCTAATGGGCGTTTGAATATTACGCCCATAGCAGACGAAGCTAAATTAGCTTATCGGAAAATGCGTTTCTACGAAAAAGATTTTCCAATGCCACGCAATTTTCGACCCGATTTTGTGCCAGAAGAACCTGCTCCAACGCAGTTTTCGAATATTGAAGATGCCAAAATGCAACTATTTGCTCAGTTACAGCGTTTTGATGACTATTTCGCAGAACATCCGGGCATGACAACCATACATCCTCAGTTTGGTGCATTAACTTATGATGAATGGGTTGAAAATCATGCGCGCCATTTTAGGCATCATTTGACACAGTTTGGGCTAATAGAAAGTGTGTAAGTTTATCCACAGTAAAATGTGTGTTTGAAAAATATTTTTTTTTAACTCTCGTTATTTAAGTGACGATAAACGCACGTTATTGTCTATTTATCAATTATTTTTGCAAAAAATTTCCTCCAGTTTCCAAAATCGGATTTAAGAATGAATAAGTCACTCATCAAAAACATCTTTTTCGTCGCAATCACGGCTGTAACACTTGCTACATTATTCAGTTCATGCCAACGTGGTTATGGTTGTCCTTACAAGTTTCAAGCAAAAACAGAAATAAAAAAATAACTTATGATTCAATGGACAGCTCTCCAAAATGAAGGGCAAATTGCAGAGATTATCCAACTTTCACACTCTGTTCCTTGCTTGATTTTCAAGCACTCTACTCGTTGTAATATTTCTTCTATGGCAAAAGCTCGTTTGGAGCAAAATTGGTCGTTCTCAATGGATGAGATAAAGCCTTATTATCTCGATTTGTTGTCTTTTCGCGCCCTATCGGATGCGGTGGCGGACAAATTCAACATCTATCACGAATCACCACAAGTTCTTTTGATTCGCGATGGCGAATGCACATACGATGCTTCTCATTTGGACATCAGTGTTGAAGAACTTGCTGCTTGCTATGCTGATTGATTTTTGATTATCAATGAGTTATACTTTGAAATCAATAATCAATCAGTTATAATCAATCAAAAGAATGCCTTCCTTTCTGACCGAAGACGGTTCTCATTCATTTATTTCAGAGCAATTTGGCGTTGCCTATCATTCCATTCATGGTGCGATACAAGAGACATGTCATGTCTTTATTGATTCAGGTTTAAGTTTTGTTCACAAGCAAAATGTTTCTAAAATAAATGTTTTAGAACTGGGGTTTGGAACGGGCTTGAATGCGTTGATGACATATATAGAGGCTGAAAAACTCGGCTTAGATATTCATTATATTACGTACGAAAAATACCCCCTCAGTATGGACGAAGTTTTAAGGCTTAATTATCCTACTTTGTTAGGTATTGAAGATACTGTTTTCAATAAGCTCCATAATTGTACATGGAATGAATGCCATACAATTAGCCCATTTTTTTCTTTAGAAAAACGATTTATGTCTTTTGAAGAAATTGATATTCAAAATGAAATAAATTTGATTTATTTCGATGCCTTTGAACCTGAAACGCAACCTCAATTGTGGGAGCAACCCATGATGCAAAAAATGTACGATGCTTTGCAAGCTAATGGCGTATTGACAACCTATTGTGCAAAAGGTGTAGTTAAAAGGACTCTAAAATCTGTTGGTTTTACATTACACTCCTTACCTGGTCCAATTGGTAAAAGAGAAATGACTCGTGCCATCAAGTAATATTTCTATTTTGTGACTTCTGTTCACTTTTTTTACATGAAATCAATGTACGGTTTTTGAGTAGTTATGTAAGCGTAAGTACCTGATTTTCATTTACTTGGATTTTTATTGTAGTATTTATTTTAAATTAATCATGTCACAGTTTTTTGATTATTTTTTTGTTTGTTGTTGGTACAATTATATTTATAAATTACCTTCGCATCAAGATTTTGTGAATGACCAAAAGTCACCACGTCAACCAAGATATGATTTGCTTAAAACTTCATGTCACAGAAATCCAAATGAGATACTTTATCTCCAGTAGAAACTAAAAGTAGTGTGAACAATCTGCATATGGCGCTCGTCCTGCTTCAAACAGCGACGGGCGTTTTTTTTTGTAACTAAATTCGTCGTTTTCCGTTTTTCAACATTATTCTCTAAATCAACTGCAATTATTTAACAATGACAGAAACGATAACTTTTGGCGTCGGCTCTCGTGTGCGCCATGCTGCATTTGGCGAAGGTGTCATCATTCGCTTGCACCCAGCTGCTTATGATGTTTGTTTTATGACTTATGGTATCAAATCCGTTGGTAAAGACTATGACCGCTGGGACATTATTGAAGCTATTGAAGCGACCGAAAATATTACTTTTACGGAAGCTGAGAAATCATTGATGCGTATTTTACGGGCATGGTCTGATATTAGCGAAGTGGTGCCTCTGGGTGACAAATGGGAAGGTGGTAGCCTTATTTTGAAACCTAAAGATTCCACCTTAAAGTCTAAGGAGATACCTATTGAGCAATTTTTTCATAAGATTGTGATGGTAAGAGACCGTTTGCGAGTGATGGAACAACGCATAAATGCCAGTGCTTTGACAGGTGAAGAAAAAGTTAACTTGCAACAGTATGTAACGCGTATCTATGGCTCTTTGACTACATTTAATGTTCTTTTTCGCCAAAAAGAACATTATTTTGTAGGAGAAAAGAGTGAGTGATTCCATAACTCTAAAATGTAAATAAAATATCACAATAACGTCACAATGTCTAATGATCTTGTGACGTTATTGTATATATAGACCTTATTCTAAATATTTTGAAGTATGAAAAACATTACTTGCTTTTTGTTATCCCTCACCTTCCCATTGGCACTGCTCGCCCAAAATCCTCGCATAGAGACATTTAAGGATTATCGAACAGAGACTTATGCTTTCACAAGAGGCAAAGGAGATAGTGTTCGGTACACCATACGTGAGAAGGCGGACACGATTCAGACCACTTATTTTTACAGAAATGGGAAAGTAGTAAAAATTAACTGGCGCGATAGTTTTTATCTTTACGATGTTCATGGTCAAATTCGATTTAAGCGGTATGGCGTTCATAATTATTTGGCAGATAGCCTTATCGAATACAACGCAAAAGGACGTTTAATCGAACACTCTATCAATACTAAAAGTGAGCAAACTATTCACAAATACGATGAATCAGGAGAATTGTTGTTAACAACCAGCACGCTATATACCCCCTCAGTACAATATCGAAAAACGATCGGTCGGACAGGTAACACAATGACTGCCAAATATTTAGATACAACTTATTATTCAGTTGACAGCTTCATGGTCATGTCTTATGATACTCTATTTTATCCTAATGGTCGGCCTTACTACATTTCATACGCAAAAGACCAAACAGGGGCGGGGCGTTCAAATTTGGGTACAAACTTCTTTTCAAAAGAAGGAGCATTGGATTTTTCTATTTTGCCAGATAGTTTGGCTTTATTCGCTTTTAAAGACAATGTGGATTGTTACTATGGTTTGAAAAACAGTCGAGGCGATACTATTATGAAACCTCGATTCGACCATATAGTATTTAGTCGTCCAGATAATCTAATAATTGGGTACGAAGGTGATTATTGCAAAATGTTTACTTCGACAGGAAAACCTTTGACTCAACCAACAGAACGAATGACTAACCTTTACGCTACTTCACAAGCATCGAACACATCATTGTATGATTATAATTTGATGTCTAATCTCAATCCTGACTACAATGCTCGCCAAATAGAAGTCATGGAGAGGACAACACGCAACAAATTATTCGTTTTTGTCGAAGACAGCCATAAATATGGTGTAATGGACAAAAACGGTAAAGTCATCATACCCCCTCAGTATTTGGGTATCGTAAACAGTTACATTGGTGATGGTCGCTTTTTTAGTTTTATTGAACGACAAGGAGATTCTGTTTTGAGTATTGGGTATTTGGATAAACGCGGAAAACCTATTTTTCCAGATTATAAACACATCACATATACAGGTTACGAGGATTATTTTCAGTTGAAAAGAGTCTATGAAGACTCTTATAGTCTGAGCAAATTGGCTGTACTTACTTTGGATAATCACTACGTTGGTTTGGGTAAAGGTGGTGAAGAGGCAATGATTTTAGAACCCAAATATGACTATATCTATTTTCATAATCCAGCCTCGTTGTTTGTTGTTCAGTTGGCAAATCCAGAATTAAAAAAAAATAATGACGATGTTGTGAATGGCATTTATAATCCCAGGACACTAAAATGGGTCTTAGAAGCTAAGGAATATAAAATCGTTAACACCGTATCAGGTATCACAAAAAACTATTATTTTGTTCTTAGAAATGTTAAAAAACAGACCTATTGTTTGATTGACACAATGGGTAAATTCATCATAACACCCGCCATGGGTATTGACTCTATTGGCATTATAGATGATGTAAAAGGTATGTTTTGGGTCAAAAAGAAAGGTAAATTCTATTTGATGGACATCATAAAAGGTAAAGCTGTATTGAGATCCAATGCGTATGACTATTTGAAATTCACCCGTTTGAGCGAGCGTTACTTCAACAGAACAGATTATGATGACTACTTTTTAGCTAAAAAAGGTGGAAAATGGGGATTTATTAAACTTGATGAAACGATTGTGGTGTCATTCGAATATGAGTATGCAGCAGATATTTCTGGAAGTATGTATATTGAAGGTGGTATTTTTTTAGTCAAGAATGGTATTGCTTACTATTTCAACAACAGCTCATTGCCTTTACCCAATCCAGATTTACCCAATTCATCGTCTGATGAAAAAGAAAGGCAAATTTTGTTCAGGTATTCGCTTGCCGACAATGCAGATGGTTTATTTTTTATAAATGATACGGGTAAGGTTGTCATACCCCCTCAGTATCAACGGATTGAAAATAGTGGTGCAACTTCGAACTATGTGATGGTGGAAGATGCACAAAAAAATCGCAAACTATTGTTTGAAGATATAGGCAAAACACTGGATTTACCGTTCAAATATGACATTGCTATTGCTCGTTCCGATTGTCCGATTTTGATAGTTAAAGACACGACAGAAGTGTCGTATGGAGCATATTCGTCAAGTGGAAAGCTTTTGACACCATGTATCAACTATGGTGTCGCTATTGGTGATATAGAAAAAGGGGTATACTTTGTCAAACGAGATACCCCTTTGGTGCAACGTTGGGGAGTCGAGAACTACGAAGTCATAAGGGTCAGCACAGATTCACTTAATATTGAAGACCAAGGCTGGGTGATGCACGATAGTTCGGGTAGGCAGATTTTGGCACAGCCATTTCGTTTTCCAATCCATTTCAAAAACGGTATTGGTGTCGGCGCACAAGGCGACGATTTCAATCTCTATAATACTGAGGGGATGATTATTCCACCATTCTTTAAGGATAAAAAAGAAGAGATTGAACGCAATTTTAACAACATCCGTACTATAAAACCGAATGGTTATTACGCGCTCTATCGCAATCAAGGCTTGACTCCGACCATGACTTTGACAGATGAAAAAGGGCAAATTTTAGTTGAAACGGGTCGCTACGACGGTATTTCCGATTATTTCGGCAAATATGCTTTAGTCAGCTCAGGTGGGCGAGTGGGTTTGATTGACTCATTGGGCAATGAAATTGTGAAGCCGCAAGATTTGCTGTCTGCTAAAGAGCAGTTTATGGATTCCATCAATGTCAAAAAGCAGGTTTTATTTTCAAAAACAGAATCTGACGTGTTGTATGGAAATAGAAGTAGTTTAGAGCTGCCTATGAGTATCGTGGCAGAAGATTTTGTTTTGGATAAGGATAGTACACATTTGACTTCTGCGCAACGCACAAATTTGTTGAATCTACTGCTTCAAAAATGTCAATCTGAAGTGATTCACAAAGCCTCAAAAATGAAAATTGAACGAACCTACTTGAATGCTGATGCGTCTTTTGTTCACTATTTGGGAAGTGAGCAAACTGAAAATTTATACATCTTGAAGCGGATTTCTATATTCGATAAGCATATTTCATTTGCCGTGATTACCAATTACTTAGGTACAGATTTCATCAATTTTAAATTGGAAAATGGTCGTTGGACTGAAAAAAATCTTTACCAAATACTTGACCTACAAGCAGATAAACGCTGGGCGTTGAATGATCTTTTGACTCAAAAAATAAGAGCATTGAAAGATAAAACGATTGATTGTAGCAACTCTTCGGCATTCATCACTCAGGTTGAAAAAAGATTTAACCTAACAGAGAATGGCATTGATTTTTGTTTTGAACAAGAGAATGCTTATGATGGTAGTTTTGTTGTTATCTCGTTGACATGGGCTGAGTTGGCACCGTTTGTACGGCGATAAATGGTCAAATGCTGTCATATCGTCGTTTTGCGCCTAAGTTTTATCGTTTATTTTTGCAAACAGATTTATTTGACCTAAACTTTGTCCCATTCAATAACAATAAAAAAAATCAACAACGATGATACTGTTAGATGTCAATGCGTTAGGTACAAGTGTCGGTTTAGGCACAATTTTGGGCGCAGTTTTGAGCTGGACACGCAATCAATCCATCCTGTGGGCAATTGTTCACGCTTTTTTGGGCTGGATATATGTCATTTATTATGCCTTTACCAGATAAATACTGAGGGGGGGAAAAAACAGAAAAGGTCAGTAAGATGGAGGTCTTACTGACCTTTATTTTTGCGATTTCACGCTGTTTTTTCAATTTTTCTTTGAATTTCCATTCAAAATCTATTCCTTTGTGTCTCCTATCAAACTTCGTGTATAATTAACAATAATTAATTTTAAAATGCACTCTTACAAAATTGACAAAAAGTATAGTAAGCCAGTGGCTTATTTCAGTTCTGAGTTTGCCATTCACCAGCCGCTAAAAATTTATAGTGGAGGTCTTGGTTTTTTGGCAGGTTCGCACATGCGCAGTGCGTATGACCTCAAACAAAACCTCGTTGGCGTGGGTATTTTGTGGAAAAGAGGTTATTATGACCAAATTCGCAAAGAAGACGGTTCGTTGGGAACTGATTTTCGTATAAAATACAATAATTTTCTCAAAGACACAGGTGTAAAAGTGGTTGTTCCATTCTTAGACCGCAAAGTGACGGTAAAAGTATGGAAGTTGGAAGCAGATACTTTTGAAACAGCTCCTATCATTTTGCTGAGTACAGACACGTCTGAAAATGATGCGATGTTGCGTACCATCACTGATAAACTTTACGACGACGACAAAATTACTCGCTTGGCTCAATACATGGTTTTGGGTATTGGTGGCGCGTTGGCACTTGAAGCATTGGGTTTCACACCCGATATTTACCATCTCAATGAGGCACACCCACTTCCTGTCGCTTTTTGGCTGCTTAACAAATTTAAAGGTGATTTTGCAGAAGTGAAAAAACGCCTGATTTTCACGACGCATACACCCGAAGATGCGGGTAACGAGCGTAGTGACTTCGATATGATTAAAAAAACAGGCTTTTTGGCAGGCGTAAAACCCGAAACAATAAAACATTTGTGGGCGAGTGACGAAGAAACAACATTCAATCACTCGCTCGTGGCATTGCGTATGGCAAAATTGTCTAATGCAGTGTCAAAAATTCATGGCGATGTGTCTCGTGATATGTGGAAAAGCGCAAAAGATATTTGCGAAATTACACACATTACGAATGCACAAAATAAGCGTTACTGGGCAGACCCTATTTTAGAAAAAGCTTTACAGACGAATGATGATGAGCTTTTGATGAGTCGTAAACGTGAACTTAAAAAAGCTCTGTTCGACGAAGTGGCTGACCAAACAGGTAAAGTATTGGACCCTGATGCTCTGACCATTGTGTGGGCGCGTCGTTTTGCAGGCTACAAACGGGCTGATTTGATTTTAGCAGACCTCAAACGTTTCAAAAAAATCGTTAGCAACAGCAAACGACCTGTACAAGTTATTTGGGCTGGTAAGCCTTATCCTTTGCATTGGGAAGCGATTGATACATTCAATGACATTCATAAAACCACTTTATCCATTCCAAATTGTACCATTTTGGTCGGTTATGAGTTGCGTTTATCGCGTTTGTTGAAGCAAGGTTCGGATATTTGGCTCAACAACCCACGTTATTCGCGCGAAGCGTCGGGTACAAGTGGTATGACAGCTGCCATGAATGCCAGTGTCAATTTCTCAATTGGCGATGGTTGGGTGCCAGAGTTTGCAAAAGATGGTGAAAACTGTTTTGTGATTCCTCACTTAGACCACAATTTGCCTCTCGAAGTGCAAGACAAGCACGATGTTGATGAAATGTACAAAATTTTGGAAAAGAAAATCGTACCGATGTACTACAATAAGCCAAAAGAATGGGTAAAAGTTGTGAAACAATCAATGATTGATGTAGCTCCTGCTTTCGACTCCGACCGCATGGCTGATGAGTATTATGTGAAATTATACAATGCAGAATAAATAAAGAAAGGGGATTGATACCCCCTCAGTAAACATAAAAAAGAGGTTCGAGCCAATGTTGCTTGCGCCTCTTTTTCTATTTTATTAAACGCAAATAATTGATAGACAATATTTTGTGATAAAAAAAGTGACCCCTCAGTATGGATACTGAGGGGGTGCAAAAGCAAATGAGGATGAAAAAGAAATTTACTGATTTGCTTTTCTACGGATTTCTTCAAATTTAGGGCAGTTTTGTAAGCAATCGCCCTTATCGTCAATAGTATATTTTGTACCTTGTTTGTCAATCATTTCATAACTTGTATCGCTAACTGTTACTTCTTGGAAGTAGCAAGGAACGATTTTAGCGTTGAATTTATTAATCAAACCAAATTTATTTTTGCCTTTCGACACGATGCAGTGACCTTTGCGGAAGCTACGCACATCATCGTACTCAAATGGAATTTGTACTTTGGCTTTTTTATCCATAAATCCATACAAGTCTTTATCGTTTTTGATAGCATAGTAACCTTCTGTTGGCTTTTTAATTTCTGAATACGTTGGTTTTAAGACAACTTTGCCTGTTGAGTCCAAAAGTCCCCACAAATTACCAACTTGCATTCTCATCATACCATTAAAATCAATTGGCGTGATAGCAAAATACGGCTCTGCTGTGATGAGGCGGAAAGTTTGAGCATCAACGAGATGAAAACCTGTGTATTCATTGTCAACTGAGGTTTTGATGCCAATGAAGCGGTCGCTGTGCAAAGTATCGCGCAATTCGTAACGAATTTTCATTGTTTTGATGTCTGCACCTTCAGGTCTTGCTAAAATGGCTTTGCCTTTGTTGTTGAAAACCCAATCCGTTTTGACAATTTTGTTGTTGATGTCTTTCACATTTTCACGAACAACCACGAGTCCATATGGATTAAATTCACCCAATTCTGCGAACAATGGTGTGATGATTTCTTTCCCCTCAGTATCAATAAAGCCACATTTTTCTGATTGACGGCAAGCTGGCGCTAAATTGAGCGCGTTGAAATCGCCGATACTGGTGTAAAGTGGCTCAAGAACAACTTTCAAATTGTTGTTGATTAAGCCAAACAAACCTGCATCATTTTGGATTTGTGCCAAACCGTATTTATTGAATGAACCAATTGATTTGTATAAGCTACTGCTTTGAAAATTGTTTTTATTGATTAATCGAACCAATGCGCCTTCGTGAGCGATGGCTAAACCATAATTGTCAAAGTTTTCGATGCGTTCAAAATTGGGTTGGAACTTAATTTTCCATTCAGAGTCCATCAAACCCACTTTGCCATTTTGTGTAATACGGTACAAATTGTCAACACCACTCGGTTCGATGAGTTCATAGACAGGCTCAAGCAAAACTTTGCCATCGAGATTCATCAAGCCATATTTATTGCCCAATTTGATGCGGTAGATATTGAGGTTACTGAAAGGCACAATGTCATCATAAGCTGCCGATGTTGGCAAGTTGGTGACATCATAGCGATTGTCAATAAAAGCAAATTTACCATTTGCGAATTTTGCAATGCTGATGCCCTGTATCAAAGCACGCGCATCTACCACATTTGCCAAGGTTTCACTTTCATTGCCTTGTGCATCAATGAAAAACCAATCGAGTTTTTTAACAAGTGCACGACCATTGTTGAATGCTTGCGCATTCTGGTATTGACAAGGCACGACTTCATCGCCACAATAGTTTAAAAAACCAAAAACTTGGTCTTTTTTGATACGAGCAAAGCCTTCTTTAAAGTTTTCGACCATGCCATAGCGCGCATTTGTACGCAGTTGGTCAAGAGCAAATGCGACAATATCGTTGCCATCTAAATCTTTTTGGCGAGCGAATTGACCATCTTTTTTCTCAACGAGGCAATTTGCCGATTTTAATATATTAAGTGCAGAAAGAATTTTGCTTTTCTCAGCCATTTGTTGCGCATCGTTGATGGCATCTGTTTCGAGAGCTTTTAAGTTTTTTGTCAATAGACGCTCCATTTTTTGGAGATACTCGGCATAATTGTTCTTTTTTTCGCTCATGGAAGGCTCGTCAAGTTCAGAGTCACCCTTTCTGATTTCATCAGTATTGACAGCAAAACCTCTAAAATTGTTGAGTAAAGACATAACCAATTTTCTCGCTTGCTCAGGTGTTTCCTCCTTTCCACCTTTGGGTGCTGCGACAGTCGAAACTGTGACTAAATTGGGTGAGCGTTCTTGACTTGCAAAAGTCATTGTTTGTGCATAGGTGAATGCTGGCAATGCCAACACAACGACAGCAGTGCGTAAATTTCTCATCATCAGTAAATTTAAAAATAAAGTAAATTCAATTTTATCTCAAAAAAATCAGTCGAATTACTGAGGGGGTACTTTATCAGGCAATATGGTGAATGACAATGGTAAAAGCCCATTGAACAATGCCTATTGACCAGAACCTTAGGGAGTAAAATGGAGAACCTTAGGGAGGTTTATGTTTCTCTGTTTAATTTGTATGTTTCGTTAATTATTTTCTGATGTTTGCGAGCGAGTGATAACGCTTCTGTGTTTGTTTCTGTGACAAAAGTGCGGTATTCCTTTCACATTCTGCAAATTTTTGGGATGGTATTTTTAACATATTTTTTTGGGCAATTTTCGCAATAAACTAAAAAAGGTAGTGATAAAGGACTATCGCTTATTGACTTTTTTTTAAAGTGAATCATGTAAATAACTGATAATCAAGCAGTAAGTGTATTGGTGAAATTAAATTGACTGTTGCCAATACACTTACCATATCCAAGATGCCAAAAAATAAAACGATGGATTTAACCGAATAAATCACTACTCAAATACCTATCACCTCTGTCACAAACGATGAACACAACGACCCCTTCAGTAAGTGTTTTAGACAAACGGATAGCAGCAGCAGCAGCACCGCCTGAGCTCATACCTGCAAAAATCGCTTCCCGTTTAGCCAACAGTCGAGTAGTGGCAACCGCTTCTTCTTCCGAAACGTCCATGATGGAATCAACACGTGAAGCATCGAAAATTTTAGGCAGATACTCTTGTTCCCATCGTCGGATGCCTGGAATAGAGGCCCCCTCAGTAGGTTGGCAACCAACTATTTGTACATTCGGGTTTTTCTCTTTCAGAAACATAGATGTCCCCATGATAGTCCCTGTTGTACCCATAGAACTGACAAAATGTGTCACTGTTCCTTCTGTGTCGCGCCAAATTTCGGGCCCTGTAGATTTATAATGGGCCATATAATTGTCGGGATTAGCAAATTGGTTGAGCATGAAAAATTGACCCGAAGCGGCTTTTTCGTCGGCATAATCACGACACATTTCGATGGTATCGAGCAGAGTCACTTTTGCCCCATAAGCTTCCATAGCTAAAGTACGTTCACGCGTGGCATTGGAAGGCATAACCAATTCAATATCAAGGTCGTATAATCGAGCAATCATCGCCAAGGCAATGCCTGTATTGCCACTTGTAGCTTCCACCAAAGGCATATTGGAGGCAATTTCGCCTCGTTCGACAGCACAACGAATCATGTTCAGTGCTGGGCGATCTTTCACGCTACCCGCTGGATTGTTGCCTTCGAGTTTTGCAAAAATCGTGACATTCGGATTAGGATTCAATTTTTGCAATTTTACCATTGGCGTATTGCCAATCAAATCAATAATAGAGGACATAATCAAAGTATGAATGATGAAACATAAATATCAAATTATTTAACGTAAAAAAATGCAGAGGGTTTAAATGTACGTATTTTCATGCAAACATATTCAAAGTTTCAGAGCTAACGATAGTCACAGAAAAAAAACTAAAAGAAATGTTAATCTTGGTCTGACATCGTCCATTTCAATAAATCATTGTACTTTCACCTTTGGATTTTAATCATTCTACATTTATTCATCATCAAAAACCATTGCGTAAGATATGAGACTAAAGCCACACTTCCTTTTTGCGTTTTTCTGCTTATTTTCGTTTGTTTTGAACGCTCAAACACCTGTTTGTCAACCAGATACGGTTAAATATCGAGATTCTACTTCTGGTGTTTATCCATTGCCTTATGTTGCAACTACACGACCCAATGGTGGTATCAATAAACCTGCTTGTATTGGGAAATCTTATAATTTTGTTTGGACTGTTAAATTGGGAGATACGGTTACTGTCCCTTATAATGGTTCATTTGTGCAAGCTCCTATTGACAGTGTTGTCATCAATACATCAGGTGCTATTGAGGGTTTACCAGCAGGTATCACTTATGCTTGTAACCCCGCCAATTGTAATTTCAAAAAGAAATCTTATGGTTGTGTAGTACTGACAGGTACACCTACATCGGCTAATGCTATCAAAGCTTACCCTTTGAAAATGTCTGGACGAGCTTATTTAAGTGGTATTTTTGCACTTTTCAACCCTGTTCCACTCACTTTTCCTGGCACTTTGGCAGAAGGAACATATGATTTGAACCTTTATGCAGCCAACGATTCGCGTTGTACGACTGCTGCCGAAGATTTGACAGAAGTCAGCAGCATCGCTGCCGTTCCGAATCCGACAAATGGTAAAACAACGATTCGTATCGAATCCACAATTGCTGATAAATTCGATTTTACAATGACGGATTTGCTTGGTCGCACGGTCGTGAACAGACCCCTCAGTATTCAAGCGGGTTTGAACACATTGGACCTTGATGTGTCGAATCTATCGAATGGTATTTATATCTACAACTTATCAAAAGGCAATCGCGTTATTTCTAATAAATTGATTGTCAATCAATAAGTAAAGCGAAATCTTTATGCAAAAATCAAATTGTGCCATTCTGATTGATTCGGAGTGGCACAACTTTTATTAAATCCATAGAAAACTTTAGAAATATGGCAAAAAGTATTTGGACAATAATCCTTCTGTTCGCCTCCAATGTATTTATGACTTTTGCTTGGTATGGGCATTTGAAATACAAAAACTTGAGTGGTAAGTTAGAAAATTGGGGACTTATCGGCATCATCCTTGTCAGCTGGGGTATCGCTTTTTTTGAATATTGTCTTATGGTACCAGCTAATCGTTTAGGCTCAAAAGAAATGGGTGGGCGATTTAGTTTGACCGAACTCAAGGTGATACAAGAAGCGATTTCACTCACCGTATTTATGATTTTTGTTCTCGTTTTTTTTAAGCAAGAAAGCCTCCGATGGAATCATTTCGTTGGCTTTGGTTTTATTATTTTAGCTGTTTATTTTATTTTCAAATGAAAATATTTGGTCATTTTACTGAGGGGGGCTAAAAATGACCAATGACTCACCTCTAAAATCGCCGATATTGACCGTCGCTGATATTTTGTTGATAAGGTACTTTGATAAAATCTAATGTACCAGGCTTCACACGCAAGAAGAAATTGTAAGTGCCACGCACAGGCTGCCAGCTCATACCCATATCCCAGCAGTGTAGGTCGCGACTAAAGCTAATATCGGGGTAGGTGAGTTGTTTTTGGACAAAATCGTAGCCAATATTGCCAACAGTCATAGTCCATTTTTTACTCAATTTGATATTTCCAGATGTGTAAAGCGAGTTTTGAAACAAAGTGGTGTCGCGACCACCAAAGTTTCTATCCACACTGATTGAAAAGACATGATTGAGACGGAATTGCTTGAATAAGTCTATAAACGTCTCATCATTGGCGTTTTTTGTAGATTTTTTGCTCGCGGAAGGTGTACGTGTATTACCTGATGACGGCTCATCTTTTGATTTACCCGTTACGAGGTCATAAATATCACCAATACTGATGCCTGTGTTGAGGCTGACAGTGGTATTTAAAAAAGTCAGAAATCGTCCATTTTCTTTATAAGCATATTCTCTTGAACGCAAATTGTTGGACAAACGTCCATAAGGACTGAACAACGCACCAACACTCAAAGTAGATAAACCTTTAAACAAATTTGTACCTGTTGACATCGAAATATCGCTGAAACGGAATGAGTCCGCAGCGAAATTGTAATTGCCTGAAATGTTCACATTTTCCAGTAATTTACGTTTTTTGAACGTAGAATCTTTACTATTGAACGTTTTTAGCTCAAAAAGATTGGTTAAGTTGTAACCAATTGCCATTTGTTTGCCGCCATTGGGTGCGCCGTAAATCGAGTTTTCGTAGCGGCTGTACACCTGTTTGAGTAGCGAACTATTGGTGGTGCGCACGCTGTCGGTGTAACGATAATAACTGGGCGAATAATTGAAACTTACTGAGGGGGATATGGAGTGACGAATGCCACGCAACCAACCATTTTTGAACTGTACTGTTCCGAAAATACGAGTTGTCAAACTTGCACCAAGATTGAATTGGTGTGGGCGGTAGAAACCGCCAATGGTATCGGATTTTGTTAGTCCATCTTGTACTACTCGTTTTACAAAAGAGGTGTCGGTTTTGTTGTTTGGATTGAGAACTGTATCAATCTTAAAGGTTTGTGTCGGGTCAAAAGTTTTATTGATTTGGTTGATATACCAATATTCGGTGTAATTTACTGAGGGGGAGAAGTTGAAATATTTTAAGATGTTAAAATTCACATTGGAACTCACATTGTGGCGCACGCCAAATTTTAGATTGTCGAAAGCCCGTTGTGTCAACAACAAAGAGTCTTTGGTTAATATTTGATTTTGAAGACTCGAACTGTATTGCAAGGCAATTTTTTCATAAAAACGTTCTGGACCAACTCTATTTTTTTGCTTAAAAGGAAAAATAGTTTGCATCGTAAAATCCAAATTCGGTAATGACATGGTGACATCACGTGTTACCGTATTTTGCGAATGTTGGAAACTGCCCGACAATGAATAAGGCTTCCCTGGAAACATTTTAGTAAACGAAATCGAAGACTGCAATTGACTGGTTGTGGCAGAATTGAAATCATTGCGCACCACGCTGTTGTAGTTGCTGCGAGTGGGGTCATTGGACTTTGAACCACTCATATTAACACTGGCATTAAATGAAATCGTCGGATTGACCCGCGAGTCTTTTGAATGAGACCATCGAATATTCCATGAGGGGTCACGAGAAAGCACCGACAGTTCATTCTCCTTAATGGTGCTGGCATAACCGACTTCAAAATTGCCTTGATAGCGGTATTTTTTGACATATCGGCTACTTGCACGCAAACCCCACGTGCCACGCACATACAAATCACCTTGCAAAGTCAAATCATAGTTATCAGAAAGAGGGAAATACCAACCCATATTTTTCAAACCAAAGCCCCAAGTAGGCGAATATTCGTAGTCGCGCGGGAAGATTAAGCCCGTTCTTTTGCCTTGCTTCAATGGAAAAGCGGCGAAAGGCAGCCACAAAGGCGTAGGAATATCGCCAATAACCAGATTAGACGGACCTACGACAATGAGTTTATTCGGAATCACTTTTTGCTTCGATGATACAATCCCAAAGTGTGGATGGTCAGCCGAACAAGTCGTGAAAATGGCATCTTTGGAGTAAATGGTATTGTCTACTTGTTGAGTTGAGTCACCATTGGAAGCCACAAATTTTGACTTGCCACCATGGATGAACATATCGTTTTGCTTCGAGCGAGCCTCCAAAATGACCCCTTTTCGGCTGACAAAATTGTAGCGCATTTTGTTAGCACTGACATCTTGCGTACCATCTTTGAAATTGGGCAAACCCGCCATTTTGCCAGAACTATCGGGTCGTGGTTCAGCTGTTGCGATGCTGTTTTTCATATCCACGACGATGTAAGAAGCCGTTAGTTTGAGATTGCCATAGTTTACAAAGGCATTGCCGTAGAGGTGAACGAGGTTATTTTTGTTATCAAAAAGGATAGAATCTTTTGCACCATAGTCAACAGGAGCATCCAAACCATCTTTTGACACTTTCACTGCCGTAGAGTCTTTGCGGCGAGTCGTATCTAATGCGACAATCGTCACAGGTGTTGCTGTCACGATTTTTGGGTCAGTAACCGCAGAGTTTTCTTTCCGTATAATAGAATCAGGCTTTTGAGCGTTAACAGCCGTCGCACAAAAGGAAATAAGAATGATAATGATATGCAAATGATGTTTCAAGGTCGAAAATCTCCTTATTTTTGCGTCTGAAAATATTAAAAGACGATTTTTTGCCCTTTTATACTGAGGGGGTAGATTCAAACCACAAAAATTTTTTGAATCCACAATCGTCACACACTACAAACGCGTTTTAAATGAAAAACAGACTTCTAATGTCAATGAGAAAAATTATTGTTTTTTCCCTCTCCTTAACGCTTCTGCTCTTGCTTGTGTCGCTTTTAAAACCCGATAAAGCAGGTTTTAACGAAAATTTAACGTCTGAAACAACGTCAATCGTTGATTCGGCGGGCAAAGTTACAATCCCTAACGACAATGACGAAAAAGATTATCGGATAAAAAAAGTTGTTATTGATGCAGGGCATGGTGGACACGACACAGGCTGTCACTCAAATGAGGGTGTTGAAAAGAAAAATACCCTTGCAATGGCACTCAAATTGGGACAAAAAATCAAAGACAACTATCCGAATATTGAGATTATTTATACAAGAGAAACCGATAAATTCATAGAATTGCACCGTCGTGCTGAAATCGCCAACAAAGCCAAAGCCGACCTTTTTATCTCCATACATTGCAACTCAACAGACGAAAACAGTGGTATTTCTGGAACAGAAACCTATGTGCTGGGTATGCACAAAAAAGAGACAAATTTTGAAGTGGCACGTCGCGAAAATGCTTCCATACTTTTAGAATCGGACTATAAAGAGCAATATGAAGGGTTTGACCCAAATTCGACGGAGGCTTATATTATTTTTAGTTTGTTTCAAAATGCCTATCTCGATAAGTCCATTTTATTCGCAAAATACGTTGAAGAGAGTTTTCGTTCTAATGCAGGTCGGCGTTCTTTGGGTGTGAAACAAGCGGGTTTCTTGGTTTTGAAAGAAACAGCTATGCCCAGTGTATTGATTGAAACAGGTTTTTTGAACCATTCGCGAGAAGGTGAGTTTATTAGCAGTGCTTCGGGGCAAGCGACTATTGCTGAATCTATTTTCCTGGCTTTTCAAAAATATAAAACAGCTGTGGAAACGCGAGAAGCCACGCCATTGATTGACCCCGTTACTGAGGGGGTCGTTTTCAAAATTCAATTGGCGACTGCGAGCAAAGATTTGAGTCAAACACCTCGTTGGAAATCGATGTCCAACCTCGAAGTTGTAAAAGATGGTACGATTTTCAAATACTTTAAAACAGGTTTCGATACCTACAATGAAGCATCTCAAGAATTAAAACGTTTAAGAGCCAATGGTTTTTCAGATGCTTTTATAGTTGCTTATAAAAATGGCAAAAGGGTGAATTTAGAGGAAGTTAAAAAATGATTGTAAGTTTTTTAAATCTAAGATTACGCGGGTTTTATAATTAACAGATTTTTAATAACCCTAAAATCTGCAAATCTGTGTCATCGAAGTCAAAAACAAAATCAACAATTCGTAGTACAAAAACAAAATTCGTCTATTTTTGCTCCATCAAAAAGAAGGGTAAACAATTTTAGATGTTTAAAACACAGTCAATCAATTCAAAAAGTAAGAAAACTTTAGGTTGGTTTCTACGATAGAAATCCGTCAAAGCGAACTTGACAAAGATTAAGATGAAAATATCAAACGAAGTCAAAATCGGCATTCTCGCAACCGTTACCATTGTTAGTGCCATTTGGGGGTACAAATTTTTGAAAGGCGAAAACCTACTTGACCGCAGCTTAACTATCAATGCGGACTTTATGGATGCCCAACAAATCAACAAATCTGCGCCTGTTTTTTTCAGAGGTGTTGAAGTTGGAACAGTCAAAGAAATTATTTTCAGACCCGATAATGGGACAAAAGCGACGCTTGTCTTGACCATCAAACAGAACCCCGGCGTACCTAAAAATGCAGTCGCAGTGCTTTTCTCCAACGGTGTTTTGAGTGGTAAAGCCGTCAATTTAGATTTTGAAAAAACATGTACTGGTGGCGATTGCGCTCAAAATGGTGATTTTATCGCGGGGCGCACCATGAAAGCCTTGGAGTCTATGATTGGTAATCCAGCCGATTTAGATCCTTATGTGGGCAAAGTGACCAATGGTATGAAAGTTATTTTCGATACTTTGGGCTATCAACTGAATCAGCCCGATAATGAATTAGGCAAAAGCATGCGCGATATTCAAGCTACATTGGTGAGTTTGCGCAAAACAACGGCTTTACTCAATCAAATGATGGCAGCCTCGGCAAGTTCTTTGAATAGCACCATAAAGAATGTTGATGGTATTACAGGCAATTTAAATGCAAACAATGGTAAAATCAACCAACTGCTCGACAATGTAAACAGTGCAACAAGCCAAGCGAACACACTTGTGAAAGGTATTGACATCTCAAAAATCAATGCTGCTACTGAGGGGGCGGGTCAAAGCGTCGAAGAATTGAAAAAAACACTGGCTCAAACCACCAAATCGCTGACAGAACTGACGACAACTTTGCAAAAAGTGAACAGTGGTTCTGGTACAATTGGTCAATTTGCCACCAATGATAGTGTTTATCACAGTTTGAATTACACATTATTACAAACTCAAAGCTTGATGCAAGACTTGCGTTTGAATCCTAAACGTTATTTGAATCTCAATCCGTTTAGAAAGTACAAGCCTTATGTCGTACCCAACAAAGACCCTTTGATGGATACGTTGCAAATGCGCTACAATGCGTCGCAGAAAAAACAATAAGATTTAATTTTTACAACTTGAAAAAGACAAAGATACATAAACCCAACGCCGACCTCGACAAGTCGGCGTTTTCGTTTAAAGCCATTCGGAATGAATACGCCGATTTGGGCGTTGAAAACTATTATCAACAGTATGGTAACGCCTACGAAAACCCTCATTTTCCCTATATTCAGCAAATTTTAGAGAAAAACCGACATCGCATAGATTACTCAAAAACCTTGGATTTGGCTTGTGGCGGTGGTGAAGTGACACTCATACTGAGGGGTATTGGTTTCGGTAATTCAATGGGTTGTGACCCTTTTACTTTTGAGTTATTTGAGAAAAATACGGGTATTGAATGTTTAAAACTCAGTTTTGAGGATATTATCAAAGGTCAATTAGCCATTCTTAATCAGCATTTTAGCTCTATTATTTCAAGTTTTGCGATGCACTTATGTCCTAAAAAACAACTGTATGCACTTGTCAGTCAATTATTTATGTGGACGAAAAATGTTGTCATCATCACACCTCATAAACGTCCTGAATTAGAAAAACTACCGAATGTGCAATTGGCTTTTGATGATTTTGTCTTAACAGAGCGAGGCAAAAAAGTATATTTGAAAAGTTATTCTATAAAATTTGAAAATCTATAAAAAACTATGAATATCAATCAGATACCAAAAATAAAACACACTGAAAGCGGCAATTTTTTTCTTATTGCAGGCCCCTGTGCGATTGAAAGCGAAGATTTAGCCATTGAAATTGCGCTCCGTGTGTCAGCGATTTGCGACAAATTGAAGATTCCATATATTTTTAAAGGCTCATACCGCAAAGCCAATCGTTCGCGGATTGACTCATTCACGGGCATTGGTGATGAAAAGGCTTTAGCAATTTTGGAAAAAGTAGGACGCACCTACCATTTGCCCACCACAACGGACATCCATGCCGACGAAGAGGCTTCGATGGCAGCAGAATGTGTAGATATTTTGCAAATTCCAGCCTTTTTATGTCGTCAGACCAGTCTTTTGGTAGCTGCGGCGCAAACTGGTAAAGTCGTTAATATCAAAAAAGGACAATTTGCCAGCAGCGAAACGATGGCTCATGCTATGCAAAAAGTCATTGATTTGGGCAACGAAAAAGTCATGTTGACAGAACGTGGCAATACTTTTGGGTATCAAGATTTGGTTGTTGATTATCGCAATATCCCCGAAATGCAGCAACTCGGTGCAACTGTTATTATGGATTGTACCCATTCTTTGCAACAACCCAATTCAAAAACAGGCGTTACCGGCGGAAAACCTGCACTGATTGAAACCATTGCTCGGGCTGCCGTAGCGGTAGGCGTGGACGGTTTGTTTATCGAAACGCATCCGAACCCCTCAGTAGCTAAGAGCGATGGAGCGAATATGCTGCCTTTGGATAAGTTGGAAGACTTGTTGGAGAAATTGGTGAGTATTCGACAAGCTATTCTCTGAATTTAAATATCTGTCATCACGTTTCGGAAACTTTCCAAAGTTTCCGAAACGTGATTTGAAATCAATGATTTATATATAGCCCTGAAGTTTATAAACACAATACCCAACCCATTCTTTCAGGACAATTTCCCAATTTTTTAGCACTTCGGGGTCAGGTGTCAACCATGCACTGGGTTCAAAAGATAATCTTTCGGCAATAAAATGAGCAGGGAAAGGACTTGCATTAATACCTACTTTTTTGAAGCACCCAATCGCTCTTGGAATGTGGAAAGCAGAAGTGATAACCAAGAGTTTACCATTTGTAAGACCTTGTTTATCAAGAAGTTGTTTTGAGTAAAGGGCATTCTCGTGTGTATTGCGCGATTGATAGTCCACCAAAATATCTTCGGGTTTGACTCCCATATCGAGTAAAAACTGTTTTGCCAATTCGGATTCTGGATAGGTTTTGCCTAATAATTTACCATCTCCTCCACTGATAAGTAATTTTTTGATATAGCCTCTTTTGTAAAGTTGAACAGCATCTGTCAATCTGTTGGCTGCCGTCGAAAAATGAAGTCTGTTTTCGGGATACAAGCCACCTTTCGTATAACCACCCAAGACGATACCTATGTCAAAAGTATCTTTCAAGGCAGACATGGAGACTTCTTCTGCTTCCCAAGCATGAAAAACGCGATTGCCTAAAAATGGATTGGTGATAATGACTAACAGTGCAAAGCACCCCCTCAGTATGCGGCGTTTGCGGCGTGCATTTTTTGTCAAAATGGCAAAAATGGGTAAACCTATCAACCAATTCAGTGGCTGCAAAATGAAATACAGCAGTTTGGAAAGAATGAAAAACATAAGTTTTGATACAGAAAAAAGAGAATTTAAAGTAAATTTTATGATTCTGATATGTGATTACCCATAGTTTATGTTTTACCAATAAGGCGATTTATTCACTATTTGATCAACAAAATAAGTTAAAATCTTAGGTTCTAACACAATTGTTACGACCATACCAGCCAGTGCGCCAAAAAAGTGTGCATCGTGACCAATATTGTCTTTGGAGTTGCGACTTGCCCATTGCTCGTACGCCAAGTAAAGAACGCCCCAAGCGATAGTAGGCAGAGGAATGATGCCGTACAATCTTATCTCAGACCAAGGCGAAAAGAGAACAAAAGCAAACAGAACACCCGAAACACCACCCGATGCTCCCACTGCCGTATAATACGGATTGTCTTTATGTTTGACGAATGTGACGAGATCGCCACAAACGATAGACGTTAGATACATCAACAAAAACAGTAAGCTGCCACCCAGTTCGCTGCTGAAAATATCTTGATAAATGCCTTCAACAGCTTCACCAAACTGATAAAAAACGAACATATTGACGGCTAAATGTATGTAGTCAACATGTAAAAAGCCCGAAGTCAGCCAGCGATAATATTCTTTATGGCGATGTTCGATATAAGGAGCATGTCGGAATTTATCAAAAATAGACAAATTATTGAAGGCTTGAATGGATGCTAAAACAGTGATAGCGACGATGATGAGTGTAATGGACATGTTGATTGAATGTAAGTGAATAGGTGTAAAGTTATTTGCAAAGCTAAATAAATAATCGTGACCTCAAAACTTGTTAGAATACTGAACGGGAAATTCTATTCAAGAATATCTACTATTGTGCACTATTGTGATGTAACGAACTCTAACGCGCGCAGTTCAGACCACGTATATTCACGATTTTGAGGCAACATAAAGCCACAATGTCCGCCAATTTTCGGAATTTCAAGATGTATAAACTTGTGATTTTTAGCTAATTCTACGGGGGAACACTCAGGTGTAAGCATTGGGTCATTTTGTGCTTGAACGATGAGAGCTGGAATTTTTAAATCGGGAATAAAATTGATGGCAGAGCCTTTTTCATAAAAATCATCAATGCTTTTGTAGCCGTTTATTCTGACAAAAAAGAGGTGTTGTTGCGCTTCCCACGATTTGGCAGCTTCCACCTCTTGCAAGCTAAGTCTTTCGGGGAACATCTGGGCTTTCATTTTAACTTTGGGTAGAATCCCTTTTTGGAAATATGCTTTGTAAATATAGCGCGATGGATAGTCCAAAATAGCCGTGGAAGTACGCATTTCGAGTGGTGCACTGAATGCAATCACCTTTTTTACTGAGGGGGGGTGTTTGACCGCGGCAAATTTCAGAGAAATATTCCCACCCATCGAGAAACCTATGAGTATCACTTCATCGTAGTTCTTTTTGTTCAGCGCATAATTTAGCACCGTTTCGATGTCACCGATTTCGCCATGATTGTAGAGCCTGAAAGCTCGATTCATCTCGCCGCTACATGAACGGCAATTCCAAGCGAGTACATCCCAATTGTTTTTTGAAAAAATATGTGCCATGCCCCGTATGTATGGACGTTGCGAATCACCTTCTAAACCGTGAGTCAAGACGACTAATTTTCGGCTTTTGGTGTCTAACCAATCAATATCTAAAAAATCGTTGTCAGGTGTTTCAATCCGTTCCCTCATATAATTTATGTGTAAAACTGGACGATAGGCGGGTAAAATAGATTGGAAATCGCCATTGAATTGCCAAAACGGGGCTTTTTGATAACTTGAAAAATTTATAAGTGGCATAAAAAAAAATTACTGTTAAACAACATAATTGATGAAAATGCAGTTATATATTTGCGCTTTATTAAAAAAGGTAGGTGCAAAATTACATTTTGTTGTCATGAAAAATATATAGTGAGTTAGGTATTGCGGATATTAATTTTTAGGGCTTATCTTTGTACCATCATTCATTTCTAGTGTCACAAAATTATTAAGAAATATTTTTAAAGAAATGGATCAATAGCACCCCCTCAGTAAAGTGATAAAACGTAGGTTGTTAAAGATATTTCTACGGAATGCCGTAGTGTTGAATTAATTTTTAAATGGTTATGAGTATTGCTGTCAAGTCGGGAAGACTTCCGAGTTTTCTCGACTTCCGACGGTTTTTAACAAAAAAGGGCGATGGTTAACAACCATCGCCCTTTTTTGTTAAATTTGATCCAACACATCTTGATTTTCGGTATTCCAGTTGTCTGTGTCATAACTGTAACCGATGAATTGGACATCGTCGCTGAAAGCCATCATTGGGAAAAAAATGAAAGGTAGGAATAGGCAACCTACTGTCCAACCTTCAGATTTACCAAACTTTTTGACAAATAAGTTGAGTGCCCAAATATGCCAGATGAGACCAAGATAGGGAATCATCATCAAAAGTAGCCACCACCAAGGCTTTTCGATGATACGTAGTTGGATGATGGTGCTGTAGATGGGAATGATTGAAGCCCAGCCTTCTTGTCCAGCTTTTTCATAAAGTCGCCACATGCAGACAATCATAAACACAATGAGGCCTAATAAAAATAGGAAAAACAATGAAAACGCTCCTGCTAAACCTGACATATTTTTTGTCGTTTAAGGGTGAATAAATAATTTTTTAAGTAATCAGAAATAAGTTTTCGCGTGTTTGATACTCACTCTTTTGCGCTACGCGCAAAATACGTACTTTGAAAATTTTTCTATTGGAGCGAGCGATTTTTTGATTAAAATTTTGGCGTTGCCAAAATTTTAATCAAAAAATCGCGCGCTCCTCAAAGAACTTTTCGCCGCCAAAGGCGGCGTTTGAAATGCACGAAAACTTATTTTTGACTACTTAAATGTGCATTGCATTCTTTTATACTTCAAATACAATAAAAAAGTTCACTGTGTAACACCTTTTTCTTTTTATCGTAAACGGGAAGTAATTGTGATAGAATTATATCTTTCGATTTTCACTTTTCTTTAACGATTCATTTTGTTCAAAAAATTACCTTTGCGCGTCAAAATGCGATAATTCATTATTATCATTCAAAATTCAATAAAAAAATGAAAAAAATTCTCTCGACATTTGCAGCCGCAATTTTACTTGCGACAAATGTATTTTCTCAAGATTCAAACCTAAAAATGGATTCAGTAAGTTACAGCTTGGGCGTTTTGTTCGCTCAAAATTTCAAAAATGGAGAAGCCATCAATATTGATGCTGCTTCAATGGCAAAAGGCTTCGAGGAGGCAATGAAAGGCAAAGAAGTGATTAATGTACAAAATGCCAACATGATTTTTAGTAAATTTATGCAAGAAGCACAACAAAAGAAATTTTTGCCTGTCATTGAAGCGGGTCAAAAATTTTTGACTGAGAATGCTAAACGCCCCTCAGTAAAAACAACAGCAAGTGGCTTGCAATATGAAGTAATTAAAGAAGGCGAGGGTGTAATGCCTAAAGCAACCGACAAAGTCACTGTTCACTATCACGGTACATTGCTCAATGGAAAAGTATTCGATAGTTCAGTTCAACGTGGTCAAACGATTGATTTTCCTGTCAATGGTGTTATTCAAGGTTGGCAAGAAGCACTACAATTGATGAAAGTGGGTTCAAAATACAAATTGTTCATTCCTTACAATTTGGCTTATGGCGAGCGCGGAGCAGGTGCAGATATTGGACCTTATGAAACTTTAGTTTTTGAAGTCGAATTGTTTAAAATTAACTAATGTTTTTTAGTCATTAATTTCTGGTTGTTAAGTCATTGGTTATAAAAAATTAATAGCCAATGACTTAATGACTATTGCCAATTCATGAGAATAGATATCATTTCTGCTGTTCCTGACCTGCTTGAAAGCCCTTTTCAACATTCAATTATGAAAAGAGCGCAACAAAAAGGCTTATTTGAAGTTATAATCCATAATTTGCGTGATTATGGGATAGGGCGGCACAAGCAAATTGATGATTACCAGTTTGGCGGTGGAGCTGGCATGGTTATGAAAATTGAACCCATTGCGAATTGTATCAACGACCTTAAAGCTCAACGCAGTTATGATGAAGTCATTTACCTCACTCCCGATGGTAAAAAATTTGACCAACCTATGGCAAATAGATTGTCTATGCTATCTAGTATAATTTTATTGTGCGGTCATTATAAAGGCGTAGATGAAAGAGTTCGTGAACATTTTGTTACTCTTGAGGTTTCAATAGGAGATTTTGTACTGAGTGGGGGAGAGTTGGCTGCTGCGGTCATGGTTGATGCGATAGGTCGTTTGATTCCAGGTGTTTTAGGTGACGAAACATCTGCTTTGTTCGATTCGTTTCAAGACAACTTGCTCGCACCACCCGTTTACACACGCCCCGAAGAATATAATGGCTGGCGGATTCCAGAAATCCTAAAATCAGGTCATGATGGCAAGATTAGTGAATGGCGCTATGAAGAGTCAATCAAACGCACACAAGCGCGTAGACCTGATATGCTAAAGGATTAAAACCGTTATTCGTCTTTAACAAATTGTTTTTTGTCACAATTATAGCATTTAACTTTTCATAAACAAAATAAACCCCTCAGTATTCAAGTTGAAATAGCTAAATTTGTACACTTTAATAAGTTAAATTGTAATAATTTTTTATAAATAAAAAACTAAATTTTTAGCAAAATGAAAAATGTATTAAAAGGACTTTTCGTAGCTTCTTTTATGATGTCACTGGCGGCTTGTAAAAATGATAAGCCTTCCACAGAAAACGCAACTACAACGGCAACTCCCGTAGCCGCATCTACTCCGGTAGCTGACACATCGACTCCAATACCTTTGACAGGAACAGTCCCTCCTCCTCCAGTTCTAGCTAATGCTGCCAGTTCAAAAACTGCAACTGAGCCAGTGAAGCCCGCAGCTGCTCAAACAACGCCCGCAGCTGCACCCGCTGCTGCTGCAACAGGCAAAACAACTGCAATTAAATTTGATGAGTTAAACTACAATTGGGGAAGCGTTGCAGAAGGTGATAAAATGACACATATTTTTAAATTTAAAAACACAGGTTCAAACGACCTCATCATCAGCGACGCACATGGTTCATGCGGTTGTACAGTGCCTGAGTGGCCTAAAGAACCCATTAAACCAGGTAAAAGTGGTGAGATAAAAGTAGTTTTTGACTCAAAAGGTAAGCCTGGTGATCAACAAAAAACAGTTACTTTAACTGCAAATACAGAGCCAGCTAATACTGTTTTGACTATCAAGGGTAATGTGAAAGCAAGCGAAAGTAAGTAATTAAGCATGAGTTCTGAAGTAAAAAAGCGATAATTTTCTAAAAAATTGTCGCTTTTTTACTTTAGAGTTTATTCATCCCAAGATCAACTCAACTTTACTACCGTCGGCATCCGTCAAGCGTACATTTAGATACCTATCAATTTCAGAGCGCATTTCCTCAACATGAGATATAATACCTACAATTCTATTTTCTTTACGTAGTGCTTTCAATGTATCAAAAACTGTTTGCAAAGTTTCCTTATCCAACGAACCGAAACCTTCGTCAAGGAAAAAAAAGTTTTGTTGTGCCTGATTTCGGATTTGTATATGGTCACTCAGCGACAAAGCCAAGCACAAAGCCGCTTGAAAAGTTTGTCCCCCTGATAGTGTACGGACATCGCGAACCTTTCCACCGTTGAGCAAATCGTGAATGATAAAGTTATTATTTTCAGTGATTTGTAAACTCAATTGTTGTTTTGTCAGTTTCATAAAACGTTGATTAGCAGCATGTATGATGCTATTTAAATATTTTGAGCTGGCATAATTGACAAAACCTTTTCCATAAAACAGACCCCTCAGTATTTTAATATTTTCGGCACGAATGAGTGTTTCTTTTTGTTGCTTTTCAATTTCGATGCGCTGACTGAGTCGTCGTTCTTGCTCCCAAATCTCTCGATTCAATTCGCCAACTTTACTTAGATGCGCCTTTAGTTCTGCATCCATTTTTTGAATATCTGTCAACAGTGCCTCATATTCAGTTTGTATAAACGTCTTTCCTTGCATTTTTTGTCTCAACTCATCCAATTGTGCAGAAAGTACAAGTTTTTGATTCTTAAACTCTTCAATGCGTTTTCTTTCAGTCGCGGTATCTATTTTTTGCGATAAAATAGATGCTACTGATGCCACATCAGAATAGCCATTCTCTACAAGTTTATTAGATAATTCATTCGCAATAGCTTTTTCTTTTTCTATCAATTGGCTTTGACTTTTCAACAAGGCTTCGATACCCCCCCTCAGTAGTTGGGCTTCAGATTGCAGCTTTTGAATATTATTTTCGTTGATAGAAAATTTAGCTTCAATTTCAGTATATTGATTGTCAAATGATTGCGCTAATTTTTTTAAATGTGCCTCTTCTAATTTATTGGTTTCTTCAAAATTTAAAACTTCAATTTGATTTCTTAATACTTGAACTGAAGCCGTCAAAGACGCAATATCGGTCTGAATTTTTGTTATTTCAGTTTTATATCGTTCAATATCTTGTTCAATTTTTTCTTTATTTTTTTGAGTCAAACTGCTGTCTTTATCCAACTGGAGTTTGATTTTTTCGGTATTTTCAGCATTATCTATGGCATTTTTGACAGCTTCAAATTGGGTAGGTTCAAATAGGGGTTGCCAACTAAATGACATTCGATGTTCTCTCCGATAGGCTTCATTGGTGGCAATATCTGCGTTTAGTTTTTGGCAATCTATGATTTCACTATTGATATTTGTATTAAGTGTAAATAATTCTTGGTCAATATTATTCAAGGTTTTTAAACTGTTTTTTATCTGAGTCAACTGTGCTGATAATTTGACTAAATTTTCACGAATAGTGCCAGCCTGCATGACTGAGGGGTGGTGCGTTGCCCCACACAACGGACATGCTTCGCCTTCAATCAGATTAGCAGCCAACGATTCTAATTTTTCATGTGCCAAAAGATGGGTTTGCTCCTGTTGATAGCTTGTGGCTGTGTGATTCAATTCCTCAATTTTTGCCTTCACAGCTCCAATCACATCCGCTATTTTGCTGCCACTTCTCAAACGAATGTTAAAAAAAGGCAAATCCTTAGCCATAAAAAGTTCGACTCTTTGCAGCATGGCTTTGATTTTTTCCTCCCTTGAAGTTAATTCAAGTGACAATCGTTTAGTCTCGTTTTCAAGCTGCAAACTCTTTGTAAACCAATCATTTACAGCATTTAATACCAACCAGTTAGGTGTGTTTTGAGTCAATACCTTTTTGCGATTGTCTAATTCGTGCAACTGCATTTTTACAGATTCGAGTTCTGCATTTTTGGAAGTGAGCAGCGTTAATCCTTTTTGCAAACGCCCTGTTTTTTCGGCGATTAATTGTGATTCTTTTTTAATACTACTGATTTTTTGAATTTCGACGACCTTTTTCTTCAAGATTTCTCGTTGCTCATACTGAGGGGTCATCTCAGCTTTGAGATTTATTAAATTTTGAAGAGTTTTATTGTTTTGAGCTAAATTTTCTTGTTTTTGACTCAATTCTAAGTTGTTCTGAGCAATGTCATGGGTCAAATTTTTATGGTTTTCTAAAAGGTTTGCAAAATGAAGCTTAACCTTCTCGTACTCATCCAATTTTTTCTCAGCAAGAATAATTTGTGATTCATTGGACATCAAAACTTCAAATTGTCTTTGTATTTTTTGGTGCATTTCAAAATCACCCTTCAATTGTTTTTGAGAAATTTCAAACGCCCTTTTTTGGTCAAGTTCATGTTGTTTAAGTTCTATACTTTTTTGTAAATCAATGAGTTGTACCTTATTGGTGTCAATATCTTGCTGTTTTATATCGCCCAAAACAGCCAAATTTGATTTTTGATTTTCTAATTTATTATTGTTTTCATTTTGCAGAAATTTTGCAGAGGGATCTAAATCAAAACGTTCCAAGCCGAATAATTTGCCCATCATTTCAGTTCGTGTCGCATCGCTGAGTTGTAGAAAATCTTGGAAAGTGCCTTGTGGAATGATGATGGTTTTTTTGAAATCACTCGATTTTAAACCTATCAGGCTTTCAGCAGTGGGTATGTTGATAGGCACAAAATCATCGCCTTTGTGTTCGTAAAAATTGGGCGATTTTATGCTGACATCGTTAAAATCTTTGCTGTTTCGCCTACCCGTTACTTTACTCCGATATAATTTTCTGTCTATCTCAAAATCAAACTGAATCAAAAGAGAGTCACTACTAAGGTTTAATATATTGTAGTTTCTATTCATTTTACCCATACGCTCAACCTCACCATAGAGTGCAAGCATGATGGCTTCAAGAATAGACGATTTACCTGCGCCCACATTTCCAAAAATACCAAACAGCCCCCCCTCAGTCAATTTTGTAAAATCAATTTCTTGTTGACTTTTATAGGAGTACAAACCTTTGATTATTAAATATTTAGGTGTCATATTCTTGTCTATTAGTTTTCCAACTCCACAGTCAGCATCTCTTTGAATAGTAATTGTAATTCATTATTTATGGGATACTTTTTGATATGAAAAAAGTAATCAGAAAATAATTCTTCTATGCTTTTATTGAGTTCAATATTTTTAATACCCACAGAGCCGTCATCGCTCAAAGTTTCGGGAAGAATATAAATGATGCTCTTATGCGCATCACGTATGCGCTGTGTTATTGATTGGTTCAATGTCTCGTGACCCAGCAACGTAATGTGCAATAAATCGTCAGGCACTTGCGCCACCCAGCTCAAAACTTCGTCCACTGTTTCAAACCGCCCCCTCAGTAATTTTTTATTTTTTGTTAATTTAATGCGTTGATAATCAACGTTTTCGTTCGGTTTAGCTTCTATGAGCATGACATATTTATCTTGATTTTCTTCATGAAAACTATACGCTAATGGGCTACCAGAATAGACAACAGGGCAGGGTGAAGAGCTGATTTCTTGCTGCCGATGCAGGTGTCCCATAGCCACATATTGGAATTCAAAGGGGAAACAATCGTTGTAGATGACGCTGGCGTTGCCGACATGGATAGGCTTTTCTTCTTCTGGCTCTTCGGGCAATTTGCCTTTGAGTTCCGCCACAAATAAGTGAGCAACGGCGATATTGACCCCCTCAGTATCAGCATATTTTTGTGCCAAATTGTACCACTGCTCAGTCAGTTTTTGGCGCAACTCTTCCTCCGAATTTTCAATGTTGAGGTATTGTCGCAAGCGGTATTCGTTGGCATAAGGCGTTAAAAAAAGGCGTAAAGGGTAGGCACAACGGGGCAATTTCAACTCAATAAAGCCTGCATCACTTTTGATTAAACACAAGCCTGTTGACAGCGAAAAAGGTTGAACAACAGTGGTCGGAAAACCTAAAAAAACAATGCCACTTTCACGTGCCAAGACATCGGGTACTTCAATACGCTCTGGCGAGTCGTGATTGCCTGCAATAGCAATGACGGCACGTAAACCATTGTTAGATAATCTTTTACATGTTTTGAAAAATAATTCTGCGCTCTCGTTAGGTGGATTAAAAACATCAAAAATATCGCCTGCAATGACAACGGCATCTACATCTTCGCGGTCAGCAATAGAACAAATTTCGTCCAGAACAGCGACTTGTTCCTCGTGTCGGCTAAAGTTTTCAAGTCGTTTTCCAAGATGCCAATCGGCGGTGTGAAGAATTTTCATTTTTGAGTTTTTCAATTTAAATCTAACGGAATTGTGCCAAAATTAGACCTAAAACTCGAAAACAAAATATTGCCGCTGAATTTTTATTTGTGATATTCAATTCAAATTAATTTTAGCAGCCCCTAAAACGTGTCGCGTTTTTTTGTGCTGCAAAAATACAATCACAGCGCAGTTTTTAATCTGCCAATTGTCCAAAATCCTACTTTCAAGCACCCCTTCAGTATGGCTGGCATTTGTTGTATTAAAATATCGCACAACATTATCGTGTTTCAGTGTACGCCCAGTATTTTCACCATTTTGTATTTTGGTCTCTAAATTCGATTCGACGAGAGCCATGTTTAATTGGGTATTTTCCAAATCAATTTTGTCACTTTCTGTTTGACTTTTGAAGGCATAATGGATAGCAAATTTATTGTCTTTCAATACTTTAGATAAGGTTACATCTATTTTGCAGGGCGTGTTTATGGCTTGATGGATATATTTGTCCACTTGACTTTTGCGAGAACCTACAAACTCAATCGTGCCATTGATGATGGCTTGAGGCGTGTAAATATTTTGTGTATTGAAATGAGAACTATAATCATATTGTCGTTCATCGAATATTTTTTGACTGAATGAGTCTTGCCAACCTAAGCGATTCCAATAGGTGACATGAAAACTCAATGCAAAGACATTCTCTTGCTTCGCGACACCCCTCAGTAAATCGTCGGCAGGAGGGCAACTGGAGCAACCTTGTGAGGTGAACAATTCCATGACAGCCACGCCTTTAGCTTTTTCCTTATTCAAAGATGTCAAATTTTTAGGCGATGAATTAGGTGGATTAGTCGTCTTTTTACCGCTAATAAAGGATAAAAAGCCCATACTGGCAATAGACGACAGAACTAAAATGAAGATAAACCGATTCATTATGCTGTGTTTGATGTGATAATTTGGGCAAAAATGTACAGTTTGATTCACGTTTTTATCACATTTTGCTTCAAAAAATTGTAGAAGCAAAGTTTTTGTCTAAATTTGTTCGCTATAAACAGACCCCTCAGTATTATTTAATGTATTGAATCACATTTTTTAAAAAATTCTAAAAATCTGGAAGTATTATGAAAAACTCAACCTTATTGCTCATCGGTGCAGCCATTCTTTTGTTTTTCTACGGCGGTTGCAAGTACAATGGTATGGTTAAAACGGACGAAGGTGTGAAACAAAAATGGGGCAACGTGCAGAGCGAATACCAACGCCGTGCCGACCTTGTGCCTAACCTCGTTGAAGCAGTGAAAGGCGAAGCAAATTTTGAGAAAAGTGTTTTGGAAGGTGTCATCAATGCTCGTGCAAGTGCGACACAAATGAAAGTAGATGCCTCAAACTTGACACCCGAAAAGATTCGCGAGTTCCAAGCGAATCAAGGTCAGTTGAGTTCAGCTTTGGGTCGTTTTTTGAGTATTGCGGAGCAGTATCCTAATTTGAAATCGAATGCTGCATTTGGTGAATTACGCGCCCAATTAGAAGGCACTGAAAATCGTATCAAAGTAGCCCGCAATGAGTATAATGCAGCGGTCAAAGATTACAATATCAGTGTGCGGACTTTCCCAAGCAATATTTTTGCTGGCATGTTCGGTTTTGCAGAAAAAGGTGCATTCGAGGCTGATAAAGGTGCAGAAAAAGCACCCAGTTTGAAAGGCGCATTTGATACTAAACCGCAACAATAATTTTACTAATGAGTTATGGGTTTTGAGTGACTCAATGACTCAAAACCCATAAATCGTTAGTCTCAACTTGTAAGATATGTTTTGGACAAAAAAGAAAAAATTTTTCAACAAAATTGAGGAAGAGCGCATTATGGCGGCGATTCGGACAGCAGAAAAAGCGAGTTCGGGTGAAATTCGTGTTTATGTTGAAACAAGTTGCCCTGATAGTGTTGAAAAACGGACGATAGAAATCTTCAAAAAACTAAAAATGTATCTGACGCGAGAGCGCAACGGGGTGTTGATTTATATCGCTATGGAAAGCCGAAAATTTGCCATTTTGGGGGATGAAGGTATTCACAAAAAAATGGGATTCAGTTTTTGGACAAACGAAGCCGCAGCTTTAAAGACTTTTTTGTCAGAAGACAAAACCGTGGAGGGCGTTTGCAAAGTCATCATAGACATAGGCGAGGTTTTGAAGGAACATTTTCCACACCTTGATGACGATAAAAATGAACTACCTGACGCACCCGTTTATGGGAAATAAATAACTGAAAGATTGAATATTGTTGATTTTTTAAGTAATTGAAAATCAATATTAAATCCGAAATATAAACCTGACTAAACTGTGATAAAAACTAAATACATACATTCTTTTCTTCTGTTTTTGTTGCTCTCGGTTGGCACAATACTGAGGGGTCAACCGCCCATACCACCTCGCCCAAATCCACCTCGGTTGGTCAATGATTTTGCAAATTTGATGTCTATTGATGAGCAAATGCGCTTAGAACGGCAATTGGTGGCTTATAATGACTCGACTTCGACTCAGATTGCTATCGTGACAATCGCTGATATGGGCGATTACGATATATTCGACTGGGCCATCGAAATTGGCAAAAAATGGGGGATTGGGCAAGCTCAAAAAAACAATGGTATTGTCATTTTGGTTGGTTTAGCTCCTAAACGCAAAGTTTTTATTGCCACAGGCGGTGGTGTGCAAGGTTTTTTGCCCGATGTGATTTGTAAGCGGATTATTGACCAACATATTGTACCTAACTTTAAAGAAAAACGATTTTATGATGGTTTCAACGCAGCTTTTGAAGTCATCAGAGCTGCTGCAAAAGGTGAGTTTGTAAACGAAAAAAAGGACAATCAATCTGGAGGCGATGTGTTTTTTTGGGTTATAATTGGTATTTTTATTTTGCTTATTATTTTCATCATTTATATGAATAATCGCCGCGGTCGCTATGCTCAATATACATCTCGCCGACGCACTTACGGCAATGATGGTGGTGGCTTTATCTTTTGGAATGGCGGCGGTGGCTTTGGTGGTGGTAGTGATTGGGGTGGAGGCTCTGATTCGGGCAGCTTTGGCGGCTTTGGCGGTGGTGATTTTGATGGTGGAGGTGCTGGTGGCGATTGGTAAATTGAACAATAAAATACTGACAAGATGGAAAAACGTGTAACAGGTTTGGGTGGTGTTTTTCTAAAAATGGAAAACCCTAAAGACTTGACGCTATGGTATGACAAACACTTGGGATTGAGCTTTGGCAAAAATAGCTATCACTCTTTTAAATGGCATGAAAGAGGCAAATCTGAGCAGACTGGACGGACAGAGTTTAGCCTTTTTTCGCGAGAATCGAAGTATTTTGCGCCGAGTGAAGGGTCTTTTATGCTCAATTTTAGGGTAGAAAACTTAACAGAGCTATTGACTCTATTGAAGGAAGAAGGGGTTACTATTGTCGGGGATATGGAAACCTATGATTATGGCAAGTTTGCTTGGATTTTAGACCCCGAAGGAAATAAAATAGAGTTGTGGGAACCAATTGACGATGTTCTAGAGAGATTTGATGAAGAACAGAATAAATAAAAAATGAGCCATGCCGATCAAGTATGGCTCATTTTGTTTTGCAACAAAGTGCATCTTTTTTGTGTTTATTGGCATTGATTATTGTCCTTTTTCTAACTTTGAGGATTCAAAAATATATTTTGAGAAAACAAAATCAACTGCACTTTTTTTCTTTATTAAATCATTGAAATAGAATTATTTATGGATTTTTTTGACCAACCATTTTCTAAACTAAACTTTAAGCATTATATACTGAGGGGTGGATTTTTTGCTACTGTGGTATTGGGTATCACGTCTTGTTTTGTTATTGAAAACCGATTTACGGCAGTAGCTCCAGGTATTTGGCGAGCAACTTTACAGCTTGTGCCGAAAGAAGTTGTAATGCGTCAGGCAAATGAAATTCATTCGGCAAGGCAGCTTTTGACTCAAAAAGAGAAAAAAACATTGCCCGATGCTGTTAAAATGGAAGAGGCAACCGAAGGCGAATTACCTTTTTTGTTTGAGGTAAAATATGTGAATGATACCAGTTTTTATATCGAACTCATCAATGGTGAAGAGCGCATAAAGGTCGAACCGCAAGACATCAAACATGGGCGTAACAAACAAACTGGAAAAGATACTTTGCGCATAGATTTCCCTGTTTTTGGTTCATATATCACGGCATTATACCAAGAGCGAGTGATTGAAGGTGAGTGGGTCGTGCCTGCCAAAAATCAACATATTCCATTCACGGCTCGCTATGGTCAGAACCGCCGTTTTACGACGATAAGTAAGCCACCTGTTGCTGATTTGACGGGTAAATGGGATTGTACATTTGATTTGGCTGGAAAAGAGCCTTACAAAGCTATCGGTGAGTTGGCTCAGAATGGCAATATACTGAGGGGTACTTTTCGGACTGAAACGGGCGATTATCGCTTTTTAGATGGCGAAATACAGGGTGATAAATTGTATTTATCGTGTTTTGATGGTTCTCACGCTTTTTTATTTGAAGGTAAAATCCGCCAAGATGGTCATCTCGATGGTGCGTTCAGAAGCGGGCAAGGTGAGCCTGAAATTTGGGCAGGTAGTCGTAATGATGATGCCGAACTAAAAGATGCTAACAGTCTGACTACGGCAAATACTGAGGGGGCTATCTCGTTCAGTTTTCCCAATGCAGATGGCAAACGAATATCTTTGTCTGATTATGGCAACAAGGTGAAAATTCTGCAATTGATGGGTACCTGGTGCCCTAATTGCTTTGATGAAACTAAATTCATTGTCAATTATTTGAATCAGAACCCCTCTGTAAAAGAAAAAGTTGCTGTTATTCCACTCGCATTTGAGCGAAATGCAGAGGTGGCAGCAACACAAGTGGCGACTTATCGTAGAAGGATGAATGTGCCTTACGATATTTTAATAGCAGGAACAACTACAAAAAAGGATTCTGCATCTAAATCGTTGCCGTTTTTGTCGAAAGTTGTGGCCTATCCAACAATGGTTTTTTTGGATAAAAACAATCGAGTTAGACGTATTCACACAGGTTTTGATGGACCAGCAACTAGTAAATATGCACAATTTTCAAAAGAATTTGACGAATTTCTAAAAACGCTAATTGCGGAATAGTTTTTGCATAAAACACTTAAACTCAATTTCTTAACTTGACAGTTGTTACTAACTATGAATAAGTTAATTTTGGCTTATTGTATTGAAAATCAATACGTTGCCGCAAAAGTATCTGCAGTATTAAAAGATAAAATAGAGCTGGAAAAAGTTGTATTTGATGTTCATCATGGCATTGGGGCTTTGAGAAAAGCGGTGGATGGCAATTTTAATCAGGTGCTTTTGTTTATCAGTGATAATTTTTTGAAATCTGAAAAGTGTATGAACGAAGCTTTGCCTTTGTTGCAAAGTTTAGGCAATGCACAGCGGCTCATTCCTGTCACTACTGAGGGGGTTTATACGAATGACAAAACGGGGCAACCTGCCAAAGTGCCAACATCGTTTGACCGAGTAAGCAATGTCATTCAGTATATGAACTATTGGCAAGATCATTACTTGGAACTTAGAAAGGCGAAAGTAGAAGGTGATGAAGTATTGCACAATGAAAAAGTGAGAGTTGTACGCACTATTTCAACAGAAATTGGTGAACTATTACGTTATTTCAGAACAATGGCTTTTTACAGTTATGACCAATTTAGAGAGTCAAATTTTATTATTTTATATCGTGTTCTAGGTATTGAAGTGACAAAAGAAATGGAAGAAGCGAAGCTTTTATCTGTGTCACACACAGTAATACCTTCTGAAAGAGTAGAGGCAACGCCGACTTATTCGAATGGTACAACAATGAATGCACGTGCAGAAGAAGAACTTTCGGTTGATATTAATGATATTCCTGGGATAGCTCAGTTGAATGAGCATGTTCAACTTCAAGATTCTACTTTGGGCAGTAAACAAGATGCGATTGTCAGCTCAGTTGAAGTTGAAAAACCTACAAACAAAATGGACGCACTGATTGAATCTGAGACTATTCTTAAACCACAAGAAGAAGTACCCATGACGCTTGAGGCATTGATTCAAGGTGTGCGTGAAGAAGAAAAAGATACAAATCGGACGGTCAAGGAAGAGTTAAAATTGGAAAATATTGTCCAACCTCAAACAGATGCTCTACCAATTATCGAAAAAACAGAGCCTAAGCATATTTCTGAATTTACATTAGAGCAAATTATTAATGATGAGGAAATCATGAAAAAACAAACACGAATAAGTCCTATTGAGGATGTTTTTGAAGAAACAAAATTATCAACAAATTCGATAGAAAAGATGACGGCTTCAAATGATTTAGATGCTGTTGAAGACGAGTTGGTAAAACAAATTGCCGCCGAAGTAGATGTCGAGATTGTTTCTGAAAAAACGCATACAATGCCATCTGTAACAGAGCATTTTGATGAAAAAACAGATGCGGAATTATCAACTGCAATCGCCGAAGACGTGGTTGATGAAGCGACAATTCAAGAAGAGGTGGCTAGAGTATTTGATGAAGCAGAACAAACAGACCCTAACTTTGATATTGAATCAGAGGTCGCACAAAGTATTGAAAATCAAAAAAATATAATTGTTGATAAGGCTGATACTGAGGGGAGAGAGTTAGAAATTTCAACGCTAAAAAAAATGCAACAAAGTGTTCAATTAGACCCACTCAACAATAAATTGCGTTACCAATACGCAGCAGAACTGACCAATCAATCACGATTTGTAGAAGCAACTGAGCAATTAGATATTTTATTGGACAACGACCGTACGAACGTTGATGCGTATATTTTATTGGCTTATTTGGCTGAGCAACAAGGTGATTTTATATTGAGTTTAAACTCATTGGAGAAAGTGACCTTACTTCGACCTGATTTTCCTGGAATTTATTACAAATTAGGTCGTTTGACCAATGACCATTTCAAAAAGCAAAATCGTAAGGTTTTGCGTTACTTCAGGGAAGCGGTGGCAAGTGACCCTTCTAATGCCGATGCTCAATATCGCTATGCTACGGCTTTGATTGAACAGAATGGTGATTTCAAAACAGCAATTGAGCATTTGAGTTTAGCCGCAGAGCAAGCACCTCAGCACGATCTGGCTATTTTTGAGTTAGCAAAAGCTTATTTTGAGACCAATGATAGAGCCAGTGCTGCAAAATGGTACGTAAGAGCAACAGAGCTGAATCCACATTTCAAAACGGAGTCAAATGACCAACTTTTTTATTATGAAGAGCCTAAACCAGAACCGATTCCAGAGCCAGAACCAGAAGTTTTGGACAATGGTATCACCGTTTTGATTACAGGTGCAACATCAGGTATTGGTCGTGCGACGGCAGCTATTTTTGCAAAGAATGGCTATCGCCTCATTCTCACAGGTCGTCGTTCAGATAGGTTAGAAGCATTAAAAACAGAGTTTGAGACAACGTTTAGAAACCGCAATCAACTTTTGAACTTTGATGTGCGTAGTCTAGATGAGGTCAAAAAATCGCTATCAGAATTGGAAGAAGACTTCAAAAATGTAGATATTCTCATCAATAATGCAGGTTTAGCGAGCGGTTTAGCACCTATTCACGAAGGTGATATCGAGGATTGGGATAAAATGATTGATACTAATATCAAAGGTTTATTGTACATGACTCGGGCGATCGCGCCGAGCATGGTAGCACGTCGCAAGGGGCATATTGTGAATATCAGTTCAATTGCGGGTAAAGAAATTTATCCGAATGGCAATGTCTATTGCTCTTCAAAATTTGCAGTAGATGCTTTGACGCGTGCAATGCGCGTTGATTTACACAAATATAATATTCGTGTGAGTCAAGTAGCTCCAGGCGCAGTTGAAGAAACGGAATTTGCACTGGTTCGTTTTCACGGTGATGCTGAAAAAGCAAAAATCTACAACGATTTTACTCCGCTTAAAGCCTCAGATGTGGCAGAAACGATTTATTTCATGGTGACTCGACCCGAATACGTCAATATTCAAGATGTGGTGATGATGGGAACACAACAGGCTTCAGCAAATCATTTTGATAGAAGTGGAAGAGCTGACATAATGACTAATTTTGAATCTTAATTATAGAAGATTAAAATATTTCTACTACCTCCTTAGTGTATTTTACTGAGGGGGTATTTTTTTGTAGAATCTCCAAAAATATGTCACATTTATGTTAGGTCAATCTAATATTGAAGTTCCTGTTTTTTTAAATAAAATGCTGGTTTCATTTGAATAGTAACGCGACAGAAATAAATTACACCATTACACACTGTTTCGTGCTACGCACGAAAGGTGTACAAAATAAATTTTTTTTATGGATTGAAGCTAAAAATTGAGGCAAAAGCCTCAATTTTTAGCTTCAATCCGAAAGAAATATTCTCAAAGCACGCTTTTTTTTGCTTGCAAAAAAACAGTCCGTAATGGTGTAGTTTATTAAAATCGTATTACATAACTATGTTTTTTGAAAATTTACTAAATTATAAAAATTTTGTGAACCGCTAGCGGTCTATAAAAGTGTGTCACAAAAAAAAGAAAAAATAACCGTTGAAAACAGAGATAGGCGTATTTTTCGCATATACCAACTATGAGAAAAAATTCTATTCTTATGCGAAAAATTGGACTTGTTTTAAGTATCATAAGTTTGAAAATCCAATTGATATTGGCTTTTCAACAACCCATTAATGAAGGGAGCGAATGGCAACGATTGAACCAAAAAACTGCCTCATATATCGAAAAAAATGATTGGCAAGCGGCTGAAAACACCGCAACCGAAGCCTTATCGTTGGCGCAAGCATCGCAATCTGTTGTAGGCAAAGCCACCGCTTTAGATAATTTGGGAACGATTGCAAGAGCCAGATTTGATTATACCAATGCCATGAATTATTTTGTGGAAGCCCTGAAGTTGAAAGAATCTCTGAGTGATAAAAGTGGATTAGCTGCTTCAAAAAATCACATCGGTAAGGTTTTTCATTTACAAAATAATCATAATCAAGCACTTGCAAACTATCAAGCAGCATTAACTCTTTTAGGAACAGACAAGAATAATTTGCCTTTGATTGCCGAAACACATCGGAATTTGGGTGACGTGTATTTAAGTCAAAAATATTATGGTAAAGCCATTCAAGAATTCGATGAAGCATTGAGGATTTGGTCACAAGATTTGCAAGATTTTCAAAAATCTGCTTCATTGGCTTCATTTTTAGGTAAGGTCAATTTTGACATCAAAGACAATGATGGTGCAATTAATAACTTTAATGCATCGCTCAATTTTCATAAAATGCTCAATGAACCCTTAGGTACTGCAAACGATTTGTTGAGCCTATCGAGGGTTTATAATGAGTTGAACGACACAGAGTTAGCTGTTGAAAATGCTGAAATTGCTTTATCTACTTTTACCCAAATCAATCATCCTATTGGAATTGCAGAAGCCAATTGGGAGTTGGGAAATATTTACTTAAAGAATAATGATAAGCAAACTGCGAGTACATTTTTTGAAAAAAGTGGCTATATACTGAAGGGCTTGGCTTTTCAACCAACAATGCCTGCGTTGTATAGAAATATAGCTGAGGCTTATCAAAAAATGGGTAATACCAACAAAGCATTTGATTATCTACAACTGTATGCCACTAGTAAAGATAGTTTGTTTGACAATGAAAAAAGCCGTGCATTGGTCGAAATGACGGCAAAATATGAGTCTGAATTTGCTGTAAAAGATAAAAATCGTCAGTTGGCAGCATTAGAAAAAGATAAAGCAAATGAATTGCGTTTGCGTTGGTCGTTGATAGGTTTGGTTGGTTTGATTTTGTTCGCTTTGTGGTTGACATTTCGCAATTATCGTTTGAAAAAACAAGATAATGAAAAGTTGGCTGCTTTGAATATGCAGATTCAGATTCAAAATGAAGCCATTTCGAAACAAAATGATGATTTGGAAGCAGCCAATATGGCTTTGCAAGAAAAAAATACAGCACTTGATTTGGTCAACAGCCGTTTAGTAGAAGAGGTGTCAGAGCGGGAGCGTTCGCAAAATGCACATTTTTCTAAAGACCATTATCTGGCTGATGTGTCAGCTCGGATGCGCGACCCCCTCAGTATTTTGGTCAACGAAGCCCGACAATTGATGAATGAAAAATTGTCAAAAAGCCAAAGTCAGAACGTTAAAAACTTGCAATTTGCCACCAATAACCTTTTAGTCTTGATTAATGACATCTTGAACTTCTCAAATATTGAAGCGGGGAAATTGACCTTAGCGCATCAAGATTTTGAGCTTCAAAATATAGTCGAACAACTGAAAGAAAGTGTAAAACAGAAAGAAAATCTTGCTTTTGAGGTCAAAACAGAAAGCCATTTACCCGAAAAACTCAAAGGTGACCCAGTACGTTTTCTACAAATTTTGAATTATTTGACCCATTGTTTGCAACGGCAAACGAATAAAGGTCATTTGAAGCTGAATGTTGCTTGTAAAGAATTAAAAGACAATGAGGCGACTTTGAAAATTGATATTTTGGCTTCTGGTGATTTAGAAAAAAATACGTTTTTTAGTCAAATTTTGACAGAAAAAGATAGCAAAGAGTATTTAAAAGAGTTGTCTTCGGAGGATATGGAGTTGTTAACTGCCCGACGATTGGTTGAATTGCAGAATGGCTCGATACGGCTTTCGGAACAAACTCATGCCTTGCATTTGACGCTTTATTTGCCGTTCAAACGGCCTGTGCCGATTACAGAAGTGGTCGAAAATACTGAGGGGGTCTCTATTTGGGCTAATAATAACTTTTTGGAAGGCAAACGGATTTTGATTGTGGAAGACAATAAAATCAATCAAGTACTTGTATCCAATATGTTGAAAAAGCGTGATGTCATTGTTTCGACTGCCAATGATGGTCTGGAAGCTTTAGATGCTTTAGCAATGTCGAGTTTTGATTTGATATTGATGGATATTCAGATGCCACGTATGGATGGCTATAGAGCTGTAGCCGAAATCCGGCGTTTGAAAAATACTGAAAAGGCAACTATTCCAATTATTGCTTTGACGGCTTCGGCTTATATTAATGAAAAAGAAAAAGCACAACTTTTCGGTATGACAGACCATATTGGTAAGCCTTTTTCTCCAGATGAATTGATGGAAAAAGTGATACGTGTGTTGATGGCAACCGAGTCTTCAAAAGGGGAAGAAAGTATTTCGATGGCAGCATAGCTAAAAATCAGACTTTCAAGGTCGGTAGGGTTAAACCTTACCGACCTTTTTTTTGAAGTTGGGAAAGAAAAAAGGGGACTTGTCGAAACTGTTTTGCAAATTTTTATTCAATACATCGAGAAATTTAGATATTTGGGGCTGAATCAAATTTGACTTCTGCTTGAAATTTTTGAACTCAATATCTATATGAAATTACTGATACGTATTGGTCTCTTCCTTGCCCTTGTTGGCGGTTTAGCTTTTGTTAAAATTAAATATTTCCCAAGTGATGCAGGTATACAATCACCTGGTGCGGGAGGTGGCGGTGCTAAGGGTAATGCACCTCCGACAGGTGTGATGGGTTATATCGTGAAATCGGAGAATTTAGACAATTCAATTTTTGCGACAGGAACAGTTATTGCGTCCGAAATGGTGGATTTGAAGCCAGAGGTGGCAGGTAAAATCGTTCAGCTCAATATTACTGAGGGAAAGCCTGTGACAAAAGGACAGCTCTTGATTAAACTCAATGATGTGGATTTGCAAGCCTCGTTGAAAAAACTCCAAGCGCAACTCAATTTGGCAGAACAGAGTGAACATCGTTTGCGTAAGTTACTGGAAGTCAAAGGTATATCGCAAGATGAATACGACGCTGTGACCAATCAAATCAATAATATCAAAGCCGATATGGAATTCACACAAGCACAGATTGCTAAGACTGAATTGCGCGCTCCTTTCAACGGCATCATTGGTTTGAAAAGCGTGAGTTTGGGTTCATACATCAATGCCACAAGTCAAGTGGCAACTATTTTGGTTCTAAATCCTGTTAAAATTGATTTTACCATTCCTGAAAAGTATGCCAATACAGTTCGAGTGGGTGACAATATAACCTTCTCAATAGAAGGAGAAAAAGATAAATTTACGGGTAAAGTATATGCTACAGAGAATCAAATTGACCCAGTGACTCGTACTTTTAAAATACGTGCAACGGCTTCTAATTCAGGCAGTAAACTCAAAGCAGGTGCTTTTGTTAAAGTAGATTTTAGTCTCAAAGAAATCAATAATGCACTCATGGTGCCCACTGAAGCTATCATCCCGATATTGAAAGGACAGCAGGTTTTTGTGTGCAAAAATGGTACAGCAAAAGCGATTCAAGTGGAAGTTGGTGTTCGCAACGATATTAAAATACAAGTCACATCAGGTGTATCGGTAGGCGATACAATCATCACGTCGGGCTTGATGGGTCTGAAGGATGGTGTAAAAGTGAAATTTACAACAGTACAATAATCAGTTGTTGTTGACGATTTTTCAAAATACTGAGGGGGGCGTTTTACATAAATTTCATAACTTTGTGCAGTTATGAAAAACTAAAATGATATTTTTTTGCAAGAAAAAATATCATTTTTAGTTTGTAGAGCATTCTAAAACCTAAGTAATTGATTGTTAAAATATTAAATAATGGGTAATTTTTTAAATAAATCAGGAATTGCGCTCGTCGCTTGTCTCATAGAGTTAGCCATGGTCAAATATGGCGAATTCGCTTTCGGAGGCATTTTTGTTATTTTTATGCTGGTTGGTGGTATGATGATTTTGATGGGGCATAAAAATGCAGGCTGGGGCATTTTAAGCGGGACAATATTGTTCATACTCGTGCTTCTTTTGTTCGGTTGGACATTTATGGAAGGCTGGCCGGGACCTCAAGAGTTTATGAATGGTAAACGTTATGAGAAGAAGTGAAAATTAGAGATTGACAAAATAAATGCACAATTTGAATAGCATTTTCTGTTTAATCTATTCAATCAGTGATACTAATTCAAAACATGAAAAAAACAAATCTCATTCTATTATTGGTTTTAGCCATTGTCGGTAGTGCAGGAGCGTGGTATTTGACGACAAAAAAAGAATCGAACCTCGAAGGTTATGATTTTCATTTTGCCATAAAAGACACAGCTGATGTCGCCAAAATCTTTTTGGCAGACAGAACAGGCAAAACCGTGACTTTGGTACGCAAAGACAAAGTGCATTGGATGGTGGGCAACAACTACGATGTGCAACCCGATATGATAAAAACGCTGCTCGAAACACTTAATCAGGTCGAGTTGAAGTTCAGATTGCCGCGTAATGCTGTGGCAAGCGTTGTGAAAGACATCGCTACTGAGGGGATAAAAGTGGAAGTTTATAATGGAAGTGGTAAGAACCTGCGCACCTTTTATGTCGGCGGAACGACTTCGGATGATAGAGGCACTTTTATGATGATGGAAAACAGCAACGAGCCTTATGTGATGCACATTCCGGGGTTTCAAGGGATGTTACGACCTCGCTTTTTAACCGAAGAACAAGATTGGCGCGAACGTTTTGCCTTCAAATTGAGACCAGAAGACATCAAAATGCTGAGTGTTGAATATCCAACTCAGAAAGCCAAATCGTTCAAATTGATACGCGAAGGAATAGGTTTCAAAGTTGAACCATTCTATGATGTCGTACCACGCATCAATCGCCCGCCTGTGTCAGGTATGATTGATGCTTATCTGCAAGGCTTTTCAAAATTGGGTATCGAAGGATACGAAGCGGGTAACCCGAAAGCCGATTCGTTGAAAAACTCGCCTGTTTTTGCCAGAATTTCGATTACTACTAAGGATAATAAAGCTAAAACACTGAATTTACACCCATTCTTAGAGCGTAATGAGCAAGGGCAAGTCATGCAATCACCAGATGGAAGTGTGCATATTGAACATTATTTTGTTGACACAAGTGAGGGCGAGTTGATGGCGGTTCAGCATTTTGTGTTTCAAAAAGTGTTTTGGGCTTACGAAGCCTTTTTTGTGAATCCGAGTATTGGGCGTTGATGATTATTAAATAAATGAAAATCAATGGCTTACCTAAAGTTGAGTCGAACGATGAAAATGTTATGAAAGCTTCAAGCTTTCGTAACATTCTTCTGAAAATAAAACCAAACATGACAAAGAAAAGCGACAACTCACCACTCATCAGCATCGAAAACATATACAAAGCCAAAGTTAGGCTCAAAAATATATCGCAACGCACACCGTTGATGCACAACCTCAATTGGTCGGAGCGATACGATTGCAATATGTTTTTCAAGCGCGAAGACTTGCAAGTGGTGCGCTCTTATAAGATTCGAGGTGCGTACAATAAGATGTGTACTTTGACCAAAGAGGCTTTGGAAAAAGGGGTGGTGTGTGCCAGCGCGGGCAATCATGCGCAAGGCGTGGCTTTGGCATGTAAACTGTTGAATGTGAAAGGCACGATTTTTATGCCTTCGGTGACACCCAAGCAAAAAGTATCGAAAGTCAAGTTTTTTGGGCGTGAAAACGTCGAAGTCATGCTGACAGGCGACACTTACGATGCCAGTTATCAAGCTGCCAAAGAATATACTGAGGGGTATGACAAAATATTTATACATCCATTCGACGATGAGCATGTGATTGAAGGGCAAGCGACGGTGGGCTTAGAAATCATCGAAGATTGCGATTTACCGATTGATTATGTCTTCGTTGCCATTGGTGGTGGCGGTTTGGTGTCGGGATTAGGCAGTTATTTCAAACAAATTTCGCCTAAAACGCAGATAATCGGTGTCGAACCTTTGGGCGCACCTGCAATGCACGAGAGCTTGAAACGCGAGGAAGTCATCGCTTTGAAGCAAATTGATACGTTTGTAGATGGTGCAGCAGTCAAAAAAGTGGGTCAAAAGACTTTCCGTATCACCCAAAAAATTTTAGATGATTTAATACTCGTGCCAGAAGGGAAAGTGTGTACCACCATCTTACAACTTTACAACGAAGAAGCCATCGTTGCAGAGCCTGCGGGAGCGATTACGATTGCGGCACTCGATTTTTATAAAGACAAAATAAAGGGGAAAAATGTCGTGTGCATCATCAGTGGTGGCAATAACGACATCACACGCATGGAAGAAATCAAAGAGCGCAGTATGCTCTACGAAGGTTTGAAGCATTATTTTATCATCGAATTCCCACAACGTGCAGGTGCATTGCGCGAGTTCCTGAATGTTGTATTGAGTCCCACCGACGACATTACGCATTTCCAATACATCAAAAAACACAATCGAGAGGCAGGTCCCGCCATCGTCGGCATCGAACTAAAAGAAAAAAGCGAATATGAAGAATTAATAAAGCGTATGAACAATCATGGTATTCGCTTCCAAACCCTCAACGATAATCCGCGACTGTATGAACTTTTGGTTTGATACCGTTCTTTTGCCTTCACTCGTCACACCAAGAAGTTTACAGAGCTATAACCCCTCAGTATTTTGACTAAAAGTTGATTGATAACTACCAAACGTAAAGTTTGGAGAACGTATCGAGATCTGACCTAGTGTCAATTCATTTTTAAGGCTAATGCACTTTTCGGTAGTAAAATCATTTTTGTAAAACCTCCGTTTCACAAGCATTGCCGAAGAGCTAAAATGTTTGACGTTATGACAATCCAATAGTAATATTCCCTATCAAAATGCTTATTTTTTATTCAAATGACTGAGGGGTCTGTTTCAAGTGAAACAGACCCCCTCAGTTAAAATAAACTAAATAACTCGATTGCATGCCGACAAATTAGGCGTTCTATATTCTATTTTGTCGTTTGTGGATACTAGTGGATTGAGGTCATAATAAATGAGCTATTTCCAAATTATGGTTTGGGTATCTCTTTGTTATTTATATTCAATAGATAGTCGGCTATTTTTTGTGTCTCAATAGCTGTAAAAATGGGTTTGAAATATTGAACATAACTAACAAGTTCATTGAGTGTCAATATTTTCACAAATTGAAACTCCTCTTTTGGTTTAGTATTCATCAAGATAATAAGATTTTTCATAGGTATCTTCTTATTGCCCCAATGATGTGCATCAAGATGCAAAAAATGGTGAATCCGTTCATGATTGAACAATTTAAACATGGCAAAACTTGTCCGTTTAATCTGTTCTACGGGAGAACGCAAACTGAAATTTTCTAAAGACTTTTCGCTCCAATTCTTTGTTTCAATCAAGAAAATACCTGATGGCGCAATTAAGACATGATCAATTTGAATAGATATGATATAGTCATCTTCCTGTCTGTTGTAAATCGGGGAAGAAAAGGAAATTGAAAAATCATTGATCAAAAAATAATCGTCTGAAAGGCTCTCTAATGTTTTGACGACCTTGTGTTCTCCTAATGCTCCATATATAAAAGAGTTTAACCCGTCTATGATTGCTTTTTTTCTTTCAAGTTCCATCAATGCCTCGCTGTAACTGTGTCTTACAGCATCGTCAAAGTGCGAAAGAATATATTGATACCGATATTTTTTCCTTTCATAGAGGTCTGTTAACTTTTGTATGGCTTTTTGGTATTTAATATTCAATAGGGTTTCTTCTGCATGGATTTTGTTACCATAATACTGTTGTTGAAGGTACTTAGCAAATTTATGGATATAGCTTTTTGAGATGGTATCTGTTGAAGTATCAAATCTCTGCCTTAGTTTATCTATTTCGTCACTCAATTCCTGTTCAAGTTGTAGCTTTTGACTGTCTATCGTTGTGTCTAACTGTTGAATGTCCAATTGGAGTTTATTTTTTTCTTGCTCGATTAAGTCTTTATGGTGTGAAATGACTTGCTGCCTATGTATCACGTACAATTTCTGAAACTCTAATACTTCCTTTACTGACTTGAAATCATAAATATTCTGCCTGTATAAGTGATCTTTTAGAGTTGTTAAAGAGCCGATGGTATTGTAAACTTTGCACATTTCGACGGAATTTGTGATTATATAAAATTTTTATTGTATTATTTGTATAATTATTCATTTGCACACAAATTTAAAATTTGTAATTCAATAGATGTATGGTTTTTTGATTTATTTTCGATGCTTTTAATGTCTTATACCGCTATAAATATCAAAATGGTATGAATGATAATTTGAAAATGCCATCAGGCATGGTATTTTGGTAGAAAAATGAACTCATCAGTGATTCTAACAGTGCCATAGGCACGACATTTTCCCTATTATTTGCACAATTTTATAATATTTACAATAGGCACAACTTTTTTATAAAAATATCTATTCAAATTTTTGATTATCAAGGTGAGCATCTGATTTGTCTTTATCCCATTTATTGACATCAATATACACATCTTTAAATGTATCATAATACAGAATTGCATTGCTTTTCTTTTTATAGATAAAGATGTACATAGTTTGAAATCGTTCTTCTCTATTGATACCGACATCGAATTCAAAATCATCGCCTGAATCAGTTGCGCCTTTCACCAAAACTGAAAATTTACAAATTTTACTAACTTTTTTGAGTTTTTTCAAACTGTATAACTTGTTAAGAATGGAGTCTTCATTAACTGAATCGTTAGTTATTGGGTATTTAAAGTCGTTTAAGCTATCACGCTTTAAGTTTTCGCTATTTGTCATGGGCGTGTCATTACTGTGCTTGACCTCCTTTTGTTTGTCAATGTTTTTACAAAACGAATTCACCAAAAGGACAAAAAGGTAAAGAATGGTTGTTTTAAAGTCTTTTTTCAATTGTTTCGATTCTTTTTGTTGTATTTGAAATTATTTCGCGCATTCTAAAAATAAAATTTGGACTCTTGAACAAGTAAAACGGATGGTGAAAAATATAACCTGCAAGATAGTATTTCAATGACAAGAAATAACGGATTGATGTACGTTGAAAGAAATGAAATTGAAAAACAGTGTCAAAAGCAATAGCGCAGAAATTTTTTTTAGAAAAATGGGTAAAAACGCGGACATAAGAAGTCTGATAAATAGTTTTTTACTCATTCGCGCAAAATCTCAAAAACGAAAAAGCCCCCGCATCTTCGCGAAGGCTTTTCCCCAAAAAAACAAACACATCATTATTTCGCTCCTTGAATATACCGCGCCACCTTTTTCTCCAAAATAGCCAAAGGCACGCAACCATCGTTCAGCACTTCGTTGTGGAATTTGCGGATGTCGAATTTTGCGCCGAGCGCATCCATCGCTTGTTTTTTGAGTTGTAGTATCTTTTGTTCGCCCACTTTGTACGACAAAGCTTGACCGGGGATTGCCATGTAGCGTTCGACTTCGGCGATGATATTGTCTTCGGAGTCCGCTTCGTTGTCGAGGTCGTATTTGATGGCTTGTTCGCGTGTCCAGCCTTTGGCGTGCAAGCCGACATCAACGACCAAACGAATGGCTCGGTGCATCTCATTGCCCAAACGACCAAAATATTGATAAGGGTCGGAGTACAAACCCAATTCTTTGCCCAACCCCTCAGTATAAAGGGCCCAACCTTCGCCATAAGCTCCATACCACAGATAGCGACGGAATTTTGGTAACGCAGCATTCTCAGCTTGTAACATTACTTGGTAGTGATGCCCTGGAATGGCTTCGTGCAAGAAAAGAGCTTCGTCTTGGAATACATTGTACTTTTTCACATCAGGAATCGGTGTGTAAAATACGCCTGCTCGATTTTGTTCAGGATTGCCTTGCACATATTCGGCACTCGCGGAGGCTTCGCGGAAGGCTTCGGTGCGACGCACTTCAAAGGCTGTTTTCGGCACGAGTTCAAATTGTTTTTCGAGCGATGGTTTCATTTTGTTGTGAATGGCGTTGAAATTGTCAATCACCTGTTTAGCATTGGTGAACGGACGCAATTTTGCCTCCCCCTCAGTAACATGTTTGAAAAAAGCTTTCAAATCGCCTTTGAAACCCACTTGCGCTTTCACGGCTTCCATTTCGGCTCGGATGCGTGTCACTTCGCGTTGACCCAAATCAAAAATCTCGTCGGGAGTCATGTCGGTTGTTGTCCAGTATTTTACCCAATATTTGTAGTAATCCGCTCCTTTTGGCACAGCCGAAATACCCGAACTGGTGCGTGCTTTGGGCAAATATTCTTTTTGCATAAAGTCGTAGAGCTTTTTGTAGGATGGTTTCACCACCTCATTCACCATTTTGGTGTATTCAACGGTCAAACGCACTTTCTCTTCGTTCGGAATATTCCCGTTGTCTTTGAGTTTGGCGATGGGTTGATAGAATAGATGGCTCGTTGTAGCTGTTTCGGCCATGGGTTTCAGTTGTGGCAATATTTTCACAACTAATGCTTTCGGTAAAACCCAACCTTGTGCGATGCCGCGACGCATATTACTAATAGCTGTATCCGCCCAAGCGGGAAAATGACTTATACGGCGCAACCAATTGTCGTAATCATTGATGGATTTGAAGGGTTGCGAACCATTGCCAGAGCCTAATTGACCCAAATCAAGCGTTTTTCCCCAGAATTGATTAATTGGCATCAAGTGGTCTGGAAATGCAAAGCTTTCGAGGGCGCGGTCAATGTCCCAAGATAAAATATCGAAACTCGTGCGCTCGGTTTCTGTCAGTTTGGAAGCATCTACAGCCGCCAAAGTAGTTTTAAACTTTGTATAAAATTGCTTCAAAGTATCGCGATAACTGTCGCTGATGTCAATCGGGAATTGATCGTTGTAAGCCGTTTCGCCATTGGCAGTTGATTCAAAAGGGGAGAGGCGCATCCGCTCTTTGTAGTAGTCTTCAAAAATTTTCGCCACATCCGCTGTTTTTGTGACTGTTGTTTCTTTGTTGTTGGCGTTTTGGCAAGCAGCAACCAAAACAAGAAGTGCATAGAAAATAAACTTTTTCATTGATTGTCAATATTTTATAAACAGGTTTAAAAAGGTCGTGAAATTATAGAAAAAGCTGAAATTCGCTCTTTTTTTTAGCATAAACGCACAAAAAACGACCCCTCAGTATGTTGCAACTGAAGGGTCGATGTGAATTTGTAATTTTTTATAATTACTGTGTTAGTAAAAGTTTCGTTTTGTATTAAGTCAAAAATCAAAAAAATTATTAAGCACAAATGATTTTTGAAAGTTAATAAAGTGCTTATAGCTCGCATTTTGGATCATAGGGTTGTGTGTTTTTCTTTGTTGTCTAAACTAAATGGACTGGTCTTTTGGGCAAATGTCTAAAAATAATGTGGGCTATTCAATAACATTTATTTAAGTTTGCAGCAGAGTACAATTTTATAAGAAATTGATTTTTAATCTATTAAGTTAAATTTTGTCACAAAATGTTTTCCAGTATTCTGTACAGATATTTCAAAACTTTAACAAAAAAAGATAGGCGAGAACTGTCCAAGTTTGTGAACTCACCTTTTCACAATCAAAGAAAGGAAGTGATTCGGTTGTTCCATCTACTGGATGAGCAGATTGATAATGTGCGGATTGTGGGTAAAAAGCCAAACGGAGAAGATAAAATGACACATCCTTTGCGCAAGGAAGCCGCATTTAAGGCTGTTTTCCCAGACAAAACCACGGCCAACGATGCCCAAATGCGTACAACTATGTCGCAATTGGTAGATTTGATAGAAGACTATTTTGTATGTGTCGAACTTAAAAATAACAAACAATACGCCAGCGAAAAAGCTTTGGTGTTGCGACATGCCTTGCTACTGAGGGGGTATAAAGAGGATTATGAACACGCTTTGAACTATGATTTTGAAAACATCAAAAACGTAAATCGGCGTTACAATTTTCATCGCTACACCCTTTTGGCAGAACGCAGTTTTTGGCAAGGCAAAGACAAACGCAGTGCAGATTTGTACTACAACGACATGTGTCATACTTTAGATTCGGGTTATGTTATTGAGTTGTTGCGTTTAGCGTGTTCGATGCAATCGCATAAAAACCTTATAAACAGGGATTATGACCTAAAAATCTTGGATTTTGTCTTGAAAGAAATCGAAAATGGATGGATGAATGACCATATCGTTGTACAAGCTTTTTACTATGCCTATCGCACGATACTGCTTGATAAAGACAGTTTCGAAGTTTTAGAGCAACTGCTTGATGAGCATTTTGACGATTATTCGAGCGACGAATCACATTTTTTGTTCAAAGTAATCATCAACTACCTCACACGGTTCATCAATTTAGGGCAATCTGAATGTATTCCTAAGGTATGGCGCTATTTCAGAAAAGGCATTGATACGGGTATTTTGATCCAAAACAACATCATCAGCCCTGCCGATTTTCTGACTATTGTTTCATTGGGCGTTTCTTCAGTCATTCAAGAAGTGGATTGGGTGGATGAGTTTATTCAATCCCATAAAATGTATTTGCCGCATAAAGACAAAGAAAACTATTTACTTTTCATTGATGGTATTTATCATTTCTACCTCAAAAACTATCAAAAATCCATGGTGTCACTTAAAAAAGTGACTTTTGAAGACGAATACGAACAGATGCGCTGTCGCCGAATGTTAGCGGTGATGTACTATGAACTCAATGAGTTTAGTGTGTTACACTCGCATTTAGAAGCCTTCAAAATGTACATTCATCGCCAAAAAACAATGGGCTATCAGCGTGAAAGCCATTTGAACTTTATTCGATTTTTAGAAAAACTTATGAAAATAAATGTAGAAGATGACGCAGCTTGTTTGTTACTTTGGGAGCAAATTAAAAAAGCAGAACCTGTCACATTGAATACTTGGTTCAAAGCTAAATTGCTAAAAAATTCAGAAGAATAAAGCTAAAAATCCTCATTGAATGGCAGAAGTTATCACAAAGCAGCAACTTAAAGATTTGCCTATCGTTGGTTACGATACAATTCGGCATGAACTCAAAACAGGTGATTTGTTCTTTGGTTCGGGCAGTTATTTTTTTTCGGGCATCATCCAGAATCTGACTCGCAGCACATGGAGTCATGTCGCCATCATCTACAAAGATGAAGAGTTGGGACGGGTGTTGGTACTCGAAGCCGAACCTTTTGTGGGTGTGCGCATGATTCCTTTGTCAAAATACCTCAACGATTACAAAGGCAGACGCAAACCCTACAAAGGACAAATCGCCTTGGCGCATCTCAGCCTACCCCTCAGTAAAGACGACCTCAACAGTGGTATCAGCTTTGGTCTCGACGAATTGACACGCCCTTACGACAATATCGAAATTTTGCGCATCATGATTCGCATTTTGTTTCGTATCACCAAACGCCAAGAAAATCGTTCGTACATCTGCAGCGAATTTGTTCGCGACATCTTAGCCGAATCGAAAGTCGTAATGCCCTACAACGATACTTATATCAGCCCCGACAATGTGTGGCAAGATGCGCGGGTGACGTATAAATGTCGGATTTTGTAAAAGAGCGTGTTTGTTTGAGTAGATGAATAACCCCAGATTTACGAAATCTTATGGATACAAGCATTGATAGGTTATAAGCAAGTATAGGATACGCGAATTAAGAATTAAAAAAGCCCCATCGGGGCGAGATTTTGGTAGCCCTGTGTGAAACGCAGGGTTAAAATGATAAAAAACAACGTTTAGCCCCATCGGGTTCAAAGAACTCCTTTGGAGGCGCAACCATTCGTGCAAAATTTGCCGCCTCCAAAGGGCTACCAAAATCTCGCCCCGATGGGGCTTTTTTATAGTTATTTTGTCAGTCGTTCAAAGGTTTTAACTCTTAATGCGCATAGGATATTTTTAAAATAGTCTATACTTATGAACGCTAATCTTTCTACTTAAAATCTTTTGTCTTTTGTCTTCATACTCAATTCAATTTTATGCAAACCATCAATTACCAAAACCTCAGCATCACCGAAAAACAAGCTGAAGCCTTGTGCCAAACACACTACGGCATCGTCGGAAAAGCGCGAAAACAAACAGGTGAAATTGATTTTAATTTTAAAATCACAACCAAAAAGAAGGAACAATACATTCTGAAAATAAGTCGCCCGAATACTGAGGGGGCGAATTTTGATTTTCAACAACAGTTGTTACTACACATCGAAAGCAAAAATCCAGACTTTCCGTTTCCAAAAATCATCAAAACCCAATCGGGCGAAACCGATACCGTTTTCACAGACGCACACCAACAAGTGCGCAAGATGCGGCTTTTGAGTTGGGTGGAAGGGCGTTTGTGGTCGTCGGTCAATCCACAATTGGATGATTTGCGGCACAGTTTGGGACAACAATGCGGCGCAATTACGCAAACGCTGAACGATTTTACACATCCTGCCGCTTGGCGAAAATTCGATTGGGACATCGCACAAGCCGCTTGGACGTATGAGCATTTGCACTTGTTCAATAAAGAGCAAAGAGCCTGTTTATCGTTTTTTATCAAAAGATTTGAAGACTGTCAAAAAGACTATAAAAAACTGCGCAAATCTGTCATTCACAACGATGCCAACGACAACAACATCGTCGTGAGTGCCGACCGCGTCAACCCCTCAGTATTGGCGGTGATAGACTACGGCGACGCGGTTTATTCGCAAACTATCAACGATGTGGCGGTCGCTTTGGCATATGCCATCATGGATAAGCCCGACCCTTTGGCGGCTGCTTTGCCTTTGGTGGCGGGTTATCACGAGCGTTTTCCGCTTTTAGAGGCTGAATTGGCGATGCTTTACACATTGGTTGCCATGCGTTTGACCATCAGCGTGACCAAATCGGCGATTAATAAAATCCAAGAACCCGACAACGCCTATTTGCTCATCAGCGAAAAACCCGCTTGGCAGCTGTTGCACCAATGGCAAAACATACCCCCTCAGTATGCGCACTATGCTTTTCGTGCCGCTTGTGGTTTTACGCCCGTGCCGCACCAAATCGCCTTTGAAGAATGGGCGGCGGAGCAACATCTAACTCTGCACGATTTATTACCCAAATCCACGTTCACGGAAGTGTATCCGATGGATTTGAGCATTGGCAGTTTGTTTTTGGGCAATTATTCGGAATACCAAAACACCGCCGTTTTTACCCAAAAAGTGAATCAATTGCAAGCCGAGCAGCCGCACAAATTGCTCGCAGGTGGCTACCGCGAAGCCCGCCCTTTGTACGCCACAAAAGCCTACGAAATCGAAGGCAACGAAGGACCCGAATATCGCACCATTCATCTGGGCGTTGATTTTTGGGCAAAAGAAGGCACACCCATTCACGCTCTTTTCGATGGCGAAGTGGTTGGTTGTGGTTATACCAAAAAAGACAAAGACTACGGTGGTGTCATCATTTTGAAACATAAAATGGGTAAAAAGCAGCATTTTTACACACTCTATGGTCATTTGAGTAAAAAATCTGCAAAATCTGTTCGCATAGGCGATACCATCAAAAAAGGCAAAAAGATTGGCAGTTTGGGCGACCCATCCGAAAATGGCAATTGGACACCGCATTTGCATTTTCAAATCATGCTGGACTTGTTGGGTTATGAAAATGATTTTCCGGGCGTGGCTTTGCCGAGCAAATTGGACATTTGGGCTTCTATTTCGCCCGACCCGAATACACTGTTCAAAGATAAAAACCTCAAACCTTACACCATTCCCGACCACGAGGCAATGCTGGCGTTTCGTCGGCAACATTTGGGCAAAAGTTTGAGCATTTCTTACAAAAAACCTTTGCGGATACTGAGGGGGGAGCGACAATATCTTTTGGACGATACAGGCAGACGTTATTTGGACACCGTGAACAATGTGCCGCACGTCGGTCACGAACACCCCGCAGTCGTCGCCGCAGGACAGCGACAAATGGCGGTCTTGAACACCAATACACGCTATCTGCACGAAAACATTTTGGATTTTGCCCGCGCATTGCTCAAAACTTTACCCCCTCAGTTGTCTGTCCTTCATTTTGTCAATTCGGGCAGCGAAGCCAACGAATTGGCTTTGCGTATGGCACAAGCTGCGACGCAACAAAAAGACGTGATTGCACTCGAAGTCGGTTATCATGGCAATACGCAGGGCTGCATTGCGGTCAGTTCTTACAAATTTGATGGCAAAGGCGGCAAAGGAAAACCCGAACACACGCATATCGTGCCGCTACCCGATAGTTTCAGAGGCAAATACCAAGGTGACAAAAGCGAAACAGGCGCACTTTACGCCGCACACGTCACAGAAGCGATTGCCGACATCGCAGCCAAAGGGCGTGGCGTGGCAGCTTTTTTAGCCGAAAGCATCGTGAGTTGTGGTGGACAAATTGATTTGCCCGACCATTATTTGTCTTTGGCTTACGAAGCCGTGCGCAAAGCAGGCGGCGTGTGCATTGCCGACGAAGTACAAGTGGGTTTTGGTCGCGTAGGCAAAAAGTTTTGGGGTTTTGAATTGCACAACGTCGTGCCAGACATCGTAACGATGGGCAAACCCATCGGCAACGGACATCCATTGGCGGCCGTCGCTTGCACCGAAGCCGTGGCGTTGGCTTTTGCGAATGGTATGGAATATTTCAACACATTCGGCGGCAATCCTGTGTCGGCGGCGATTGGTTCGGCTGTTTTGACAGTGATACACGACGAGAAATTGCAAGAAAACGCCTTAGAAATCGGCGAATTTCTGAAAACGGAATTGCGCGAACTGCAAAAAGACTATCCGCTCATCGGCGATGTGCGCGGCGAAGGTTTGTTTTTGGGTTTTGAATTGGTCGAACAAGGCAAAATCCCCGCCACTGACAAAACCGCCTACTTAGCCAACCGCATGAAAGCCCACGGTATTTTATTGAGCGTGGATGGCCCACAAAACAATGTCATAAAAATCAAACCGCCTCTGTGTTTCAGTCGGGAAAATGCCGTAGATATGTTGCGCTATTTGAGGAAAATTTTTGCGGAGGATTTTATGAAATAAAACGGTGGTCAACGACAGTCAACGGCGGTCAACGGCGGTCAACGACGGAGAAGTTCGGAACTTCTCCGTCTTTGACCGCCGTTTATCGCCGTTGACCATCCACCGTAATAATGCCGCGACGATTGTCATTATACACCTTAAAAATTCGTGGATGGCAAGACAAAAGTCACCACTTGACAGAATGACGAAACCATTGAGACAAAAAATACCAAATTCAACATTTACGAAATCTTCAAGATTTCGTAAATGTATCGAAGTAATCTCAAAACCTCCATTTACAACTCTAAAACACCGTTTTACAGTTGTAAAAAGTCTTTTTACAATTGCAAAAACCAATTTACAGTTGTAAAAAGTCTTTTTACAATTGTAGAAAGACTTTCTACAATTGCAAAAACCAATTTACAGTTGTAAAAAGTCTTTTTACAGTTGTAGAAAGACTTTCTACAATTGCAAAAACCAATTTACAGTTGTAAAAAGTCTTTTTATAGTTGTAGAAAGTCTTTCTACAATTGCAAAAACCAATTTACAGTTGTAAAAAGTCTTTTTACAGTTGTAGAAAGTCTTTTTACAATTGAGAAAACCAATTTATAGTTGTAAAAAGTCTTTTTACAGTTGTAGAAAGTCTTTCTACAATTGCAAAAACCAATTTATAGTTGTAAAAAGTCTTTTAACAGTTGTAGAAAGTCTTTTTACAATTGCAAAAACCACTTTACAGTTGTAAAAAGTCTTTTTTGATAACAAAATTTGAATGGATGATGTAGAAACCGTGTTTTGAGTTTGTTTTGAGGCTCGGATACTGAGGGGGGCTGTTTGCGGGTTACAAAAACGGAGGGGTATGGGAATGTTCAAAAAAGTGTGTCAAGGAGTAAAAATATTAAAAAATAAAATTTCCCACATTTTACAGACGTTAGCCAACAATGTTTTAGTGGCTGGGTCTGCCTTATCCACATTTCAATGCTTTGACAAATTTTAAAA
>JAEUUP010000069.1 GCA_016787525.1 Saprospiraceae bacterium | reverse complement strand
CTTAATGCTTTGAATAATACCAAACACGCAGCAAAATCAGAGAAAAAGAAAACTGTCACCGTAGGGAAAGCAGAGGGGCATCACCCTGTTTGCACAAACAAAGTGCGGAAAATAGGGGAAACTGCTTGACAGTTTGAGGCTTATAAGTTGCTTAAAAATCACTTGGCTTTCTGCTGGTGAATGCGCATTAAATAATCGTTTAAGTCTTTATGAGGTAAAAAAATATGGCTTTGTGGGCAAGTTTGTGGACACTGTTCTTTAAAAAATTGGGTCGCTTTTTCTCCTGCGATGTCGTTATCAAAATAGGTTAAAATATCAGCATAGCCTTTTGTTTGAGCCAATTTTACCGCTTCTTTGACCATTGAAACTGAGTTCAAAATCAAGTAATCTGCCTTGTCTTGCGCTCCTTCTAAGGTGATAAAAGACAGAAAATCTAAAAAACCCTCAAAACAAAAAAGCTGTGTACTATTAGAATGAGATTGTATCAGCGAAAAACTTTTGGACTGTTCGGGAATAGCACTTTTAAAATATGGATTTCGGATTTCATAACCCCCTTCTCTATTTTCAAGCCCCGCAGCAAAATAAAGCTTACCTGTCTCGGTGTTTTTGTAGTGAATTTCTTTCAAATACTTGGAAGCAACTGCGCTATCAATCCCGCGTTTTTGGGTAATATAATTAACTAAGGCATTGCCCGAATGAGACGATGGAAAATCTTTAACTTCTTTGATAACTAATTTTTGGCTGTCTCTTGGAGCTTGTTTTGGAGGAAATAGGTTTTGGGTTTGATAGTCTTTCGACTGAATTTTCATCCCTCCAAACTTACTTTCTAAAACAGCCAATGCACCTTTGGCATCAGTTACTCTCATTTTCATCACCAAATCAATCACCGTTCCGCCTACTGATTCACCGAAATCATACCAAAGGTTTTTACGAAGGTCTATTTTAAAACTCGGCGTTTTTTCCTCTCTAAAAGGTGATTTGTACCACAATTCATTGCCATTATGCCGTGTTTCATCGGGTGTAAAACCTAAGTTTTCCAGCACTCTATCCAACGGAATTTTCTTTGCTTGTTCGATTTGCAGAATCCACCTATCCTAAATTCTGAATAGATTAAACACCTTTTAACTAAATTTAGCAATAGCATTTTACCACTATTGACTACTATTTGTACATCGCTTTGTGAAGTCCAACTCTTTTTCTTTTCATAGCAAAAACTACTAAAAAAATAATACTTCTCTTTTTATATCTTTTAAAGATTTAAGAATTAGGGATTTAAAAATCTATTGAAAATCAATACTTTATTCCTATCAGCGACTACCTAAAAAGGGTTAAACAACTACTCATAGAGGGTTGAACAACTACTTAAAGAGGGTAAGAACGACTACCAAAAGAGGGCAAAAAATACGGAGGAGGGTAAAATCAGGGCAAAAATTGGAGATTGACTACTTCTATAAAAAAAGTTAGTCTTTGGAAAAAATACAGGAAACCCTATGTTACCCGACCGTTACCGCAATATTGCCCGAATTGAAAACGACTTGGTTCTAAACTACCAATATGTCTTTTCAGCAAGAGAACAAAAAACTATGTTGTCTCTGATTGCCAATTTGGAAACTGGCAGCGACTCTGTTACTATTTCAACCAAAGACATTGAGAATATTCTGAAAGATGATGACAAAAAATGGGGCAATGCCTACAATCAAATCACGGATTTATACAAATCACTCTTAGGCAAGAAGTTCTACCACAAAACCAATGTCAGTTACAAAGGCTCTCGCTTAGATGCAGGTTATAATTGGTTTCAAAGCATTGTACCCATTGAAGAAAATGGGCGTACCTTGATAAGATTTCGCTTTTCACAAGATACCCTTCCCTTTCTTTTAAAGTTAAAAGAATATGTGCAAATCAACACTTTGGAGGTCAAACACATGAAAAGTGCCTTCTCATTGCGATTCTTTCAACTACTCAAAGCACGGCGCAACCGCACCAAAGAACACGCCGATTATACCGAATTTTCATACACGGTCGAAGAACTCAAAGCCTTGTTTGGACTGGAAAACAAATACCCGCGTTTCAATAATTTCAGGCAAAAAGTATTAGACGTGGCTTTGAGTGAGATAAACGGCAAAACTTCCATTTTTTTCAAACTCGCTTTTCAATATCAAAAGAGCCGTGAAAAGAAAATAGAAAGCATCCATTTTAAGGTGTTCGACTCAGAAATGGACGCACTGGCACACGAACGACAATTGCAGTTAGATTTCGAGGCAAAAAATAAGAAATTAGCACAGAAGGGGTTTAGCATAGAAGTTTTCAAAAAAGCCTATCCAAAAATCTATAAAATCGCCAAGAAAAAGGCGATACAAGAAATGGCAATAATCAAAACTCAATGCAATCTCCCAATTCCCAATTTAGACGATATGACAAACAACCACATAAAGGGCTATTGCAAACTTTATTTTGACTGCAAAATCGCACAAACCAATAAATTTCCAGAGGTTATGGCAGAACTTAAACGTGTATTTGAAACAGCTATTTGATTCAAATCTCGACCCTACCCCTCAGTATTTTTGAATGCTTCGCCATGAGGTAGTTTAGGTGCTTTTCCTTTCTCTAATTGATTTATACCTGTCATAACATTAGACGATGTCAATAACTCCATTTGATAAATGGCAACATCATTCAGTTTGTTCAACCTCTCTGATTGTTTCATTCCCTCTTTAATCAGATGAGCATTGAGGTTTTCCAAATTAGCCAAAACCAAAAGTTGTTCAGCTGTTGCGTAATCCCGAATATTCCCTTTTAAAGTTGGATTGGATTCGTGCCATTGTTTGGCAGTCATACCAAACAAAGCCAAATTCAACATATCTGCCTCACTGGCATAGGCGATGCCTTCCTGTTGAGTTTGTTGTAATTTGGGTGGAACAAGGTACATTTTTATCGCATCCGTATGAAAACGATAATTGATTTTAGCCAATGTTCGCTTTAAGTTCCATTCAAGGTTTAATCTATCTGACTCATCCTGCTTTAATCTTTGAAACTCTTTAATCAGATAAATCTGAAAGGTTGGACTTAACCAATAACAAAAATTCAAAGCAATGTCCTTATGAGCATACGTTCCCCCACTGTGTTTGCCCGATGTAGAGCGCATCCCTATTGCTTTAGTTGCTTCAATCCAACGAGTAGGAGTCAATGAAAAAGGTTTTTCAAAGAATTCATCTTTAACCGTGCGGAATCCCGCACGGTTAAATTCTGGGTTATGTAAACCTTCCCATGCACCCAAATAGGCAATTGTATTTTGAGTACTGAGCCAGTTCCGAATCACAAAACGGGGTTCTTCATCTGAGAGCTTGGCTATATCTGTCAAAGAAATATAATCTTCATCATCTTGTGTTAAGAGGGTAATATTTTTACCATCTACTAATATTGTTCTTTTTGCCATATTCCATATTTTTAGAAAGAATCTGTTAATAACCATCATAAAGGATTAGAATCCTACAACCTTCTGTAAGAATCACTTGAATACTGAAGTACGCAGTTTCTCAGCAATTGACATTAAAACACCCGCTATCATTGGTTTTTGCATATTTTCATAGACATCTATAGTAAAATCATAATGGTTTTTAATCATATTATCCGCTTTAATGGTTTCTTCCAATTCAAGCCAAAAAGTATCATCCTCCTCTATCAACTTTTCAAAAATCGCTTTTTGTCTTTCAAAAGTCAACCTATTTTCTTGCGTCTTTTTTTGAATTGATTCTTGCTCAAACTTTTTAAGTTCTTCTTCCCGTCCTTTTTTTTGCTGCATTTTGTCCAATATGATTTTCTTTTTTTGTTCCTCTGCATCTTGGTAATGCCCCCGCAAAGCCTCAACAAAAAAGCCACCGATATTGGTAATTTTACCCGACTGAACCGCCTTTTCTGTTACTTGTATAGCCATTCTAATCTCCCCCTCAGTATATTTTTCAACTAAACTCATAAACATTTTAAAACCTACGCCAAATTTCATCACAACAATAGGTGAGAGCTCAACAATCAATTCCTCCTGTGCTGTGGTATCTATATCCGAAACCGATTTCTCTATGATTTCCGCAGATTTAAGGTTTACCTTTTTTTCATTTTCCTCAATATCTGATACATTTTCTTCTATTTCTTTGCTTAAATCTATTTTTTCAGGCTCACGTAAATTTTTCAATAACGTACTTTGAAATGGATTACCTCTTATTTTACTTAACTCTTGCTCCGTCTTTGCTCTAAATTTGAAACGTAAAGACACTATTTTTCTTCCTTCTTTCAGTTTTTCAATATCCAGTATTAAAATATCTGTATGTTTATTTATTTCTATTTCTGATGGTTTAATAATCCATCTATAGAAATCAGAATAAAGTTTGTATTGATCCTCAACTTGAAACATATTTTTCATCTCCTCAATGCCCAATGTTCTGACACCAATCGCCTCATATTGTTTTAATAATTCATACAATCTAATAGAGTACATGCTTAGTTTTGTCACATTTCTCAGATCATAAGCTGTAAAATTTTTGGACAATTGTAGCAGGAAAGGTCTCATTTCTTGTTCTACGGAAACATCCACATATTCGTGATTCCCTATATTTTTTACGTCATTCTGCCCTTCTGTTAAGTAGTCAATTTTATTAATTAAATGCAGTTCTTTGGTTCTTTTTATACCATTCTCTTCATAATTGATTTGTACTGATTTACTCATCAATTGTCTTGCCGCTTCCCTCAAATAAGCGTAAGAGTCACCTGATTTTAAACCAAATACTTTTATAATGTCTTTGTACCATATCCTATATACTTGAAAATCCATATCATCTCTACGGATTTGAGACAAAACCGAGAGGAAAAATCTTGTTTCCCAAATATCAAACTTATACTTGGATTCTACAAGGTTGTTTGATTTCTTGATAAGGATAACTCCTTTATTAATTTTCTTTTGAGCCTTAGCCATGATAAAAAATAATTTAAAAAAGAGAAATTTGGAACGAACTATGAGGATTTTGGAACAATTGCTCAATTATGAGAAAAATGGAACAGTTGCTCTTCGTATAGAAGCACAAATAAACTCCAAATTTCTCATAGTTTACTCCAATTAGCTCATATTTTTCCAAATTTCTCATAGTTAAACGGATAGATTCGTCATATTTTTATATCATATTTCCAAATCTCTCATAGTTCAATTACATTCCAGTCATTTGTTCCAAAATACTCATAATAATTCTCCAAATTTCTCATAGTTTGTTCCAAAATACTCATAATAATTCTCCAAATTTCTCATAGTTTGTTCCAAAATACTCATA
>JAEUUP010000025.1 GCA_016787525.1 Saprospiraceae bacterium | reverse complement strand
ACCCATGTGGACGGTACAGGACGTTTACAAACCGTAGAAGAAAAAGACAATCCTCGATATTATAATCTAATCAAACGATTTGGCGAAAAATCTGGCGTACCTATTTTGTTAAATACCTCATTTAATGAAAATGAACCCATCGTAAATTCGCCAGAACACGCATTGGATTGCTATCTTCGCACCAAAATGGATATGTTGGTATTGGGCAACATCATTATTCGGCGTGATAAATAAATAGTGGAATAGTTTTTGACCATTGTTTTGACACTACTAACCAACAAAAGACATTTTACTTTTGGTCACTAAACTTCAACAAACGTGTGCGGAATTACAGGTGCTTTTAATCTAAAAAACTCTATCTCAGCCAATACTGTTATTAAAACTATGACAGATGCTCTGGCGCATAGAGGCCCTGACTCAGAAGGTTTTTTTGTTGATCATCCCAAAATTGCTTTAGGACATAGACGATTGTCTATCATTGACCTATCCACGAGTGCTAATCAGCCCTTTTCGGACAATTCTGGTCGCTACGTCTTAGTATTTAATGGAGAAATCTACAACTACCTCGATGTCAAACCACTTTTGACAGACTATGACTTCAAAACAACATCCGATACAGAAGTCATACTGGCCGCTTATATCAAATGGGGCAAAGATTGTTTGCGCCATCTGAATGGGATGTTTGCCTTCGCTATTTGGGATAAGAAAAAGGAAGAATTATTCATCGCGCGCGACAGATTGGGTGTTAAACCCTTCTATTATTACCACGATGGACAAACCTTCGTTTTTGCCTCCGAATTGCGTTCAATCTTGCAATCAGGATTGGTTCGTCGCAGAGTAGAAGAAAAAGCTCTGCGCGACTACCTCGTTTTTCAGTCGGTTTATGCACCTTATACCCTTATCAAAGAAGTGTATCAACTGATGCCAGGCGAATGTGGCTTTGTATCTGAACAAAGATTTGACAAACACATCTATTGGTCTGTTGAGAAACCATCCCCTCAGTATGAGATCCCTGATGCACAGACAGCACAAAAAAAAGTCAGAGAATTGCTGACAGCATCCGTTTCAAGACGCATGATAAGCGATGTACCATTGGGTGCATTTTTGTCAGGTGGCATAGATTCCAGTGCAGTTGTGGCATTGATGGCAGAAACATCGGAGCGACCCATTGATACTTTTACGGTTGTTTTTGATGAAAAAGAGTTCGATGAGTCTCATTTTGCCAATATCATTGCTAAGAAGTTCAAGACACACCATACTAAGATACGCTTGACACCCGCTGATTTTCTAAAAGAATTGCCCGAAGCCTTAGATGCTGTGGATGCTCCGAGCGGCGATGGTTTGAATACTTATATCGTTTCTAAAGTGACCAAACAAGCGGGTATTACAGTGGCCCTCTCTGGTTTGGGCGGCGATGAACTGTTTGCGGGTTACAATTATTTCAATCATTTCCAAAAAATACGCTCCAGCCTATCTATGTATTGGAAACTACCGCATAGTCTGCGGAGTCCTTTGGTTGGTTTGGCAGGTGTTTTTTTACCTAAAAATCAAAAAAGCGAACGCATACTCAAAATTCTACGTGCCAAAGAGCCAACAATGGCTGAGATTTACCCCTTATTCAGATTGGTCAATACAGAAAAAGAAGCCAATAACCTGTTGAAAAACCGAACAACGGCTCTGCCTTTGATTATCGCAGATTTATTGACAGAACGAGAAAAAGATATCCGACAATTACCCGTTTTGAGTCAAGTGACGACAGCCGAGTTATTGGGCTATACCCTCAATGTCTTATTGAGAGATACCGACCAGTTCAGTATGGCATCGGCTTTAGAAGTGAGAGAACCCTTTTTTGATTTTCCATTAGTCGAGTATGTTTTGAATGTGCCAGATGCTTTCAAGACCGACCCTTCAATACCTAAGTCTCTTTTAGTCAAAGCCTTAGACCCACTTTTACCCAACGAAATCTATAATCGTCCAAAAATGGGTTTTTCTTTTCCTTGGAAAGAATGGTTGCTCAATGATTTGAGGACTTTGTGCGAGACTAATTTGGATTATTTGAAAAATTGCCAATTGTTCAATGCGGATGCGGTACAAGCCCAATGGACACTTTTTTTGAATAGTAAAGGTGAAAAAATCTCTTGGGTTAAAATTTGGCAATTGGTTGTCTTATCGCATTGGCTGAAAAAAAACCAGATTGAGTGTTAAATAAAAAGTTGACATATCCTAAAGTAACCATTATAACGGCAACGTATAACAGTGCCAAAACAGTAAAGGACACTTTAACGAGTATTGCGGAGCAAAATTATCCCAATATTGAGCATGTTGTAGTAGATGGTTTATCTAAAGATAATACATTAGATATTGTACAGTCATTCTCGCATGTGGCGAAAGTCATTTCAGAAAAAGACAAGGGCATTTACGACGCAATGAACAAAGGAATTGGATTGGCAACAGGCGAAATTGTTGGCATTCTCAATTCTGACGATTTTTACAGCCATTCAGAAGTAGTGTCCAATATCGTTCGGTGTTTTCAAGAAGACAATAATGTGATGGCTGTTTATGCCGATTTAGTCTTTGTGGATGAATCAGACACCTCAAAAGTCAAGAGAACATGGTTAGCAGGTGACTATAAGAAAGAAAAATTCTTATTTGGTTGGATGCCACCACATCCGACCTTTTTTGTAAAAAAAGAAGTGTATGAGGCATTTGGTACATTCAACACCAACTTGAAAAGCGCGGCTGATTATGAACTCATGCTCCGATTTTTATACAAGCACAATATCAAAGTGGTCTATTTGCCCGATATTCTTATCAAAATGCGCATGGGCGGACAAAGCACAGCGAGTTTGTCGAACAGACTAAAAGCCAATAAAGAAGACAGAGCTGCTTGGCAACTCAATGAGTTGCAACCCAAATTTTACACTACGTTTTTAAAACCACTCAGAAAACTGAATCAGTTTTTAATCCGCCTTGAAGTTCATTAAAACAAACCATTTATATTTTTAAGTATGTCTAAAATTGCTCTTATCACAGGTATCACAGGTCAAGATGGTGCTTATCTATCAGAATTGCTCCTATCAAAAGGCTATATTGTACATGGCATCAAACGCCGCAGTTCTTTGTTCAACACCGACCGTATAGATCATTTGTACCAAGATCCTCATGTTGACCATAAAAACTTTATTTTGCACTATGGTGATTTGAGCGATTCAACCAATTTGATTCGCATCATTCAGGAGATACAACCCGATGAGATATATAATTTGGGAGCCATGTCGCATGTGCGTGTGTCATTCGATGTGCCTGAGTATGTAGCCGATACAGATGGGGTCGGTACGCTCAGATTATTAGAAGCCATCCGAATTTTAGGATTAACTAAAAAAACAAAAATATATCAGGCTTCTACATCCGAATTGTACGGCAAAGTGCAAGAAATACCGCAGAAAGAAACAACGCCCTTTTATCCCCGTTCACCCTATGCTGTCGCAAAAATGTACGCTTATTGGATAACAGTCAATTATCGAGAAGCTTATGGTATATTCGCTTGTAATGGTATTTTATTCAACCACGAATCCCCTTTGCGTGGCGAGACCTTTGTGACACGTAAAATTACAAGAGGTGTAGCTAAAATAGCTTTGGGTCTTCAAGACAAACTCTGGATGGGCAATCTCAATGCCAAACGCGATTGGGGTCATGCCAAAGATTATGTCGAAGCCATGTATCTCATTTTACAACAAGAAGAGCCAGAGGATTTTGTGATTGCCACAGGCGTGACCACAGAAATACGCGAATTTATTCGGATGGCTTTTGCAGAAGTGGGTATTGAGCTCGGATTCAGAGGCGAAGGCGTGGACGAGATAGGCTATGTCAAATCATGTACCCCTCAGTATCCCATCGAAATAGGCAAAGAAGTGGTGGCTATTGACCCGCGATATTTCCGTCCGACAGAGGTAGATTTATTGATTGGTGACCCCACCAAATCAAAAACAAAATTAGGTTGGCAACCCAAGTACACCGTTCAAACATTGTGTGCTGAAATGGTTGCAGCAGATGTCAAACTCTTTGAAAAAGAGAAATTGCTGCAATCTTCGGGCTTTGACATTAAAAATCAGTATGAGTAAACTTGCTTGGGTTATTTACGTTTTATAAAAAAAGCCCAACTGATTCGTTCAGTTGGGCTTTTTTCTTTAAACTTGATTAATTTTACTTTGGCACTTTACGAAAAGGTGTTGTCACGATGTGACAAAGGAGACTCTCTTTATCTGCCTGTTACAAATATGTTGTCGCTAACGCGACATCTTAGGCTTGAATTTCGCATAAAATGTCGCGTTAGCGACAACATATT
>JAEUUP010000104.1 GCA_016787525.1 Saprospiraceae bacterium | reverse complement strand
GTCGTGTGAGAGGATGGCAATGGTCTGTTCGTTGAGTTCGTTCTGTTGGGCGATGATGTTTTTCTGCTTTTTCAGGGTTGTATAAAAGTAGGCTAATACGCCTAAACCCCCGAGCAAAGAAGCCACCAACAAACCCAAATAAAGATTTTGTTTTTGTTGTGCCGATAGTTCGAGGTTTTTGAGATTTAAATCCCGTTCTTTTCCTTTCTCGCGTTCTTCGGATAGGGAAAGTTGTTGTTCTTTTTCTTGTTTTTCAGCTTGTTCTTTGAGATAAGCCAAATGCGCTAAGTCTTTTTCTTTATTACTCAAAGCCAATGCCTGTTCTTTGAGCGTCAAAGTTTGCTGATTGAGGGTTAGGGCTTGTTCTTTTTGCATTGTCAATAAGCGTTGTTTTTCCAGCTCCCCCTCAGTCAATTGTTGTTGATATTTGAGTTCGGTTTCTTTTTTATCAAATTCGTATTGTATCTCCTTGCGGGTGATTTGTTTTTTGACATTATCCCCCGAAATACTATCCCTAATAGCAATGTATTTACTATAAGTTTTATAGGCCTTGATATAATCGCCCTTTTTTTCATAAAGACTACTCAAAGATTGCCAAAGCAAAGACAACTTTTGTGGACTACCTATTGCCTCTGCATATTTGATAGCTTGCAAGAAAGCCGCTTCTGATTGAGAAAAACGCTCTTGAGGGCTGATACCCAATGCTTGTAAAGCACTATCGGGTGCTGATTGATAGATAACGCCAAGATGGGACAAACAATTGGCTCTTGTTTCATCACCTTCTTTCTGCCCCAACATGTTTAGTGATTTCTGAATACAGGAGAAAGCCGTCGTGTAGTCTTTTAAATCAGTATATGTTTCTCCTAAGCCGTCCCAAAATTGAATTAACAAAGCTGTATCTTTCAAAGATTCAGCCGTTTTTATGGCTTGTTGTTTATAAGACGCAGCTTTAGGGTGATCTTTGAGCAGTCCATATTTACTGCCAATATTAAATAAGCCATAAGCTATATCAAAACGGTTATTTACCTCTTTAGCAATGTTTAAAGCCTTCATTTGATAGTCTAAAGACTTTTCATTGTCGCCTAAATACTGGTAAATATGGCTGATATTGGCATAAACACTTGAAAATATACTTTTCTGTCCTACGCCTTCAAGAAGGGGCAATGCTTTTTGGTAGTAGTCCAAACTTTTAGGATAATCAGATAAAAGCATATATGCCATGCCGAGATTCCCTAAACTTCTCGCTTCGCCATCTTTATTATTTTGTTTTATCGCAATCTTCAAAGATTCTTGCAGATAACTAACCGACTCCTGAGCTTGTCCATTGTTCAAATACGCTGTCGCAATACCATTGAGGCATATACCTACATTGGCTATAACGCCTGCTTTCTCGAACAAGGTTTTACCTTTTCCAAAATACTCGACTGCCAAAGGCACATCTTTGAGGCGGCTGTAACACACGCCTATGGTCATATAACATTCACCCACTTTCAGCACATTGGGTATTTTCTCATAAATACTGAGGGATTGTTTGAATATTTCTACAGCCTCTTTGTACACGCCCAAGCCTCCCTTACATCTTGCTTTCGCAAAATAAGCGTCAGCAATGAAGGCGGGTTGGTTGATTTTTTGAGCAATAACCAAGGCTTTTTCCGCAGCCTCTAAACTCTTTTGCTTATTGACAGTGTATGATGCCGATGCAATATCCAACCACCTTCGGGCTTGAATGGTATCCTCTTTCCCATACTTTTCAGCAATACCAATCAAACTGTCTATTTTCGAGTTTGATTGGGCCAAAATAGGTGTTGTGGCAGAGCAGACTACAAGGATAAATAAGCTTGATAATAAATATGTGCGTCCCATAGACAATAAGAATAAAAATAGTGTGGTAAATGTTGTAGTTCGTCCATAAAAAGTAGCATTCGTAAAGGTAATAAGATTAATTATTTACAAAAATAGAATGGGTGTAATAATTAGGATTATCCTTTTGAGAGAAAACACATATTCGTAAAAGTTTAAACCTCTGTGGATATGTGTTTTCTCAGAAGCTGTTTATAGGTTTTAAAACAGTTTCTTACATCTTCATGTAACCTATAAGCGTCAGTTTGGAAATAAGCTCGATGGTATTCAGACAATCGAACTTTGCCAAAAGGTGGTTCTTTTGGTTGTTAATGGTGTTTGCAGAGCTGTTGGTCAGTACCGCGATCTCTTTAGCCGTCAAGCCTTTGCTCAGGTATTTCACAATTTCCTTTTCTTTAAGCGTTAGCGTAGGTGGTACAGAGTCGTTGTTTTTTTTTTTATACTCGGTCGTTAAGTAAGCCACCTCTACCAATTGCCACAGCTCCTCCAAGCCTCTGCTTTTATTGACGATACCGATTACGCCGTATTCGTACAAAAAATTGTGGACCAAATCGCCCTTTAGACTGCTGTACACAATCACTTTGGCAGTGAATCGTCGCTTTTGTATTTCTTCAAACAGCTCCAAGCCCAGCTCTTCGTCTGTTATGACATCCGATACCAATATATCAATGTCTTGTGTTTCCAACAAGTTAATAACGTCTGCTTTGGTTGTGGCTGTACCCACGACCTCTACGCCTTCTTTTTTGGAAAAATAATCCTTTAACCCTTCAAGGATAATAGGGTGGTCATCAAATAATGCTATTGTCATAATTTTTACATTTTTTCTGCAAAGGAACAACGCTTAAAAATATGCCACAATAGTTATTTTTAACTATATCCCATTAACAAGCGCACAAATACTTGATAATCAACGAGTTGCAAACATTGATAATTTGTTTTTAATTTTTAATGAAAATATTTAAAATTATAAGTCATTCATTATCAATACTTTAGGTGGTGTATAGTTAAAAATAACTATTGTGCAGGTTTTTGATCTTTTTGACCTTTGTCGTACAAAGAAAAACGCAGCCTACTGTCCAAAGTACTCCTATGGAGAGGGGGTAGTTTTCCCTCAAAAAACCAAAAGACAACAGGACTTTATTTCAATCATTTTTAAAAACTTTTCAGTTCAATGAAAGACAACGTTTACCGCTTTTTATCAGGGCTTTTTGCCCTCATGCTGTCTCTGTCTCTGCAAGCGCAAACCTGCCCGACTCAGATCGTTGACTTAAACGATGACGGGGCTATTTATGAAGCCACTTTGTCAGCACTATCTGACTGCGATGCAGGCAACCCATTTTCCTATACTACTGACATTTCCTTAGGCGGGCAACCTTACATTGTCACCAGCTGTTATGACAATGCTGTGGTGGCTTATGCTCGAATAGAATCCAATGGTGGTAGTTATATTAGATTAGCAGAAACGTCGGGTATAATAATTACATCAGGTAGCACTTCTTGTGCCTATAACAACGCGGGGCAGCTTGTTGCCTTGCCTGTTGAGTTGGTGTCTTTTTCGGGCAAAAATACTGAGGGGGGTAATTTGCTCACTTGGGCAACGGCAAATGAGGTGAATAATAAAGGTTTTGACATCCAAAGGCTGAACGGCAGCACTTGGGAAAGCATCGGTTTTGTCGCTGCCAAAGGCAAATCAGCGACATACCAATTTACGGACAACCTAACGTCGGTGAGGTTTGAAACCTCGACGACGTTCTTAAACTACTATCGTCTGCGGCAAATAGACAATGATGGTACGGAAACCTTTTCCAAAGTCATTTCTATTCAAAGTAAAGGGGCGAAAGGCAAGTTAGCCGTTTATCCAAGCCCTGTTTCTAACCTTCTAACAGTCGAAGTCATTGCGAGGAACGAAGCAACTGAGGGGTCTGATTTCCAAATCCTCAACCTGCTCGGGCAGCAAGTATTGACGGGCAAAACCCTCTCTGTCAGTAAGGACTCCTTTGGAGGGGGCAGAGGGCTTGATGTATCCGCATTGCCACAAGGCACATACATTTTGAAAATGGGAGCGGAACAAGCCAAATTTATAAAACAATAAAGTCCCCTTTGTCAGTAAGGACTCCTTTGGAGGGGATTTAGTAACGATTAAATAATAAAGAATTGGTGCAGAGCAACCTGATATTTGTAGTAGAGTTGTTTATCGTTTTCAAGGTGCAGAAGCACCGTAACACACACTTATTAGGGTGCTTCTGCACCTTTGAAGCGTGTTTAATTTGATTTTCTACAAATACTGTTGCTTTGGAAATTTGACCACGTTATTATTTGCATGTTACAGAGTGTAAATACTCATAAATGAATATTCTTAACAAACTATTGTTTATACGACCTATCAAAAAATTATTTTTTGCCGATGTGGGGTAATACACTCAATTATTGTCTATATTGAGTTGAAGAACCAACTCTATTTTGTGATGGATAGACTACATAAAATAAATACGGATGCAGATGAGCCAATTTTGTCTAAATTGACGAATGATGATGAAAATTCTATAGAGGCAAAGCTTATCGGTGAAGAAGTATTTCTACAAAAAATATTTGAGCAGGATGCTCGCCGAGGGTGTGAAATCCTATTTAAGCGATATTATACAAACTTGTGTAATCACGCTATGCGATTTGTGTATTCAAAAGAAGGCGCAGAGGACATCGTTTCTGAAATATTTGCTAGTTTTTGGCAGAATAAAGTATATGAAAAAATAAATACTTCGTACAGAGCATATCTGTATAAGGCCGTAAGATACCGTAGTTATAATTATATTAAGTCCGAATTAAATCAGATAGAGTCGCTAAAACCCAATGATGCTCTGTCAGAGATACCTGTTTTACAACCCGACGAATTATTGCAATTTAATGATTTGACCCAAAAATTGGATAGAATCGTTCAAGGCTTGCCACCTCAATGTCGAAAGGCCTTTCAACTCAACCGATTGGAAGGGAAAAAATATGCACAAGTTGCAGCGGAACTCAATATCACGGTCAGTGCCGTTGAGCGATTGATAAGCCGTGCTTTATCCAAATTGCGCACAGAATTGAGAGAGGATTGGTTGGTTTGCCTTTTCATTATTTCTTTGATTTTTACATAGCTACGTGGGGTAAAATCGTTTGATTTTGTCTGCTTTTGAGTTGTTAGAGAATATAATAATTTTTTGAGTTTAGTGACCCCTCAGTATTTTAGATAATTCAAAACTAAAAATACTGAGGGGGTACTTTTGATTTTTTAATGAACTTTCAAACCCGCTTGCTTATCATTTTGTACTAATTGATTATGGAAAAATTTGATGTAAAAAAAATACTTTTTGATCATTTTGACGGTAGGACAACTTCTATGCAGCGCAAGTTGATTGAAGATTGGTTGAAAGAGAACACCGACAATGAGGTTGTTTTTTATCAATATTTAGACGAATGGGAGCAACAAAATCCTCAATTTATACCTGATACAGAGAAAGGTTGGAGCAAATTTGAAGCCGTACTCAATACACCTTCTGTATTACCAACCTCTTCTATCGAAGATGAAAATACAGAAACGCCGTTGATTATCAACAATTGGTGGCGGAAATGGCTTATAGCGGCTTCTATATGCTTTTTGGTGGCTGGTAGCTTATTTTTTTTTCAAAAATCTATTTTATATCATACTTATGAAACAGGAAATGCTCAAACGCAAAATATAACTCTAACTGATGGAACATTGGTTACACTGAATGCCAATTCAAAACTGTATGTACCTCGCTGGGGTTTTGGTGGTGAAAAACGCACCGTTTTGCTGAATGGAGAGGGTGAGTTTCATGTGACACATACAGTAGATAATAAGCGATTCGTGATAAAAACAGATGAAGATTTTGAAGTTGAAGTATGGGGAACACAATTTGTTTTTTACACTCGGTCTAATGTCAAAAAAGTAATATTGAATGAGGGAAAAGTGCAGATCAACTATCATGCAGGGAAGACGCAGATAATGAAACCGGGTGATGTTGTGACAATGGATGCCCTTGCGGATACTATAAAATTGACCAAAACAAATAATCCTGAAAAATACAGTGCGTGGAAATATCATCAATTCTATTTTGATAACACGGCATTTTCAGAAGCCTCCATTGCTATCAAAGAGCGTTTTGGTCTTCAAATCACTTTTGCAGATTCGACTTTAGCCAATCGTCGCTTATCGGGGTATTTTAGAGCCGATAAGCCAGAAGAGTTGTTCAAAGCCCTCTCTCTTTTGCTCAATGTCAGCATAAAACAGCGAAACGAAATCATAATTATTTCAACAAAATAGTAATTTTTTGCTCTAACTTTTTACTAAACAATAAAATTCATTGTGTATGGAAAACTATTTAACTAAGCAATTGCCATTAAGCATCCTCACTTTGATGCTTTTTGTGTGCCCACCCATTATGCGTACACAAAGTATGTCGGTATTAGCTCAAAATACGCCAATTCATAGAGAAAGTCGGGAAAGGGAAAAGTCCTATTCTCAGACAAAACGATTGAAAGATGTGCTTAATGAATTGAGTCAACAACATCAGGTCAGTATTTTATTTGAAGAAGCAACTGTGCAGGGTTTTGTTGTCAATCCAGACAAAATCAAGAATGGTCGTTTGGAAACAAAATTGGAGGATATACTGAAACCGTGTAGTTTGACGTATAAAAAAGTCAGTGAAAAAGCTTTTGTTGTGGTTGGTTCGATAACAACAAAGCCTGTGGAGAAGCAAAATCAAGACAATTTTCGTAAAAATGAAAGCTCAATCCCGTCACTACCCAACCAAACACAGGGTAAAGTCTCTTCACAATCAAAAAACGAGGAATTAATAGGGGTTACAAAATCTGAAATTGTAGAGCAAACCGTAACAGGTAAAGTGACCGATGCTCAATCGGGCGAAGGGCTGCCAGGTGTAAGTGTGGTTGTCAAAGGCACGACTAAAGGTGCAATTACAGATATTGACGGAACTTTTTCAATTGCTGTACCTGATAGTAAAGCCGTTTTAGTTTTTAGTTTCGTGGGTTATGAACCACAAGAAATCGTGGTAGGGGGTAGTTCAGTGCTGAATATCAATATGAAATCTGATTTGAAAACTTTAGATGAAATGGTGGTTGTAGGCTATGGCGAACAACGCAAAAAAGACTTGACGGGTGCAGTGGCTTCTTTGCAAACAAAAGATATTACAAGGGCAAACCCTGTTTTGGTATCAAAAGCCATTCAAGGGCAGGTTGCGGGTGCAACTGTTACAAAGAGAGACAATAGACCTGGCTCACCTTATGGCATCACGATTCGTGGTGAAAATACCATCAACAACTCAACAGAGCCATTGGTCGTGATTGACGGTTTGATGGGGGGCAACCTCAATAACTTGAATCCGAATGATATTCAGTCCATGGACATCTTGAAAGATGCGTCTTCGACGGCTATTTATGGTTCACGTGGTGCAAATGGTGTGATCATCGTTACGACTAAAAAAGGTTTGTCGGGCAAGCCGAAAGTGAGCTATGATGCTTATATTGGCTCAAAAGTGCCTGGACATTTGCCTAAATTGATGAGTTCTACGGAATTTTATAAAAATATATATACCGATAGAATCGCGGAAGGTCTTGTGGGTGCAACGTTTTCTACTGCCGAAAAAGCAAATGTTGACGCAGGCAGAACGACTGATTGGACAGATTTGATAACAAATCCCGCTATGCAAATGGGGCATAACCTAAGTGTATCAGGTGGTACGGACAAAACAACGTATCGTTTTTCTGGTGGGTTCTTGAACGAGGGCGGTAATGTTCTTTATACAGGCTACAAAAGATACAACCTCAATGCTGGCTTAGACAGCAAATTAGGTGAGCGATTCAAAGTGGGTTTTACGGCGTATGCTTCTTATAGTGACCAAGAGTTTGGTTCACAAGAATCACTGAGGGGGGCTTATCGTGCGCGTCCAACGGGGACACTTCTTTACAGTGATTTGGCTAACCCTTCGGAGACCAAAGATATTAATATCAACGGCTATGCTTATTGGATGGGTATCAACGATGCGCAAGTGCCAAACCCTTTGGTAGATATTGACCCCGAACAGTCTAAATTGAATACAACCAATGTGACTTTGATGGGCAACGGCTATGTCGAATTTGAACCTGTAAAAGGTTTGACTTTCCGTTCTTCATTGTCAGCTATCAGCACCAACGAAAGACAAGGGGATTGGCGCGGACAATGGTCAAAATCTCAAATTGGTGCAAAACCGAGAACACAGTTTGACCAAAGAACTTTGGGTAGCTATACCGTGGACAATATCGCCAATTACAACGCACAATTTGGCAAGCATAAAATCACTTTAACGGCTTTACAAAGTGCTTTCTATCAAAGAAATGAGATTTATACAATAGCGGTCAAAGATTTACCTTACAATTCATATTGGTATGCGTTGAACACTGGAACAATCACTGGTAACAGCAGCTCACTCGTAGAAAGAACACTTTCATCGTATATGGGGCGTATAAACTACAGTTTTGGTGACAAATATCTATTGACACTGACGGGTCGCTCTGACGGAGCTTCACAACTTTCAGAAGGTAATAAATGGGCGTTTTTCCCTTCTGTTGCCTTTGCTTGGCGTTTGGCAGAGGAGAAATTCATTCAAAATTTGAATCTTTTTTCAAACCTAAAATTAAGAGTCAGTTATGGTCAAGTGGGTAACTCTGTTGTGAATCCATACAGTACACAAGCTGGTTTGTTGGCAACTGGTTATGATTTTGATGGCACAGCGGCGAATGGTTTTGCCCCTTTGAACTTAGCGAATAAAGACTTGCGTTGGGAAAAAAGTAGCGAGCAGAATTTAGGTATTGATTTTGGCTTTTTCAAAAACCGTATCAATGCATCGGTTGAGGTCTATAATCGTAAAACAGTGGATTTGATTCTCAATCAAAAAATTCCAACAGCTTCTGGTTTTACGCAAGTTGTTGCCAATATTGGTCAAATCGAAAACAAAGGCGTTGAGTTAACTTTGAATACAGCAAATATTGTTAAAAAAGACTTCACTTGGAACAGTACGTTCACTTTTACTAAAAACAATAACAAACTGCTTCAGTTGTATGGAGCAGGTCAAACTGCTGATAAGGGCAACAAACTTTTTGTCGGTTATCCAATCAGAGCCAATTTCGACTACAAATTCAATGGTATCTGGCAAACTTCTGAAAAAGATGCGGCGGCTAAGTATGGTCAATTGCCAGGACAAGTAAAAGTGGTTGATACCAATAACGACGGTAAAATTTCAGCCGTTGAAGGGGTTGACGACAGACAAATCATCGGAACACAATTGCCAAAATTCTTGATGGGTTTGACAAATAGAGTGATTTTTAAAAATATAGACCTTTCTTTCTTTATCTATTACCGCAACGGAACACAGTACAGCAACAATACTTTGGCAGGCACTTTTGGTGAAATCAGTGGCACTCGCTACAACAAATTGGCTTCGATTGACTATTGGCGGAGCGATAATCCTTCTAATACCTATTGGGGTGTGGCTGGAGCAGGGCCTTATCGGAGTGCTATCAACTTCCAAGATGCCAGTTTTTTGAGAATTTCTGACATTACTTTGGGTTATACATTGCCTACGCCAGTGATGAGCAAATTGAAATTATCAGCTGCACGGTTTTATGCCCAAGTGTCTAATCCATTTATTTTCACAAAATATACAGGATTTGACCCCGAATTTAACTCAGCTATTTTTCAAGACGACGTACCTTCTATTTTATACACTTTTGGGGTAAATGTCAGTTTTTAAATCAAAAATAGGCCCCCTCAGTGTAACAAGGAAAATAAATTGAACAATACAATCCACTTTTTCTGTGAAATCTATTCAATTTATTTAAAAGCTGTTTTAAACAAAAAAATTCGTTCTCATTAATTTAAAAAAAGAAAGAAAATGAAATCCATTAAAAATATAAAGATTGCTCTTTTGAACATCTTGTTTATAAGCGTTGTCGCTTCAGGTTGTAAAGACACATTTTTAGAAGAAACCCCGATTTCATCATTAACAACAGACAGCTACTATAAAACCGAAGCAGGATTTGAGGATTTGGTTCGTGCTTGTTACCCTTTGTTGCGTAATATCCATCAAAACAGAGTTTTGGTACTCAATGGCACAGATATTTTCGCCAGCCAAGGCGGTTGGAATCCTTCGGCTGTCAATGGCAAAGAAAATACACCTACACTTTATGATGTCTATGATGCCCGTTTCAATGCCACAGTTCCCGAACTTCAAACCCTTTGGCAGTTACTATATGCCGAAATTTCGCGCTGCAACACCGCCATCACGCGTGCCGACGCTATCACGACAATGGCTGCTGCATTGAAAGATGCGCGTGTTTCAGAAGCCAAGTTCTTGCGTGCTTTGTGTTTGTTCTATGCTGTTCAACATTGGGGCGATATACCTATGCCTTTGGTAGAAGTCACAACAGCAGGCAAAGATTTTCCGAGAGTACCTTCGGCAGATGTTTACAAACAACTGATTAACGATTTGTTAGATTGCGAAGCCAAATTGCCCGTGACGGCTACACAATACGGTCGTATCACAAAAGGGGCTGCTCAATTCCTTTTGGCGCGAGTGTATCTGACTCGTGGTTGGAATTTCAACAATGCTTTGGGTGGTTCTGCGGCTGATTTTGACGCAGCAATTACTTATGCCGATAAAATCATTGATGCGTATCCGTTGGCAACAAACTACAGTGACTTGTTTCCAAAACGGTCAAACAATCCATTGACACAATATACAGGCACACAAAATGATAAAAATGCCGAAATTATCTTCGCCGTTCAATGGAATCCAGATGTTTTGACCAACAAAACAGACGCAGCATTCACACAAGATGCCGCAGGTGGCAATGATTTACATTCAAAATTTGGCCCGAGTGGCGAAGGTTTCCCCGGTAGCAAAGGCAGAACCACTGACTATAACCGTTGTTTAGGTATACACCAAATAACAACAGCAACATACCGCTTTTTCGACCCAGATAATGATACACGCTACGCTCACAATTTTGTCAACGTCGGCTATGCTTTAACGGCTGTTTCTAACTTCAAACCATTGCCACAAAGCAATCCAACACTGACATTCAATATCAAAGCAGGGGATACAGTCATCCTTTGCAGACCTTGGAATAATCCGACGACGACTTTGGCTGAAAGAGGCATTGATGTAGGTGGCACGAAGAATTATTCAGTTGTTAATACCTATGAATACGGCGGCGGCTACCCCATTGACAACTCTGGTTTGCCCGTTCAAGCACCGCTTATGTGGAAATTTTGGCAACCAGGTATTCCTTATGGCGATGCGTATGGTACATTCAACGAGTGTATTTTCCGTTCCGCAGAAGCATATTTGATTGCAGCAGAAGCTATTGTAAAAGGTGGTAAGGGTGCAAAATTAGGGACTGCGGACGTGTATTACAATAAGGTTTTAGACAGAGCTTTGGGTACAAAAAAAGGAACAGACCCCAAATGCGCTGCTGCACCCGAAGACCAAAAATCATTGGCAACGGCTTCGTACAGAGCAACAGCAAGCAACGTAACCATTGATTTAATTCTAGATGAAAGAGCGAGAGAATTTATGGGCGAATACAACAGATGGTTTGACTTGAAAAGAACTGGCAAACTCGTCGAACGCGTCAGAAAATACAATCCTTGGACAAAAGGGCAAGCCATCTCCGACAAACACAATTTGCGACCTATTCCACAAGCTGAAATTGACTTGACATTCCCAGCCATCAGCCAGAATCCTGGGTATTGATGTCTCACAAGTTAAGAAGTGTTCTTATGACAAAACTTAGGTTTGGGAAACTTGAAAGTTTCCTAAACCTAATGTCATGGGAATCAGCTTTTTAACAATGCCTACCCCCTCAGTACAACAGCGTATTTTCTCTTTATTTTACCAATAAAACAATTTCTTACTTGTCAATCTGTAAGGCAACGCAAAGTCCGCCTATCAATCACCTATTTCAGAACGTGAAGTTCATCCGCATACATGTGGCTCAGACACATGAACGGCGAAGCCATATTTGCACCCCTCAGTATAAATCCATTTTTGAATCTGTTTAAATGAAAAAACGATGAAATTCATATGCTCTGCCTGTTTTATAACCTTTTTAACCATTTCCACTTTTGCCCAAGCCCAATGGAAAGACCTTTTCAACGGTACAGACTTAAAAGGGTGGACAAAAAAAAATGGCAATGCTGAATACAAAGTCATAGACAAAGCCATTGTCGGTATTTCACAGGTGGGTACGCCCAATACTTTCCTCTGTACGGGCGAAACCTATGGCGATTTCGTCCTCGAACTGGAGGTAAAAGTAGAAGTAGGGCTTAATTCGGGCATCCAAATCCGTAGCCTCAGCGACCCCTCAGTAAACAATGGTCGCGTGCATGGCTATCAAGTCGAAATTGACCCTGGGCAACGCTCTTGGGCAGGAGGTATTTATGACGAAGCGGGCGATGGCTGGCTCTATCCCTTGTCAATCAACCCAAAAGGGCAAATGGCTTTCAGAAATGGGCAATGGAATAAATATCACATCGAAGCAATTGGCACACGCCTAAAAACGTGGATAAATGGCATCCCTTGTGCCAATCTGATTGACCCGCAAATCGCACGAGGTTTCATCGCTTTGCAAGTGCATCAAGTGAAAAATGAATGGCAAAACGGTTTAACCGTTCAATGGCGCAATATCCGCATTGCCACGGGCGACTTAAAAGATGCTGTTTGGCAAGGTGGCGACGAAATTCAAGAAGTCAATTATTTACCTAATCAACTTTCTGAAAAAGAAAAAAGAATGGGTTGGCGACTGCTTTTTGACGGTAAAACAAGCACAGGTTGGCATAAAATGGGTGAAAATACCTTTCCAAAACAAGGTTGGGCGATTGAAGATGGCGTGCTGAAAATTTTAAATTCGCACCAAGACAGCACTAAAAAAGGCGGTGACATCAGCACCAACGAAGTTTTTTCTAATTTTGAATTGGAACTCGATTTTAAAGTCACAACTGGCGCAAACAGTGGTCTAAAATATTTTGTTATCGAAGACCCAAAGAAAAAATCAAGTGCAGCGTTGGGACCCGAATTTCAAATTTTAGACGATAAAGTACATCCCGATGCCAAAGAAGGCGTGAATGGCAATCGCACAACAGGTTCGCTTTACGACCTCATTTCTGCCGAAAATCTTTCAGAAGGCAACAACGATAAGCGTCTGAAAGCCCCAGGGAAGTGGAATAAATTACGCATCGTTTCAAAAGATGGACACGTTGAACATTGGCTCAATAACCTAAAAGTGGTCGAATATGACCGCTTTTCACAAGTTTATCGCAATTTAATCGCTAAAAGTAAGTACAGCAAATATCCCGATTTCGGACAAGCCGCCTCGGGTCATATCGTTTTACAAGACCACCATGATGAGGTGCATTTTAGAAGTATAAAAATTAGGGAGTTTTAAATAGTTTTGCCAAAAGATTTCTAATTCGGTCGAATATGACCGAATTAATTGATACCCCTCAGTATTTTCAATAAAAAAGAAGAAAATGAAGATAATTAAGCTCTATTTTACCTGTTTTTTAATTGTTTTTATATCAAACATAGCTTTTGCTCAAAAAACAAAAACAGAACCCGTTGATTTGGTTTACCCATTAGTGGATGCCGCAAACTCGCGTTGGTTCTTTTTTAATTCAGCGACAAGACCGTTTGGTATGGTCAATTTAAGCCCCGATAATGCTGTGAATGCCGATTGGAATGCGGGTTATCGCTACGAAAAAGACAGCATCAAATGTTTTAGCCATATCCATTGTTGGCAATTATCGGGTATTCCCGTTTTGCCGACAACGGGTGAATTTCATGGACATTTAACAGCAGATAAATATGGTTCTAAGTTTTCACATGAAAAAGAAGTAATAAAAGCTGGCTACCATAAAGTCGTTTTAGACGCTTACAATATCACGGCGGAATTGACTTCAACAACCCGTGTCGGTTTTCACAAATACACGTTTCCAAAATCGGATAAAAGCCATATTTTATTTGATTTTTCGACTTTTTTAGGCCCTTCGGATACGGAAAAAGGGCATGTGAAAAAAGTAAGCAATCAAGAAATTGAAGGTTATGCGGTTATGACCCCGACAATTCGCCGTCCTAAAACAGTGACAGTATTTTTTGTTGCTCAATTTGATAAGCCTTTTGACACTTTTAAAGGCTGGCGCAAAGGGCAATTGGAAGATATAAAAAACGATATGATTGAAGGCGAAAGGATAGGGGCATACATCAGTTTTGCGACGCAAGCGGGTGACATCAGAAAAATGAAAGTCGCCATTTCGTATGTCAGCGAAGGACAAGCGCGTTTGAATTTAACAACAGAATTGCCACATTGGGATTTTGAACAAGCCGTCAAAGACAGCCGCAACGATTGGAATAATTGGCTAAAACGCATTGAAATTGAAGGTGGAACAGATACCGAAAAACGCCGTTTTTACACCGATTTATGGCACGCTTTGCAAGGCAGACGCATCATTTCTGATGTAAATGGCAAATATTGCGATATGACGGGTGCAGAACGCCGCATTGGTCAAATTCCATTAGATGAAAACGGCAAACCTAAATTTAATCACTACAATTCTGACTCTTATTGGGGCGCACAATGGACTTTGAACACGCTTTGGCATTTGGTTTATCCCGAAGTGACGGAGTCATTTGTCAATTCGATGGTGATGATGTATCAAGATGGCGGTTTGATTCCACGCGGGCCAGCAGGAGGCAATTATACGTATGTGATGACAGGTGCAGCCACAACGCCTTTTATTACAAGTGCTTATATGAAAGGTATCAAAGGTTTTGATATTGAAAAAGCCTATGAAGGTTTGCGTAAAAATCATTTTCCCGGCGGCATGATGAGCAAAGCAGGCTATGAACACACGACTTTTAAAGGCGGTGGCATCGAGTATTATATGGAACAGGGTTACATTCCGCACCCCCTCAGTAAAACCCGCTATGGTTTTCATCAAGACGGCTCAACGCAGACTTTGGAATACGCTTATCAAGATTTTGCCTTAGCACAAATGGCTAAAAAATTGGGTAAAATGGATGATTATGCCCTTTTTATGAAACGAGCTACAAACTATAAAAACATCTGGAATCCTGAACTCGGTTGGATGTGGAACAGAACTTTAGACGGCAACTGGGCAGAACCCGTAGATATTTTGCGCTACGATAATGGTTGGGAAGAAGGCAATGCTGCACAATGGACTTGGTTTGTACCACACGATGTACAAGGTTTAATCAATCTTATAGGCGGTCGGGAGGCTTTTACGACAAAACTCAATACTTCCTTTGAAAAAGCGCAAAAGCATGGTTTTACTTCTGGTAAATCGCATGACAAGGAGACACAAGAAGAGCTAAAAAGGGTTTATATTAATTATGGCAATCAGCCGAGTATCCAAACGGCGCATTTGTTCAATTATTCGGGCGCACCGTGGTTGACGCAATATTGGTCACGCCAAATTGTGGAGAAGGTTTATAGCGGCATCTCCCCTCAGTACGGTTACAGTGGCGACGAAGACCAAGGATTGATGGGCAGTCTTTCTGTTCTCTTAAAAACAGGCATTTTTTCAGTCAATGGCGGCACAACTGCCGAACCTTTTTATGAAATAAGCAGCCCGATTTTTAATAAAATCACATTTCATTTAAATAACAAATACTATTCGGGCAAAACATTTACTATTGAAGCTAAGAACAATTCGACTAAAAACTACTATATCCAATCTGCACAATTGAATGGACAAAACCTTAACCGTCCTTGGATTTTGCATGAAACGCTGGTAAAAGGCGGTAAATTAATTTTGAATATGGGTGAAAAACCGAATAAAGGGTGGGGGAGTAAGGCTGAATATGCGCCTGTTTCGATGTCGGGTGTTTCAAAATGAAGTAGCTTTCCAAAAGTTGAAACTTTTGGAAAGTTGTGTACCCCCCTCAGTATTTTCAATGAAAAACAGCTTTTTAAACATTATTCGCCGCAAATTATGCGGCGAATAATATGCTTATTCACCGCATTTCGTATTTTTAACCCAAAATAAAAGATACGATGCGCTATATTCATCAATTAAAAGACTGGACAAATTTCACTTGGGACAATGATTTATTGTTGCCTAAGTTGGCAGCAGTACGAAGTTTGCAAGGCAAGCTCATCGGTAAAATGCTGATGCTCGGTTTTGACTTGAAACAGGAAGCCGTTTTAGAGACATTGACTTTGGATGTTTTAAAATCGTCTGAAATAGAAGGGGCTTTTTTACAATCCGAGCAAGTCCGTTCTTCGATTGCACGCCATCTTGGTATGGATATTTCAGGACTTGTACCGTCTGATAGAGACGTAGATGGCATTGTAGAAATGATGCTCGATGCGACGCAAAATCACGAAAATGCTTTGACAGTCAATAGATTATGTGCTTGGCAAGCGGCTTTGTTTCCGACAGGAAGAAGTGGTTTGTATAAAATAACGGTTGGCGAATGGCGTAAAGATGAAACGGGACCCATGCAAGTCGTTTCGGGCGGATTTGGCAAAGAAAGGGTGCATTTTCAAGCACCCGATGCGGCTCGATTGGATACAGAAATGCAGGATTTTACAGCTTGGTTCAATGCCCAACAAGGGCTCGATGCTGTTTTGAAAGCCGCTATTGCACATCTTTGGTTTATCACAATTCACCCTTTTGATGATGGCAATGGGCGCATCGCTCGAGCAATTACAGACATGCAGTTATCGCGTGCAGATGGTAGTTCGCAGCGTTTTTACAGTATGTCGGCTCAAATTCAAGTGCAACGCAGTGGTTATTATGCCATTTTAGAGCAAACTCAGAAAGGTTCTTATGACATAACGGCTTGGCTAATATGGTTTTTAGATTGTTTAATGGGTGCATTAACGGCAACAGAAACCACGCTGGAAAGGGTTTTAACAAAAGCCAGATTTTGGGAAAAACACGCCACCACTATTTTAAATGAACGCCAAATTTTAATGCTCAATAAATTATTAGGGCAATTTGAAGGCAAACTCAATACTTCAAAATGGGCGAAAATGACTAAATGTTCTTCTGATACCGCTTTAAGGGATATTCAGGATTTGATGAATAAGGGCATTTTAAATAAAGAAAATTCGGGTGGCAGAAGTACGAATTATGTGTTGGTAAGTGATTTATCATACCACTCAGTATAAAACTGTTTCTCACTTATTTCCAAACAATAATGACAGTAAAAAGTAATTCTAAAATTGATGACATAAAAAAACGGTTCAACCACTTAGAACCAATACGGCATTTTTTTGAAACGTATGGTGTTTATGGGGAAAGTGTTTTTCTGTTTGAAGGAGATTTACATGTGTCCGAATTAAGCCTCGAATACTTTGAAGATAAAAATATGCCTTCAACTATAATTGTCATAGGTTCTTTGAATGTAGATGGAGCGATATGGAATAGGGAAATTGATTATGGAATAAATCTTCTGATTGTAGGCGATTTAAAGGCTAAAAATATTGCTGCTGCAGGGCAAATTATATCTGTTTGGGGTAATGTTATCGTTGAAAATATATTGTGTGGAAGTTATAATCATGGTAGTATGTATGTTAAAGGCAATATTCATGCAGAAATAATTATTGCCGATGATTATGAAATGGGGTGTTTCGGTAATTTTAAAGGCGTAAAAGTGGGAGATGGTAATTTTAAAGACTTAAAAACGGATAATTATCTTGAACCTGATTATGCAGATTGGGATATGATTTTAGAAGAAGATATATTAGATGAAAATGGTTTCTCTTACGATAAATATGTCGAGTGTATCAGAAACAATATCCCCATATCCTACTCTCAGCCACATAAAAACTATGATTTTTTATCGTTTTTACAACCAATTATCACATCTTACCTCATACCTAAAAGTCATCCATATTTTCTGAAATTATTAAGTCAAAAATTAGAAGCTAATCAGAAAAGCCTAATTTTAGAAACAGATTTTGATGCTTCATTTAGGTACGCTTTGCAAGAGAATAAAGTTAATGTAGAAAAAATTGATGACAACACCTTTGTAAGATTAGAATTCTTACCACCTTATTTTACAAGAAAAGCTTTCAGATTGTTAAAATTAGCAAATAATAGTTGGTTTGAAAATGAAAGTAGAATTCAAAATAGATTAACTGCTATACCTGATTTTTTTAATTTATGGGATAGGCTTTTAGACTTTGACCAGCGAAAAAGTATAGGAAAGAGAATAGAATTAGCACTCAAAAACCCTGCATGGTATTTCGAAATCTATCAAAAAGACTGTGATAAAAGAGGAAATCCCCTTTTTTATTCAAGGCTTTATGTGTCTGCATTCGTGGATGCAATGGTTGAAATGGGTGTAGCTATTTCAATTGATGAAAAATTGCGATTGGAAGATGCGAAGAATGCCTTAATTGGTTTGATAAAATTCAATACAATTCATGATGAGTTGGCATTATCACATATCAAGTGGGGAAGAAAATTATTCACATTTTCCCACGAAGTTTTATCTTTAAATACAGCTATTCCAGCCAATGCGCCATTTGAAATAAGATTGTTTAGGCACTATCCTAATGAAATCGTATTCTTTTTAGTTGATAGAAAACCATTTTTAGATAAGGCTATCAAAGACCTATTTAGGGTTTTCGATTTAGCAAGTTAAGACATATTGAAATCCCCCTCAGTATTTTCATTAAAAAAACGCTTTTAAAAATGAAAAACAGCCTACTTACAAACCTCTTTCTCTTATTCTTCTCCTCTCTTTCAGCCCAAACATGGATTGATTCCATTGACCGATACGGCAGAGAAGTCTATATGCCCGCCGAAAAATACAAATGGGATTGGGGACAAGGCACGTTTTTGAATGCCCTTGTTCATTTATACAATGAAAAAACGGGCGCGGAAAAGGGCATATATTTGAATTATATCAAAACAGCGATGAATGCCACCTACGCTGTTGCCAATGGCAAACACCCCAATGCAGTAGCTTCGGGTCATGGTATGGCGTTTTTGGCAAGGGTGACAAAAGACGAAAAATACCTCAAAAAAGCCATAGAAATCTATGAAGATTATCTAAAAACGCCTCGTGCTGCCAATGGTGGCGTATCGCACCGCACCGAAACCGTCGAGTTTTGGGATGATACGGTGTATATGTTGAGTATGTTTTTATTGGAAATGTATCGTTTGACGGGTGATGAAAAATACATCGCTGATTTTGCCGCACAAACCAAGGCACACAGCGAAAAATTGGTGGATACTAAAACAAAACTTTGGGTTCACGGTTGGGATGCAGACAATGAAGATTATGACGACAAATGCAGCGTGGTCGGTTGGGCAGATAAAACAACCCGCAAAAGCAGCGAGATTTGGGGACGTGCGAATGGTTGGATAACAATGGCGTTGGCTGATGCTTTATATACCATACCCAAATCGTCAAAATATTGGAACCCGCTTGAAAAAGAGTTTAAAAACATTTTGACCAACTTGCCTTCTTTACAAAATAAAGAAACAGGACATTGGTATCAACTGCTGATTTACCCGAACGATAAAGAGAATTTTCAAGAAAGTTCTTGTACCGCTATGTTTGCTTATGCGATGACGATGGGTATGAAAATGAAGATTTTAAGCAAAAAAAAGTATCAACCGATTGTGGATTTAGCCTATAAAGGTTTAAAAAAATACAGCACAACAACAGTGGATGGAAAATATCTCACGCCTTCGCAAGTTTGTGGAGGGACGTGTATTGGCGGCAAAGAATATTATTATAAACGAAAAATTATGACAGGAACAGGCTTTGGGATTGGTTCTTTTATTATGTTGGGTATTGAATATGATAAAATGACGAAATAGCTACCCCCTCAGTATTTGACCATAAATCAACGTAAAAAATGAAAAGACGCACATTCGTGACACTTGCTGCCACAACACCACTATTAGGTTTTACAACATTTCCACTATACGCTAAAACAAATGCGCCCACCAAACCCGTTTGGCTCATCGAACTTATAAAACTCAATGACAAAAATATCGCCACTATACCCTCAACAGCACAAATTACTGATAAATCTCTCAAAAGTTACGGCGCAATATTAGACGGCGACGACATCCCAAGCCCACAAAGCACAGGCAATTTTATATCCAAATGGGCGATGGCTTTGTCGTGTCCCGAATCCAACTATTATCAATCAACAGATTTGTTGAAAAAAATAGAAATGGCTACCCGATACCTTTTGAGTGTGCAACATAAAGATGGTACAATTGACCTTTTAGGTTCTAATTTCAATTCGCCACCCGATACCGCTTTTAGTGTGGACAAAGTTGCGCCTGCATATCGTTTTATTAAAGCATCACGAACCAAAGGTTCGGAAACGGTCTTAGATTTACTCAAAAACTATTTGCAGCGGGCAGGTGAATCTTTGATTGTGGGCGGTATTCATACGCCCAATCATCGGTGGGTTGTATCGGCGGCTTTGATGAAATTGAATGATTTATGGGCGGATACACGTTATATACAACGGGCTGAAGAATGGCTTTTAGAGCATATTGATTTAGATGCAGAAGGGCAATACACCGAAAAAAGTACAGGTGGCTACACGCCTTTGGTCAATCGGATGATTATTACGATGTCAAAAGGTTTGAAAAAGCCTGAATTGTTAGAATTTGTGCGCAAAAGTTTGATAATGACTTTTTATTACGTTCATCCCAATGGTGAAGTCGTTACCGAATCGTCGAATAGACAAGACAAAGGCACGATTGGGCATTTAGATGCTTATTATTATGCCTATCGCTACTTGGCGTTATTGGATAAAAATGGCGAATTTGCAGCCATGTGTCGTTTGATTGAAAAAACAGCTTTCCAAAAAATGTTGGGCAATCTCGATGCTTTTTTAGAAGACCCGACCTTTTGGCAAGAGCTGCCTAATAGTAAACCTTTGCCAACAAGTTATGCAAAAGCTTTTCCGTTATCGGGTGCAGCGCGTATTCGCAGAGACGATTGGGATGCGACGCTACTGACAAATAATGCAGGTTTTTTGACTTTCCATAAAGGCGATTCTGTTTTGCAAGCGATGCGTCTTGTGGCTTCTTTTTTCGGAAAAGGGCAGTTTCAAACGGAAGAAATTAAAAAAGAGGGCGATTCATGGATTTTATCCAAAAAATTAGAAGGGCCTTATTATCAACCTTATCCAAAAGACCAAATTGACCCAAATGGTGATTTAAGTAAAATGCCGCGCACCAATCGTCCAAAAAGTGAGATTCAATACCTTGAAACCACTGTCAAAATCACAGAAACCATAGGCGGCATCGTCGTTGATATTGATATGCACGGTACTGAGGGGGTACCTGTCACGTTCGAATTGGTATTCCGACAAGGCGGCACATTCGCAGGTGTTCAAGCCCATGCCACGAAACCGAATGCGTACTTTTTTAAAGAATCCAAAGGCACTTATACGCTCGGACGCGATACGATTCAATTCAGCTCAGGCAGAATGGAACACAAAGGCATTTTACTGAGGGGGGGCTTGCCTGCGATGGATGCGCCGACGGTTTATTTGACGGGGTTCACGCCGTTTGTGCATCGGGTTGTGTTGAGTTAAAACATGTTGACAACAGTTTTTTAGGTTAATATTTGGCTACACCTCTATATTTTCGTATTTTTGTAGAAATAAAATATTGGAAAATAAGATGGTAAATTTTTCTAAAAACCTTTTTTGGGACGTTGATGCAACGGCTTTAGATACTCAAGAACACCGCCGTTTCATAATAGAACGTGTTTTGACACGCGGTTTAATGACAGATTGGTGGACGCTTATACGGTTGTATGATTGGGAAACCCTTAAAGCCGAAATTGTCCAAATGCGGTATCTCGATGAGCGAACACTTAACTTTTGTAGTACCCTTTTTCATATTCCTAAAACCCAATTCAGATGCTACAATCAGCCACAGTCCATCCAGCAACTTTGGCAATACTAAAAAAGATTATGTCAATGCCTACCTTTCAACAATTTAATTTGGTAGGTGGTACATCTTTATCTCTTCAAATCGGGCATCGTATTTCGATTGATTTAGACCTGTTCTCTAATCAAGATTTTAATAATGCAGTAATAATACAAGCCCTTGAATCTTTAGGCGAATTGATAGTTCTGGTAGATAACCCACCCTTTTTGCAATTACGTTTGAACGATGTAAAATTAGATTTCTTAAAATATCCATACCCTTTTGTTCAAGATTATCGAGAGATAGAAGGTGTGCGATTGGTGTCAATAGAAAATATTGGTACGATGAAACTAACTGCCATTGCACGACGTGGCGCAAAGAAAGACTTTTTCGATATTTATTTCCTGCTTGAACGTTTTACTTTAGCACAACTCATTGAACATTTTGAACAAACATTACCCCATGTTGACCCTTTCCACATCATCAAAAGCCTCACTTATTTTGATGATGCTGATAAAGAGCTTAATCCTGAAATGCTTATCAAAGTTAGTTGGCAGACCGTTAAAAAGACCATAGAGAAAAAAGTTGAAGCCTATCTTAAGCAAATAAATTAGTCCTGTTCGGGCAGAATGGAACACAAAGGCATTTTACTGAGGGGGGGCTTACCTGCGATGGATGCGCCGACGGTTTATTTGACGGGGTTTACGCCGTTTGTGCATCGGGTTGTGTTGGGTTAAATGAGAAATGATCTAACATACGGTATAGTTATTACGACAAAACTTTCGCATATTTGCGACTTCGATTGAATTTTTGCAGAATCACCATTATTTTACAGGCGACAAAAAACTTGACTACATTTATCTTAAAAATAAGAATTCTTGAAAGTTGAACAAAATATAGAAAGGTTAAAATATTTACTGGCATTGTTGAAAATGTCGGTAGAAGAACTATTGCCTTTAATTAGTGAAGGTTTAGCTAAATCAATAACAAAAGAACAGATTTTGAGCCCAAATATAGAACTCGGACACTTGAAAAGAATTGATAAAATTTTTAATAAAGGAATTCATTATTATTTAGACCCTAAATCACCTAATATTTCAAATGATGCTAGTATATTTTTTAGGAAGACAAAATTTGATGTGGAGTTAAGTTTAGGTGCAAGAAAGATTGTTAATCACTTTGAGGAGTTTAAAATTTCTTTGTCTGCAATTGCAGAACTTTCAGATATTAAATTTGAAAGAATTTTGCCGATTGTTAATCTAAATAGCAGCCCTGAAAACGTAGCAACAGAAATAAGAAAATTGATTAATGCTCAATTTAAAGATAAACCCAAAGATTTTTTAACAGAATTAATAAAGAAATTTGCTGAAAAAAATATTTTAGTTTTTGAATTCGTAGAAACTTGGAATAAAAAAGAAAAAGCAAATATTGATGGTTTTTTTCTTAAACCTAATGTTATTGTGTTAAAAAGGCAACAAATTTCTTTTAAAAGAGAAATATTTACACTTGCACACGAATTAGGGCATTATCTTTTAGATGATGAAGAAATAGATCAAATTGACTACCAAAATCTAGCCAATCATAAATTATCAAAAATTGAAAATTGGTGTAATGAATTTGCATTTTATTTTTTAAGTGGAGAATTTCAAAAAATTATTGATAGCATAGATAATTCAACCGCTCAAAATGATTATAATATTGACTTAATTCAATCAATTTCAGAAAAAACACATTTAAGCAGAATTGCAATTTTTACAAAATTGCTTTTACAAAATAAAATAAGTCCTGCAAACTATAAAAAAGTTAAAGAAGGTTTTGAAGAAGATTTTAGAATTAAAAGTGAGGAATTAAAAAAACAAAGAGAATTAGACAAACAAAACGGTATTAATTCAAGAGGTGCAACCCCAATTCCTATAAAATCACCATTATTAGTTTCAACAATACAAACAGCATTTTTCGAGGGCGTAATTAACGAATATGAGTTTTGTAAAAAATTAAATATTAAACCAGACAAAATAGATAGTTTTTTATATGAAAGCAGTAATTGATACCAGCTCGTTATTGTCGTTGGTTCGATACTACTTACCATTTGACAAAAAGGCAATTTTATTTGAAGCAATTAAATCAAAAATTACCACTGGCGAAATTTTGATTATTGACAAAATAATAGATGAATGTGGATATAATTCAAAAGGGATTGTATTATCTATATTCTCATTTTTAACTGACAAGTCATTCAACAAAACATATAAACTACCTCTAAATACTGAATTTATTTTACCACCTGCACCAGCAAAATTTTTAAGACAAGTTGACAATCAATTTGTAATTGTAAGTCAGAAAAATAAACTTTCAGAAACTCAATATGACTCTTTAAAAAACGATTTTATGAATTCTGCTGACATGAAATTAATTTTAACGAGTTTAAACCTGAAAAAAGACTTCCCAGCAGAAGAGGTATTTCTTGTAACAGAAGAAACGGAAGTAAGTAATGACAATAAATTATTTAAAAAAATTCCCGCAATTTGTTCACAAATAGATATCAAGACAATTAACATTCAACAACTATTAGCCAAATTTGATGGAATAACTATAGAAATAAAATAAAACTGTGCCTATCAGAATTTGTCAAAAGATGGCTCTCGTACCACATAACATAATTATTCAAACCAACCAACAATAACTAAGCATATAAGTCCTCCTAAAACCCTCAAAATACTGAGGGGGTATCTTTCAACTCAACAAACCCATTTTTTACTGATTTTTTTAACAAAAAACAGTGCGATGCGTTATATTTGGCGGAATGTGGGTCAAAATATCCATATTCCGCCAAATATAACGCATTTGCTAAATCATTAAAACACATCAGTATGCTAACAAAACAAGAAATCGAAACCTTAAACACAGGAGAATGTTTGTTTTGAGCACGTATTGACCTCAAAAGAGGCAACGCATCAGATTTTGAAAGCAAGAATACGGCATTCCACATCAGAAACGCGGCATTTCGCATCGGAAATGCGGCATTTCACATCGGAAATGCCGCATTTCGCATCGGAAACGCGGCATTTCGCATCGGAAATACGGCATTTCGCATCGGAAATGAAGCACAATCTTAGTAATGCCTTTAAGGTTTACTAAGATTACTGAGGGGGTAAAATCAAATAAAACGAAATGACGAAAAGAGCTAAATGAAAAAAGCGATATATTTGTACCTCATCAAGATGGTGAAGAAAAAAGTATGAGAGTGTTCACTTTATAAACCTAAAAAGGTTTGTGCCGTTCGATAATACATCAAAATATGCTAACAAAACAAGAAATCGAAACCTTAAACACAGAAGGTTATTTGTTTTTGGGTCATTTACTAAGTCCAACCGAAGTACAAGAGGTCAATGACCGTATCGCCGCATTGATGCAGGCGGAAGGCGAAAATGCAGGTGCGGAATTCATGGAATCAAAGCACATGCGTTATCCAAAAGAAGCTGGTGCAGACCGTTTGGCAGATTTGGTTAATAAAGGCTCTGTTTTTGACAAATTTTATACACATCCGCGTGTTTTGGCGGGTATTGAAGCTGTTTTGGGCAGCTCTTATAAATTGTCTTCCTTAAATTATCGCGCGGCGAAACCTGGGAAAGGGCTTCAAAAACTGCATGTGGATTGGCGCAATGCGGTTGCTCGTGGTGCGTATCAAGTCTGTAATACGATTTGGCTTTTAGATGATTTTACGGAACACAATGGGGCGACCCGTATTGTGCCGCGCACGCATACTTTGGACATTTTGCCCGACGAAGCAATGGCAGACCCGATGCAAAAACATCCCGACGAAATACGCATCATCGCTCCTGCGGGTTCGGTCTATATTTTTAATTCACATGTTTGGCACGGTGGCACAAACAATGAAACCGACCGCGACCGTCGAAGCATCCACAGTTATTTTTGTACACGAGCGCAAAACCAACAAATTGACCAAAAGAAGTATATTACCGAAGAAACGAAAGCACGGATTGGTTTGAAGGGGCAGTGGATATTGGATGTTTAGGGGGAAATACTGAGGGGGGGTAAAACGAAAACGAAATGAATGTCATTTTTCATACAACATCAGCAGTTGGTATAGCTGCCTTGTTGACGGATACCAAAAACAATAATTAAAAAAATAAAAAGATGGCAAAAAATAAAACTACCGAAACGGAAACAAGTGTAAACGACTTTATTGGCTCTGTAAAAGATGAAAGAAAACGCAATGACTGCTTGGAACTCATTGAACTACTTAAAAAAGAGACGCAACTTGAGCCAAAAATGTGGGGACCAAGTATCATCGGTTTTGGAAACCACCATTACAAATACGAAAGTGGACGAGAAGGGGATAGTCCCAATATTGCATTTTCTCCAAGAGCGTCATCCATTGCCATTTATTTATCAGGTAGTTTTTTAGACCGAGATGAATTGTTAAATAAATTCGGAAAGCACAAAACCGATAAAGGTTGCGTACACATTAAAGCTCTTGCTGACATTGATAAAAGCATTTTGTTAAAAATGATAGCTAATCATATAAAGCATGTAGAAGAATTATATCCAAATAAATAAAGGCACAACTTATAGTTAACAAAAGTTCTTGTAATTTATTCAACTTTGCGAATTCTGCCTTTACGCTCTGTGTTGTGCCTATATGGACTATCTCTAAACCATCCAAAATAACAAGTATGAAAAAATTCATTGCAATAGCGATACTGCTATTACACACTCTGTTGTGCCTAAACGCACAAAATATCACCACTTTTGGTGCAATCCCTGACGGTGAAACGAACAATGCAGCCGTTATTCAAAAGCTCATTGACAAGGTTTCTACTGAGGGGGGCGGTAGAGTTACAATTCCTGCGGGCAATTTTATGACGGGCACAATCTATTTGAAATCGGGTGTCGAATTGTATTTAGAGAAAGGTGCAAGGTTGTTGGGTTCAACAAATCGCAATGATTATCCCTCGTCAAGAGATCGTCCCGCTTTGATTATGGCGAATGGACAAAAGAATATTTCCATCAGTGGACAAGGTATAATAGACGGTCAATGTCAAGAGTTGATGCTCGATATATTCAAAAAACTCCGCAGCGGCGAGATGAAACAAGACACGATTTGGTTGGTCAAAAGACCTGGTGGACGCACTTTGATTTTGCTTTTCCAAGCGTGTCAGAATGTGCGTGTCACAGGCGTGACTTTGAAAAATGCGACCGATTGGGTACAAGATTATCGAGAGTGCGACGGTGTAACGATTGACAGAATCACCGTTCAAAGCACCGCTTATTGGAACAATGACGGTTTGGATATTACCGATTCTAAAAATGTGCGCATCACGAATTGTTTTATCAATTCCTCTGATGATGCTTTGTGTTTGAAATCTGAAAACCCCAAATTGGCTTGTGAAAATATTTATATTGACAGTTGTACGCTGCGGTCGAGTGCCAATGGTTTGAAGTTTGGAACGAATTGTTACGGCGGTTTTAAGAATATAAAGGTGCGGAATCTCACTATTTTTGATACTTATCGTTCTGCGATTGCGATTGAATGTGTGGATGGCGGTGTGACAGAGAATATTGATATTCAAAACATTAAAGCACGCAATACAGGCAATGCTATCTTTATTCGGCGTGGGCATCGGAATGTAGGTGGTCAAGTCGGTACAATCAAAGGCATTTATATTGCCAATGTCAAAGTAGATGTGCCGTTGTACAAACCCGACCAAGGTTATCCGATTGAAGGACCGCCCGACCACCTTCGTCCTGGCGAAGATAAAATGCCTAAACGTCCGTCGCATTTTCACATCTATGGGCATCCGTATTTGCCTTACAATCTTATCCCATCTTCTATTGTTGGTTTGCCCAATTATCCTGTGCAAGATGTGACTTTAGAGAACATCGAAATTACTTATGGTGGACGTGGCGATAAAAATATCGCTCATATTCCTTTGGATAAAATAACGACTATTCCTGAAAACCCTGCCCAATATCCCGAATTTTCGATGTTTGGCGAATTGCCCGCATGGGGTTTTTATATGCGTCATACTGAGGGGGTGACGATGAAGAATGTAAAAGTCAAATACATCGAAGAAGATTTCCGCCCCGCCTTTGTTTTTGATGACGCTAAAAATATCAAACTCACAGATGTGGATATTGCGACAGCAAAAGAACTACCCGTGATTTTCTTGAATAATACAGAGGGGGTCATTTTTAAGAATTTGAAAATGCCTGTGAGTGAGGTGAAGGGCATTGTAAAAGCGAATAATCGGTGAAAATCAATGCGCCTCTGTATTTTAATTTTTAGCTTTGCCAATACAATCCAATGGCTATAAAAGCAATATTAATTGATAAGCAACTTAAATAATATGACTAATTCCGACACACACAATCAGCGTATCGCAAAAATGACTTTCGCATCGGTCTATCCACATTATTTGACAAAAGTGGAGAAAAAAGGGAGAACAAAAGAAGAATTGCATCAAGTCATAGAGTGGCTAACAGGCTTCGATAACAATACGTTGCAAGACCTTATTGAAAAAAAAGTGACCTTTGAAACGTTTTTTCAAATGGCAACATTGAATCCCAATGCACGGCTCATTACGGGTGTAATATGTGGTTATCGGGTGGAGGAAATCGAAAATTCATTGACGCAACAAGTTCGGTATTTGGACAAATTGGTGGATGAATTGGCGAAAGGTCGTCAAATGGAGAAGATTTTGCGCGTTGCATAGGGGCTGACTTTTGGGCAGAGTCTATCATAGCGAGAAACGCACCCCCTCAGTATAAAACGACTTATAATGAAAAAAACGAAAGACTCTTTTTTATTGCTCCTTTTCCTTTTCGCAATAACTTTTGCACACGCACAAGAAGCGGTTTCTTGGAAATTAAACATTACAGTTGCGCCAGAAATCAAAGAATCATTCATACAAGGTGGGCGGTTAATCTTGCACGTAACAAAACAAACGGATAGAGAGCCACGTCTGCGTTCCGAAATTGCTTTTGGCGTGACCCCTCAGTATTGGGACGTTTCCAAGCCGTTTGTTTTGGATGCGAAAGACAAAAATGTGTTGAACATTGGTTTGGATAAATTGAAAGGCAATGCTTCTGAAAAGTATTATTTTCAAGTTGTTTACAAGCAAAATGTGGATGATGGTTCAGAAAACGTGTCGGGTAATTTGTACAGCAATGTGGATTCGGTTTTGTTTTCAAACACGCTTCAACTCAATTTGACGCTCAATAAAATCATTCCACCTGCGACGGTTGTTTCTCATCCGTTTGTCAAAACAGTTGAAATCAAAAGCACATATCTTTCAGCGTTTTCAGGTAAAGCACGCTATTTGAAAGCGGCTATTTTATTGCCTTCGGGTTATTTTGACAATCTAGAAAAGACGTATCCAATCTGTTATCGGGCAGCGGGATTGAATGGACGATACACGGCAATCAATGGTTTAATCAGTAATAAAGCCTTCACAGATTGGTGGTTTACGAAGACTGCACCGCAAATTATCTATGTTTTCCTCGATTCACAAGGCCCTTACGGCGATACCTATCAGATGGATTCCGAAAACAATGGCCCTTGTGGCAAAGCTTTGACCGAAGAATTGATTCCCGAAATTGAAAAACAAGTGCGCTACAAAACGGATTCTAAAATGCGTTTTTTGACAGGCAATTCGACAGGCGGTTGGGTGTCGTTGGGTTTGCAAATCTTTTATCCCGATTTTTTTGACGGCACTTGGTCGTATAGTCCTGACCCTGTGGACTTTGAACATTATGGATTGATTAATATCTACGAAGATGAATCTATTTTTTACAATAGATTTGGCTACTTGCAACCTGGCAGAAGAACAATTTATGGCGAACCCACTTTTTCGATGCGTGATTGGATTGCAGGTGAAAATCTCAACAGTCGCACAGGCAATTACTTGGTTTCGGGCGGTCAATTCGGTGCGTACAATGCCGTTTTTGGACCAAAAGGTAAAGATGGTTTGCCTTCCTTAATGTTTGACCCAAACACAGGCAAAATAGACCACGACATTGCCAAACAATGGGAAAAATATGATTTAAAAAAGGTTTTAGAAAAAAATTGGACAATATTGGGCCCTAAATTGCAAGGCAAAATATGGATTTGGATGGGTGATATGGACGGTTTGTATTCAAATGTAGCAACCCGTTTTTTGCAAAAATTTTTGGATAAAACAGAAAACCCGAAGTCAGATGCTAAGATTTCATTCACAGCGATGGCAGGTCATGGGCAGGAGTGGAGCGACAAAGCGGTGCTGACTTTGATTGGTGAAAAGGTGGCAAATAAATAAAATCATAAGAAAAATGAATAAAATAATTGCGTTGCTTGTTATCGGGTTGTGTATTAACACGACCCTTTTTAGTCAAAAAAACAATACAATTTGGTTAGATGATTTAATCATAAAATCTTTTTCGGAAGGCATCCCCTCAGTATCTGCGAAGTTGAATGCGGGCAACGATTCGATGCGCATGAAAGGTGTTACTTTTAAACGTGGCGTGGGTGTCAATTCGACAAGCGTTTTATCTTTTTATTTGGATGGTCATGCGACTGAATTTTCTGCCGTAGTGGGGGTAGATGATAAGGGGATGAAGGATTTGCCGCATCGTTTTTATGTGGTGGGTGATAGAAAAACACTGTTTGACAGCGGTGATATAAAGCTCGGCGATGAACCCAAACAGGTCAAAGTGAATCTGATTGGCATCAAACGTTTAGGGCTTTTGGTTACAGTAGATGCAAAGGTGACAATGGATTATACCAATTGGGCAAATGCACAATTCATTATGGAAGACGGTTTTAAGCCACAAAACATACCAAATACAGATGAAAAATACATTTTAACACCCCCCTCCCTAAAAACACCAAAAATCAATTCTCCGAAGCTATTTGGCGCAAGACCCAATAATCCTGTGCTTTACACCATCGCTGCAACAGGTGAACGCCCAATGTCTTTTTCCGCTAAAAATCTACCGAAAGGGCTTTTTTTAGATACAAAAACAGGGATTATTACGGGTAAAATAGCAAAACGAGGCAGTTATAAAACAACTTTATTTGCCAAAAACGCATTGGGTGAAACGGCAAAAGAACTCACCATACAAATAGGCGATACCATTGCTCTCACACCGCCGATTGGTTGGAATGGTTGGAATTCATGGGCAAGAGAAATTGATAGGGAAAAGGTGATTGCCTCCGCCGAAGCAATGGTAAAAATGGGTTTAAATCATCATGGTTGGACATATATTAATATTGACGACGCTTGGCAAGGGCAGCGTGGCGGTCAATTCAACGCTATTCAACCCAATGAGAAATTCCCCAAATTCAAAGAAATGGTAGATTATATTCATAGTTTGGGTTTAAAAGTAGGTGTTTACTCAACGCCGATGATTTCGAGTTATGCGGGTTATGTCGGCGGTTCATCAAACCATGAAAAAGGAGAATATTTGGACTCTATTAAAAACAATAAACGCGCTTATCGGTATGTTGGCAAATACACTTTTGAAAAGGAAGATGCTTTACAAATGGCAGCTTGGGGCATTGATTATTTGAAATACGATTGGCGTATCGAAGTTCCTTCTGCGGAACGCATGTCGAATGCTTTAAAACAATCGGGGCGAGATATTGTGTATAGTATTTCCAATTCTGCGCCATTTTCCAATGTTAAAGATTGGGTGCGTTTGACCAATACTTTCCGAACGGGGCCCGATATTCGGGATTCGTGGCTAAGTCTTTATGTATCCGCTTTTACTTTGGATAATTGGAGTCCTTACGGCGGTCATGGGCATTGGCTTGACCCTGATATGATGATATTGGGCAATGTCACCACAGGCACAAGTTTGCATCCTACGAGATTAACGCCCGATGAACAATACAGTCATGTCAGCCTTTTTAGTTTGTTGGCTGCCCCTTTATTGATTGGTTGTCCGATTGAACAATTAGACCCTTTTACCTTGAACTTACTCACAAATGATGAAGTTATCGCTATCAATCAAGACCCTTTGGGCAAGTCTGCCCGACTTGTAGCAGAAGAAAATGGCGTACAAATATGGATGAAACCGTTGGAAGATGGTTCGTATGCTGTTGGTTTATTCAATGTAGGTGATTATGGAAAAACACCCGAATCTTATTTCCGTTGGGGTGATGAAATGCCCAAATCTTTCACTTTTGATTTTAATAAAATAGGTTTAAAAGGTAATTTTAAACTAAGGGATGTTTGGCGGCAGAAGGATTTAGGTAATTTTAAAGATATATTTAAAACAGATATTCGGCATCATGGGGTTGTGTTGTTGCAGATGGAATTAAAAAATTGAGGTATAAAAACCTGCGGAAAGTGGAATTTTTAATGAGAAATTGTTGTTAGCATCAACTACAAGAATATTTAAAGAACCAATGTTTTAAAACACATAAAGTTATTTGATGACAACAGAAGAAATACATCAAACATTAAAAGAGTTTTCAGAAAAATATAAACTTAAGCAAGAAGCTATTGACTCTTGTATGAAGGCTATGGAGCATTGTATAGCTGATGATTCTGATGGACTTGGAGGGTTTTCTATTGATGAAATACGACTTGAATTCATGCAACATGACTTAATCTTCGAACATTACTTGTATAACATAATATTTGTAAAAACGAAGATTGGTTTGTATCAAAACAAAGAAAATCCTGATTATGTAAAAAGACTTAAACCAATTGGATATTATGAACTTGATACTAATATGGAGGGTGATTCATTTGATGATTGGTTAATAATTGATGTGAAAAAGGGCAAATAAGAAATTTGTTCTTGCTACTTAATAAAAACTGTTCTTACCAAAAACCCAAAAAATACTGAGGGGTATTTCTAAATCAAAAGCTATATAAAATGATAAAACTACTGGCAGGATTCTTTGTCAGCCTATCTATTGCCGTGTCTGCACAAAAAGCAAACACCGTATGGTTAGACGACTTAACTATCCAAACCTACTCGGAAGGCATTCGACCTGTTCAAGCAAAAGGCAATTATATGCGGGATACTTTGCAATTCAATGGGGTAAAATACACAAGAGGTCTTGGCGCACAATCGCCCTGCGTACTTGTATTTTTATTAGACAAACACGCCACAAGGTTTTCGGCTTTAGTCGGCGCAGATGATGCAGGCAATAAGGATATTGCGCTCTCTTTTTATGTTTTAGGAGATGGTAAAGTATTGTTTAAAAGCGAAAAAATGCGCATTGGCGATACGCCTGTGCCGATAGATATTGACCTAAAAGGCATCAAACAGTTAGGGCTTTTGGTAAAAGATAGTGTGGGCGGCGTGGGCAATAAAAGAACGTATTGTAATTGGGTGAATGCCAAATTGGAAATGATAGACAATTATCAACCCGAACACGTTAAAAATACAGATGAAAAATACATTTTGACACCCCCCTCAGTATCAGCACCCAAAATCAACTCAGCAAAACTATTTGGCGCAACGCCGAACAATCCTGTGCTTTATACTATTGCTGCAACAGGTGAACGCCCAATGGTTTTTTCAGTAAAAAATCTACCAAAAGGTTTGTCAATAGATACACAAACGGGCATTATTTCAGGTAAAATAGCGCAAAAAGGCACTTATTCTACCGTTTTAAAAGCAAAAAATAAATTTGGCGAAGCCACGAAATCCCTTAAAATCGTTATTGGCGATACCATCGCTCTCACCCCGCCGATAGGTTGGAATGGTTGGAACTCATGGGCAGCACAAATTGATAGAGAAAAAGTCATTGCCTCTGCTGATGCGATGGTAAAAATGGGTTTGCGTGACCACGGTTGGACGTATATCAATATTGACGACGCTTGGCAGGGCATCAGAACAGGAGATTTGACCGCCTTGCAACCCAATGAAAAATTCCCGAAATTTAAAGAAATGGTGGATTATATACATTCGCTTGGTTTGAAAGCGGGCTTGTATTCGACACCTTATATAGCGAGTTATGCGGGTTATGTTGGAGCGAGTTCTGACTTTGAAAAAGGTGGCGAAACACATGATTCTATCGCCAAAAACAGACGGGCATTCAATCGCATTGCTCCATACCGATTTGAAACAAATGATGCCCGACAAATGGCAATTTGGGGTGTTGATTTTTTGAAATACGATTGGCGGATTGATGTCAATTCCACAGAACGCATGTCCACCGCTTTAAAGCAATCGGGTCGGGATATTGTTTTCAGTATTTCTAATAATGCACCCTTTGAAAAAGTAACCGACTGGGCACGTTTAACCAATATGTACCGCACGGGCCCCGATATAAAAGACAGTTGGACAAGTCTTTTTCTCACTGCTTTTTCGCTTGATAAATGGTCGCCCTACACAGGTCATGGGCATTGGGCTGACCCCGATATGATGATATTGGGCAATGTAACGATTGGTCCTGAAATGCACCCAACACGATTAACGCCCGATGAGCAATATAGCCATGTGAGTATTTTCAGCTTATTGGCAGCACCGATGTTGATTGGTTGTCCGATTGAACAATTGGACGCTTTTACCTTGAATTTATTGACAAATGATGAAGTGATTGCCATCAATCAAGACCCTTTGGGCAAAGCTGCCCGACTTGTCGTGGAAGAAAATGGTGTACAAATATGGATGAAACCTTTAGAAGATGGTTCTTATGCCGTTGGTCTATTTAATACCGCCGATTATGGGAAAACACCCGAATCTCATTTTCGTTGGGGTACGGAAACACCAAAATTATTTACCTTTGACTTTGCAAAAATTGGTTTGAAAGGTACTTTTAAACTAAGAGATGTCTGGCGACAAAAGGATTTAGGCAATTTTAAAGATGCTTTTAAAACGGATATTCGGCATCATGGCGTGGTGTTATTGCAGATGAAAAAGGTAAAATAATTGGGTATTGACAATTTATATGAGAAACACGTAAGGGAAAAGTATGACCCCCTCAGTATTTTTCCATAAAAATTGTAAAAGCCCTAAATAATTTTTTAAAAATGGCAATTAAAAAACAATTTAAAACAGCATTTTTTCCCGTATTATTACTTTCTCTTGCTTTTGCAGGATTTACTTTTCTCTCTTATGAAGAACCTAAAATTTCATTAGAAAACTATACTATTGAAGAAGGGTTTGAGCTAAATTGTATCGCTTCCGAACCTTTTTTGACAGCCCCTGTTGGTATGGATTTCGATGATAAAGGCAGGATGTGGGTCGTGGAAATGAGAGGTTATATGCCCAATTTGGAAGGTATCGGCGAAGAAGAACCCAATGGCAGGATTTCAATTTTAGAAGACTTGGATAAAGATGGTATTATTGACCATGCTAAAGTATTTTTGGATAAATTGGTATTGCCAAGAAGTATAGCGCATGTGTATGGCGGTTTGTTATACACCGATGGTGCTAAACTGTGGTTCGTTGATATTAAAAAGGATAAGCCTGGTAAAAAGACATTGGTTGACCCAATTTATGCAGAAGGGGGCAATGTGGAACATTCATCAAACGGTTTGATGATGCACATTGACAATTGGATTTATAACGCCAATTACAATTTTAGGTATCAACGCAAAAACGGCAAATGGCTCAAAGAACCAACGTCTAATAGAGGACAATGGGGCATTACAAAAGATAATTTTGGCAGACTGTACTATAATGACAACAGCACCAATATCAAAGGAGACTATGTTTTGCCCAATAAAGTCATAAAAAATAAGTATTTTAAGCCTGTTTTAAGTGAAAATCAACGATTGGCAAGTAATAGAGTCTTTCCAAGCCACCCAACTTCTGTTAATCGAGGCTACATAAAAGGCGTTTTAGATGAAAAAGGTTATTTGAAAGAAGTGACGGCGGCTTGTGGTCCTTTGGTGTATAGGGGAGGGGCTTTCCCCGAGGCGTATAATCTAAATGCTTTCGTCTGTGTACCTGAAGCCAATTTGATTAAACGGAATATTTTAGATTTTAAAACACTGCAAACTAAAGCCAATCAAGCCATTGAAGGCAAGGAGTTTATAGCATCTACCGATGAAGGTTTTCGTCCTGTCAACTTATTCACGGGTCCCGATGGTGCGATGTATATCGTAGATATGCACAGGGGTATCATTCAGCACAAAGCTTATATTTCGCAATATTTGACCGAAGAATTGGCGAAAAAGAAATTAGATACTTTACAAAATGCAGGGCGTATTTTGAAAGTATCGCATAAAACAACAAAACTGAATTCCGTCCCCGATTTATCCAAAGCGACAAACAAGGAACTCGTGGCTTTTTTGAGTCATCCAAATGGTTGGTTGAGAGATAGGGCGCAGCAATTATTGATTCAAAAGAAAGACAAATCCATTACAAAAGATATATTGGCTTTAACGACAATGGACAATCCTTTTGCTACGTCTATACATGCGTTGTATGTTTTAGAAGGTACAAATGCCCTTTCTTTCGATATTTTACACACGATTATCAGCCAATCTAAGCAACCTGAAACCATTGCCCACGCTTTGGGTCTTTTAGAGCGTTTTGCATCTATGCAAAATGTGGACAAAATGAAAACCCTTTGTGCGCAATTATTGGCTCAAAACAATGAAACCATAGACCTTTATGTGCCGCTGTCATTGGCAGCGTGGTTAAATGTATCGGAAGCTGCTTTTTTGCCTATTTTATCTGAAATGGATAAAAAATATCCTCAACAAAAAATATTTCAAGAAGCCATCATCAGTAGCTTGGAAGGTAAAGAGGAAATGTATCTCAATACCATGAAACCCAATGCAACCCTAAAAAGCAATCTGACAACAGCTGTGTCAAATCGTCAGAAAAAAGAAATGAATTCCATTTTTGTTAAGGAAAAAAATACTGTGGATGATAGAACACGGGGTTTACAATTGTTCAGAAGTATCTGCGCCACTTGTCATGGGGCGGATGGCAAAGGGATTCAAGACTTAGCACCGCCTCTCAAAGGCTCGGAATATATTGATGGTTCGATACACCGATTGACGGCTATTGTTTTACATGGTTTAAGTGGGCCTATCAACGTTGGTGGAAAATTATATCAATTAAACAATGATATGCCAGGGTTGGCTAATAATAAATCTTTGAGCGACCAAGATATTGCCGACATCATAAAATTTACACAAAATGCTTTTGCGAAGCAAGGAAAGAGTATTTCCGCCACAGAAGTTAAAAAAATGAGAGATAAAAAGCCTTCAGATGGTATGCTTTTTACGGAAAAAACATTGCTTGAAACAGCTTTTGAACGATGAAATACCCCCTTAGTATTTTCATTCAAGAACCTAATCTTAACGAATCATATAGGCAAAATGAAAAAATATCCTTTGCTTTTAATCCTTCTGATAGGTTTAAAAGTACCTCTATCCGCACAAAAAAATCCTTTTTCCATTCCTAAAATGCCCAATCCTACAGCGCGAAAAGCAATTTTGGAACGTGAATGGGCAGCCGCACAAAAACCAATACCTCAGTTAGCTGTTCGGGATTGTTATATGTTTTTATTGGATGCTTTGGATACACATTTTTTAAAACCCGAAGACATAGAAGGACTTTTAAAAAAACTGCTTACTCGTGTCATAACCGAACCTACTGCACCCAGTTTTGGCAATATGTATTGGAATTGGACGGAAACAAGTAATGATGTAGGCGATGGCAATAATGTTGAATTTTGTGTCCAATATGGCATTTTAATAAAACTCCTGTTTGATGACAGACTATCGCCCGAAGCGAAAAAAACATTGGATACAATATTTGAATATGCCTTAAAAGGGATTCGCCGCCAACCTGTCCGCATCAGTTATACGAATATTTATTTGATGCGGGTCTGGAATTTTGTAGCGTTGGGGCAGGTTTATAAGACCCCCTCAGTAATTGAAGAAGGACGAACGGCTTTTAATGTTTGGTTGAACCACGTTGCCCATTACGGCAATCGGGAATATGATAGCCCGACCTATTGCGGCGTGGACTTGGAATCGCTACTTTTACTTTATACTTTCTCAACAGATACAGACATTAAAGCAAAGGCGGGTGACGCACTCCAATTTTTCCTCACCGATATAGCGGCACATTATAATCCTGTGGGTGGTTATCTTGCAGGGGCGCATAGTCGGGATTATAATCGGGTTTTCAGTCGAGATTTATTGGAAGAAAAATACTTTAATCCTTTGCTCGGAAGAGAAAATAACAATACACATCTATTTCATCAAATCTGTTTTTCTGCTTTAAAAAATGTAGGTTTATCAAAACAGCAAAAAACTTTAATGCAGCACAAAAACAGATTTATTATCCAACGTTGGGACAGCTTGGCGCATACCTTTGCTTGTGATTTTGTCGGAAAGAAAGTATCAATAGCTTCCTCCAATCAAGCATATAGCCCCGACGATAAGCCTTTTGTTATTTATCTGAGCAGTCCAAAAATTCCTGAAATGCCGAATATCGCTTATGTGATTGAAGGGCGAGATGACCATTATGGTACTTGGGCTGCGGAAGGTAAAGGCGATAAACTCAAACATTTGATGCCGCCCAATTATCCTTCAAATGGCGGTTGGGGTAAAGTGCGTCACCTGATGCCTTTTATGCAAGCGGCGCAAAATAAAAACGAGTTTGTGATGTTGGTTTCGGGTGAAAAAGACCACAATTGTATCAATGATTATATCAATTCAACCATCATTTTGCCTAATTATTTTGATGAAATATGGCTCGGAAACAGTAAAATAAATACGCCCAATAAAGGTGAAAAAGCCATTTTTGATGAAACAAATACTTTTTTTGCCCGATTTGAAGATGTGGC
>JAEUUP010000012.1 GCA_016787525.1 Saprospiraceae bacterium | reverse complement strand
CGCTCGAAATGCGTGCTTTAAAATATCTTTTTTAGACCGAAGTTAATTTTGAATCGTTTTACGATTCAAAATTAACTTCGGTCTGATAGTCTCTTTTTCTTGTACGTCTTTTTTGCAAAGCAAAAAACAGTGCGAAATCTGTTTAGTGCGTAACATCAGTTAATAATCCCTTATCTGCGCCCAAATTGGTTAGAAAATTGAACAAAAAGCAAGAAGTTCAAACCAGTGAGGTTTATGTCCCTAAATTGTTCTACGACATCATTTCAAGATTGACACCCAACGACCTAGAACAAATTGAAAATAGCAAAAGGCTATTAAAACCACACTTAATATAAAATATTTTTACTATATTATTTCTGTATTTGATTGCCAATTTATCACCTTATTTTTTATCGCTTTTTGTCCAACTTATTGGGCGCACTATAAAGTTTTAGAGCCTGCTATACAGGAAATAAATGATAAAACTGACTTATTAATCAACTATCAATTGCAAAGAACGAACCTCGACTGGCTTAAACCACGTGTGAAAGGACTACGATTTTTCATCAAAGAAAAGAGAAATTTGAACGATATTTAGAGTAGTATGATATGAAAGAAGATGCAAAAAACGCCTTACAGACATTTGGAGGCAAAGAAATTCGGAAAGTTTGGTACAATGAACAATGGTACTTTTCCATAATTGATGTGATTGAGGTTTTGACCGATAGTGCTAAACCTTCGACCTATTGGAGTATGCTCAAAAAACGCGAGCCTCAACTTTTCACAATTTGTGAAAAGTTGAAATTTTTAGCACCCGACAATAAAATGCGTCCAACGGATTGTGCCAATACTGAGGGGGTGCTTCGGATAGTGATGTCGGTGCCATCGCCTAAAGCTGAACCCTTAAAATTGTGGTTGGCGCAAGTGGGTAAAGAGCGAATTGAGGAAACAGAAGCTCCCGAACTGGCATTTGAGCGTGCCCGTGCCATTTATAAAGCCAAAGGCTATCCAGATGATTGGATTGGCTACCGTGAAAAAAGCATCAATATTCGCAAAGAATTGACTGATGAGTGGAAAAACAGAGGCATCAAAGAAAATAATGAATACAGTATTTTGACTGCGACCATTTCAAAAGAAACTTTTGGCTTGACACCCAGTGAACATAGTAAAGTGAAAGGTTTGGAGAAGCAGAATCTGCGCGACCACATGACCACCATAGAGTTAATTATCTCCGCATTGAGCGAAGAAGCAACACGTACCATAGCTGTCAATACTGATGCCCAAGGCTTCCACGAAAACCACGAAGCGGCTGTGAAAGGTGGGGAAGTGGGACGTTTATCGCGCCTTAATTTTGAGCAGGCTACAGGGCAAAAAGTTGTTTCATCGTCTAACTATCTGCATTTGCAAAGCGAAGAAAGCTTGAAAAACTTACCCGCTTCAGATGATGAATCTACTGACGAACAATCTTAATGGCTGATGTTACACACGGTATTACTATGCCGAAGAACTCAGAAACAGGTTAGAACTAAATTACCCCTCAGTCAATCAAGTCTTTTTACTTGCCCTTATTCGCCTAATTTGAATCTCATTGAGCGGCTTTGAAAGTTTTTCTATTGGAGCGAGCGATTTTTGATTAAAATTTTGGCTTTGCTAAAATTTTAATCAAAAATCGCTCGCTCCTCAAAGTCCTTTTCGCCGCCAAAAGCGGCGTTTGAAATACACAAAAACTTATTTTGACTACTCAAGAAGTAAAACAACAGTAATTAAAATGCAGCGGATATGTATCACTATCTTCAACCCATATATAGTTCGAAATCAAAAAATATCAAAAATGGATAATATAAAACAGATAATTAAACCTATCGGCTTTTTTTTGCTACTTGGTTTTTTGAGTTGTAAAAATGAAGATACTCGCAAAGACTATGTACTCAATCAAAAACAGATGCAGGACAGCCTATTTCCAAAAATAATAATGCGCTCTGATACAAATACTGAGGGGATGGTTTGGATTAACGGTGGCGAATACTTGATGGGAGGTGACAACGAGCAAGCAGACCGCGATGAGTACCCCAAACACGCTGTTAGAGTCAATGGTTTCTGGATAGATGCAACAGAAGTGACCAATGCGCAATTTCAAAAATTTGTAGAGGCTACTGGCTACGTAACTATTGCTGAACGTGTGCCGACATGGGAAGAAATGAAAAAATTATTGCCTCCTAATACACCCAAACCTCCTGATTCGGCATTCGTGGCGGGTTCATTGGTTTTCCAGAAGACTAAAAATGCAGTAAATTTGAATGATTATGGGCAATGGTGGGCTTTTGTCAAAGGTGCGAATTGGCGACATCCACGAGGGGAAGGGTCTGACATTAAAGGTAAAGAGAACATACCTGTTGTCCATATTTCTTGGCAAGATGCTATGGCATACTGCAAATGGACGGGCAAACGCTTGCCAACCGAAGCAGAATGGGAATATGCAGGTAGAGGAGGACAACATGGCAAAATCTACCCTTGGGGCGATGAAAAAGTAGATGAAGGTAAATCAAAAACAAACTCTTGGCAAGGCAAATTCCCTTATTTGAATACCAAAACAGATGGCTTTGAAGGCATCGCTCCTGTCAAATCTTTTGCACCCAATGGCTATGGTTTGTACGATATGGCAGGTAATGTATGGGAATGGTGTTTTGATTGGTATCATACCGATTATTATGCCACATTTCAAAATAAAATCGCTGATAATCCGCAAGGTCCCCTCAGTAGTTTTGACCCTGATGAACCTTATACGCCTAAAAAAGTCGTGCGTGGCGGTTCATTTTTGTGTAACGATGGTTATTGTTCTGGTTATCGCGTGGCGAGACGTATGAAAAGTAGTATGGATACAGGTTTAGACCATACAGGTTTTCGATGTGTGAAAAATTGAAGTTTGATAGAGTCTTGGGTTGTAAAAATTAGAAGTTTAGATAAAAGCAAAAATCTCGATACAATCATGCGTATCGAGATTTTTATTTATGGTGCCCCCTCAGTATTTTTTAGAATGATGGCTCAAATTCGTTTGTTAAATAACCTATTCTTATTTTTCGATAACCCATCTCAGTGCTGATTCGGATGCCGATAATCCCCAAACGGTTTTTTAATTGTCCGTTTCAAAGGTATTTGCATACCATTTGATTTTTCTAACCAATCGAAAAGCTGCCCTGCTAAGTTTTTGACAGTGGCTTGATGTTCGGGCTTTTCGATAAGATTATACATTTCGTTGGGGTCGTTTTCGATGTCGTACAATTCATTTTGATCCCAAATACCATTGTAACGAATGTATTTGTACTTATCCGTACGCACCCCAAATACTGTTGGTGTCATCGGAAAATCATACTCCCAAAAATACTCATAAAATATACGGTCACGCCATCCTGTCGTATCCCCCCTCAGTAATTGAGTGAAAGAATAGCCTGGCATATAGTCAGGTTTTTTCAAACCTGCCAATTCTAAAACAGTGGGCGCAATATCTACATTCTGCACCATGCGTGTAATATTCTGACCACCTTTGAACAATCCTGGTGCATAAACTAAAAACGGCACTTTGACAGATTCTTCATAAAAATGGCGTTTATCAATCAAGCCATGTTCGCCCCAACTAAAACCATTATCGCCCATATAAACGACCATCGTATTTTGCTCTAAACCATTGTTTTTCAAATAATTGAGAACTGTTTCTACACTTTCATCAACGGCTTTCAAAGTCTCGCAGTACGTCTGCACAATCTCTTGCATATCTTGGTGTGAATGATAGAGGTAATCTACACCATGCCAACTATATCGCTGTTGTTTGACCCATTCGGGCCACTTCAATGCTTTGTAGTCGTCATTCATAGTTTGGTAATAAGTTGGCGGCAAAGTGTATTTCTGATTAGCATACATACCTTTGTGGCGTTTAGCAGGAGCTAAAGGAGAGTGTACAGCTTTGTGTGACAGATAAAGGAAAAATGGCTTGTTTTTGTCGCGTTTGTCCATCCAATCAACAGCGTGTTCGGTGAGTAAATCAGTAATATAAGTTGAATCTTTGTATTGGACGTTTTTGCCATTTATATTCAGATTAGGATTGAAATACACTCCTTGCCCTTTAAAACTCTCCCAATGATTAAAACCAGGTCGGGGGTGATCACTTTCATCTCCCATATGCCATTTGCCAAAAAATGAGGTTTGATAACCGTTTTTCTGCAAATATTCTGGAAAATAAATCAAGTTGGGCGGTTCAGGTGCAACATTGTCCACGATGGTGTGAACATGAGAATACTGTCCAGTCAGTATTGAAGCACGACTGGGCGAACATAAAGCTGTTGTGACAAAAGCATTTTTGAAATATGCGCCTTCTCTTGCCATTTTGTCCATGCCTGGCGTTTTCAGCCACGGAATTTTACCCGTAAACCCCATAAAATCGTAGCGGTGGTCATCTGTTAAAATGAAAACGACATTCATCTTTTTTGATGCGGCGAGGGCTTGCAATTGAGGGATTTGTTTTTGTCCCCAAGTAGAGAATGCTAAAAGTAGGAAAATAAATGAAAGCAATTGTCTCATAAATATTCTGTTTTATCAAATTGGAAAATTTTCGTATGAAAATAGTAAAACATTGCGAAACATATAAAAATAGTATACTTGTTGTCTATTAAAAATCAATAAATTAAATTTTTAGCCACCTTTGACAAAGAATAAACTTTGAGGAGCGAGCGATTTTTTAGGGCATTATAAAAATATATTCGGCTTTTACTTTCTCCGCCGTTTGTTTAACTGTGAAATCTGCCCGTTCTATCAGCCTTCTGAGGTAGCCGCCTTGTTGTGGTTTTAAAGGTTTGCAAATACCAAGGTTTAAAAAAGGCATTAAGATGCCACCTCCCATTTGTTTTTTATTTTTTTGAGTACAATACCTTGTGTTTCATAAATCCATTGAATAAAAAGAACTTCTTCTTTTACCCCCTCAGTATGTGCTATCTTTTTGCCAAGCGATGCGCGTAAATTGTCTTTTTCAGTTTCTTTCAATTGCCCATTTTCATCGAAGTAATGCGCCATGGCACGTATTTTTTTTGTTGCTTCTAAAAAGGCTATTTTTTCATCATTTGGAGCTTCTATGCCACGTTTTATGTAATATTGCTGTAGCCATGCTGTAAATTTGCTGTCTTTTATTAAAGTATCATACTGAATTTGTACCGCCTCTATCCTACCCTGCTCTATTTTTTTATTAGCTAAACCGGTCCCCATTGTACCCGTCTCTAAACCATGTTTGACATAACCCATAATATTCCGAATTTTCTCACCTTTACTTTGATTGTCATAAGCATAGTACAAAACATCCAAAATTCGTTCCTCTGAAAAACCAGCCTTATACAAACTATCAATGAACTGACCCAGTACTGTATCAGGAGTTTCGGCATCAAAAACACGAAAAAGGCGGATTATCTCCGTATTTTGGCTGTCAAACGAATCGGTGTGTATAAAACTCGTACTCAAATGTTCAAATAAATTGCCCTTAAAGAGTTCCGAATTTTCTCCCGTTTGTGGTTGCGAAATATCTGAAATGAGCACTATTGGCTCTTTGATTTTGCCTTCTTTGATTTGAAATTGACGGAATATCTCTGCGTGGTTGGGATTGTTGCGAATATGAAATACGATTTTAGAAACATCACTTTTTTTGCTTAAAGTCATCCTAATAACATCATAATCGAAGAAAATATCATTTTTTTCCATCATTTCCTTGCGTGACTTTTCTAAAATCCACCGCTTAAACTCTTTGAATGGGCGATATTCTTCAGTCTTTATCTCCAATATGTCACGTAACTCTTCATAATCTATCTGTAAGGTTCGAAAACGTTGATACGATTTCAGAAGCATGTATAAACTGATGGAATAACGTCCCTTCAAAACACGTGCATTGTATTTGTTGAAAGAGAAAAACTGACCATTTGCAATCTCTAAAAAGTAGGGTTTTATCATGTCAGCCACTTCAATTTTGATGCTTCCCTCCCCTTTTCCATCAATATCTGTATCAATTGCTGCAATTAAAGCTACATCTTTGAAACGCATACCGCCATCTTTTCTTTCTTCGGTTGGGATACTCACCACGTGCCGCACCATTTTACGGATTTCGTTGACATAGTACTTGATATCATTATTATCCAAGTTCAAACTTTTGTTAAATTGCCGAATATTAAACGACAATATCCGCGCTTCGGGCTTCGATTTGAGGTGAGACAGTACTTCCAAAAGAAATTTGGTCTGATAAACAGATAGGTGAAATCGGGCTTTAGCCACTGGATTCCGCAAGACAACCAAATCGAGGTCGTCAAATATTTGGATTTTTTTTTGGTCTGCCATTTGATATGGATTAATATACAGCATTTTGCTGTAAAAATGCTGTCTTATTGCTGTATTCCTCTATTACTTTCTATAAAAACGGACAATTGTAATTTAAATCAAGTGTTCGTCCAGTATAAAATTGTATGAGGCACATGAGTTCCGAAATCTCTCACCATTACTTTCGGTACATTTGACTATTGCTTCCGAATTCTCTCTCTTTCACTTCCGAAGTTTCTCACCATTGCTTCCGAATTCTCTCACTTTTACTTCCGAAGTTTCTCACCATTGCTTCCGAATTCTCTCACCTTATCTTCCGAAGTTTCTCACCTTGTAAGCAGATAAAAAATTGAAGAACAATAAATTAGCTAACAAACAAAAACAAAACTAGACAAACTTACAAAATACCACAAAGAGATTTCAAAAGAGTTGTGTTTTTTCAATGTTTTCGAAAATATGTTTTTGTTTGAATCCCCTTTCCGTTGCCCCCTTTTTAGTGAATGAGCTTAATGCTAAAGTGTAGGGAGTATCGTTTTTGACTAAACTTACTGAGGGGCTATTAATTTTTGACGGACAACTCAATTTGAAATAGAAAAAGACCTCCTTACTTCCGAATCTTCTCGCCTTTGCTTTTTATTTCATTCTAAGCAAAAGTTTATTCAGAACTTCACCCATAATGTTTTTTGTTTTCATAAGTCTTACAGGACAAAAAACAAGGTGATAAAACGAAATAGTTTCTGAAATAAAATAGTTGCGCAATAGACAATTTATTCTGATATTCTTTTGATATTCGCTTGGTATTGCATTTTGCTGTGAAAATGCTGTCTATTTGCTGTATTTGATTTTTAATGAAAAACTTACCTCAGAGATATTTTCAATTTCTTCATTAAAGATTTGATATGTGAAGATGCTGCAAATATACTGCAAAATACTATCAAATTGCTGTGCTGAGATTTACGCCTGAATTTTACTTTTATCCAAGTAATTCAGATAAAGAAATAAAAATATTTATAAATTACAGCAAATAGACAGCATTTTGCTGTCTATTTGCTGTATTACTCTTCGTCACCTACATCTTTTCGGACTAAACCGACGATATAAGTTTTCATTGAATATCCTTTTTTGGACATTTTGTCTTTCATGATGTCATAGAGGTATTTGGGCATATCCACCGTTATGCGTTGGATATCGCCTTTGGACTCATCGCTGCGCAATTCGGCGATTATTTTATCTGCTACTTGGCTGCTTTCCTTATTTTGGTCAACCGAGAGATTTTTCGGAAGGATCTTCGGCATTTTCATTTTCTGGCTCATTTCATTTTCTTTTTTAATATCACTCTTTTTTGAACTTTTCAATAATTTCTATCAATTCATCCGTCATCTGTGTCATTTCGTTTGCTGCTTTGGGGTCGCGCCATTCAACAACACTTAAACCGACTGTCGCCGTTTCGCCATAAGCCGTTCTATTTGCCAATCGGGTGCTAAAAATTGGAATAGAATAGCTTTCAACAGCTTCAATAATACCTTTGCTTAGATTCGACCTTTCGTTGATACGGTTCATAACCACATGCGTTTCGACCAAACGCATACCGTAGGTTTCGCGCATCGTGTTAACTTGATTGAGCTTTTTTAGAAAATTTTCAAAAGCTCTAAAATCATAAATACTTGGCGAAATGGGAATGATGAGTATATCACTCGCTAAAATTGTCCGTTCCGCCAACTCCGAGATTTGAGGTGCGCCATCAATAATCACGATGTCGTATTCGCCATTGAGTTTGTCAACCTCTTTGTTGAGCTGTTTTTCATTCACGCCAAAAACGGATACGTGAGGAAGGTCACTCTCTCGATTGCCCGCCCATTCCATCGAAGACATTTGCGTCAAATCTGTATCCACAAGACAAACATTGTACCCCCTCAGTATCAAACTTGCGGCGAGATTTGTGGCTATCGTCGTTTTACCAACACCGCCTTTGAGGTTTGTGATTGAAATTCTCATTTTTTTAAATTTTTGCAAACCTACAATTGTTTTCCAATATTATAGCATTATGCTTTGTTTTTTACAGCAATAATACAGCAAAATGCAGTTTATACAGCAATGTTAATGCAAAATGACAGCAAAATTGAATCAAAGAATGGAATAGAAAAAGAGTTTTCAAAAGAAAAGATGGGCGTAAATCGCGTTTAGCAGCAGGGTGGAGGATCAGGCCTTATTTAAAAAGAACAGTGAGGCAGTTTTTTCGTAAAATAGTTGTGACACCATTTGTCCTATGTTTTTGGTCGAAAATCTTCAAACACGAATTATAGGGTGAAGGCAAATTTTAGTTCATTTTTATAATTAATTTGATTATAAAAATATTTTTTTTAAATTTTATAATCAAATTATTTGCAAAATAAAAAACAAAAAAATACTTTTGTCTCATAATTAAAACAATTTTTATGAATCGCTTATCCGAAGAACAAGTCTTGCAACTCGCGCCTGATGCCTCGTCGCTCAAATCGGGAAAGGATTTGGCAAATGTCAAAAAGTGGCTCAACTTCAAGTACAATGAGCGTGTGCTGTGGGGCGAAATGCAAGGTTCGGGCAAAGACCCTTATCGGACACAAATTGACCTTGTGTCAACGGCTTTCAAATGCTCTTGCCCGAGTCGTAAATTTCCGTGTAAGCATGGTTTAGGTTTGTTTTTATTGTTTGCACGCGACCCTTCAGTAATGAAGCAAACAGATGACGAGCCGACTTGGGTGAAAGAATGGATAGATAAACGTCAAGCAAAAGCCGAAAAAATAGTTGAGCCAATCGTCGAAATAGACGACAAAACTCAGGCAAAACGTGAAAAAGACAAATTAAAACGAGAGAACGAGAGGTTGGCACTCGTGCAAGCGGGTGCCGCCGAATTAGAACTGTGGCTCAAAGATTTACTGAGGGGTGGTTTTTTGAGTTTGCCCGAGAAGGGTAGTGGCTTTTTTGATAAAACCGCAGCGCGTATGGTTGATGCCAAAGCCACAGGTTTGGCAAATATGGTCAAAGGTTTTACAAAAATCAATTTTTACAACGGTACAGGTTGGCATTCAGAGGTGTTGGCACAAGCTGCGGGGACATTTTTACTCCTCGAATCGTTCAAAAACATCGAGAAGCAGACCCCCTCAGTACAAGAAGATATTCGCAGCCTCGTCGGGTGGAGTCAAAAAAAAGCTGAACTTCTGGAAGATGAGACAGGCGAAAAAATCAGCGATACATGGCTTGTTCTCAACCGTTTGACAGAGCATGAAGACGATTTGACCATCCAAAAACATTGGCTTTTTGGTGCAAAAACGAGCCATTTTGCTTTGATTTTAGATTTTTCTTATAAAAACACACCGTTTTCAAACTTACTCGTTGCAGGTACATGGCTTGATGCGGAGTTGGTTTTTTACCCTTCTAACATGCCTTTTAGGGCGGTCATAAAAAATCAAGGTGCAACAAAAGCACAGTTTCATCCACCCGTTTCTTCGTCGCACAATTGGCAAAAAGCACAAGAAGCCTTTGTCGAAAAACTCATACTCAATGCTTGGGCAGATGAGTTGCCGCAGATTTTGAGTCAGTTGACTGTTGCAAAACACGATGATATGTGGTTTTTGCAAGATACTGAGGGGGGACTGATGCCCATCAGTCGGTTGATGAGTTTTGAAAAAATGATGCAATTACTGGCTCTGACAGGTGGCAAGGCTTTGGATATGGCGGTCTTGAGAGTGCAAGATACAGTTGTGCCATTGGGCGTTTTTGTTGATAACAACTACAAAATAATCAAAATATGAAAGCATGGGACGAAATGGTAAAATGTGCTTTGTTAGGCACTGAAAAAATGCCTTTGCAAGTGGCTATTTTGCCACAAAACATCCAAAAGATTTTGGAAAAAACGGATAAAACAGACTCCGAAGCCTATTTTCTAAAAGCAGCTGCTTTGACTTGGACTTATCGGCGAGCAGGGCAAATGCCCGATAAAACGCCGTTGCCATCCATCTCTGCCGCCCCCGACGAAACACTAAAATTTGCACCCCCTCAGTATATCAGCCTTCTGAAACGCCTTTTTGATAGTGGAACGAGTCGGTTTCCGCAACTTTTTATATTGTTTTTTGAAAAAATGGTAGAAAAAAACTACGTGTTAACGCCTGAAAATGTGTACGATGTACTGAATCTGACAACAGAACCCATTTACAGAAACCACAAAACCCTAATAAGCAGGGTGGTGGGTGAACGGGGTCGCTGGTTGACACAGTTCAACGAGGCGTGGCAAATGCCACAGGTACAAAGCTTTGATGCTGTTTGGGCAGAAGGCTCGTCGGCAGATAGGCGTTTGGCATTGACGGATTATCGTAAAACTGACCCAGAAAAGGCTTTTAATCTCATAAAAGGGGCTTGGCAAGAGGCGAATGCACGTGAGAAAAAGGATTTATTGAAGATTTTGGCGACGCAACCTCAAAATGAAGAATGGACTTTTGTGCAAGCAATTTACGATGACTTGGTACAGGAAAAAACGCCCAAAGCCATAACACAGGAAATGAAAGAGATCGCAGTAGGCTTGTTGCTCAATAATCCCAGTTCCGATTTGTACAAAAAGGTCGCAGAACGTTTGAAAAAGTATGTCGTAACAAAGAAAACGTTTTTGGGATTAAGCTCAAAAAACACCCTTGAGTTGCCAACTGAGTCAGATGACTTTTTGAATGGTACAGTGATGAAATACGAGTTTGGGCATGGTTTTACACCTTCTACCAACGAATTGTTGACAGAGTATTGGTTCACTTATTTTCTTAACAGAATGCACCCCTCAGTATGGGAAGACTTGTTGGAAACGGATGATTGGCAACGGATTTTGCAAGTTTTGGAGGATGCAGATAGACTCATCACAAACAATAGAAAGCGGCAAAGACAATCTTTTAAATGGCATATTTCGACAGCTTTGGGCAATCATCGCTATCGCCAAGGTGTTTTTGCTTGTTTAAAAACAGGGAAAAACAGCGATTATCAGACACATATTTTAAATGCTTTGTCTAATGACGAATTGGAAAAATATTTTATTGATCACATAGACATTGGCGAAGTATCCAATGTAAGAAATCATTTGTTGCGGGAAAATTGGCGTTGGTCATCAACCTTGAGCCTTTATATACTGAGGGGTATCATTGCCCGAAAAAATGAAACCTACAACAATATTCCTTTTGCCATCAATTCGGCTGCTTTTTTTGACAGCAGCATTCTCAGCGAATTGTATGCTTTGTCAAAATTGCCGCAATCAGATTGGCAACTCCAGCAACAACACAATACTTTGATAATGCCACTCATCCAGTTTTTAGAAATCAGAAAAGAAATCGAATCCTTTTAACGAATAGCAAAAAATTATAAAAATATGAAAAATGTATTGCGCCAACACGCCGAACACCAATTTGCAGAAGAAATTGCCGAACTCACAAAACAAGACACCTACGAGCGTCCACCCAATTGGAATATGTCGCCCAAAGCCGTTGTCACTTATTTGATGGGTGGCAAACTGAAAAATGGCTTTGAAATCAGTCCAAAATATGTCGGAAATCCGCGTTTGATGGAGATTGCCGTTGCAACATTAACGACTGACCGCGCTTTGTTGCTTTATGGTTTGCCTGGAACAGCAAAGTCGTGGGTAGCAGAGCATTTGGCGGCAGCTATTTGTGGTGATTCGACGCTTTTGGTGCAAGGCACAGCAGGCACAGGCGAAGAAGCGATTCGCTACGGTTGGAACTATGCCAAACTTTTGGCAGAAGGACCCACAGAAAACGCTCTCGTTGTCACACCCATGATGCAAGCGATGAAAATTGGCAAAATAGCCCGTATTGAGGAATTGACCCGCATTGGGGCTGATGTGCAGGATACATTGATTACCATTTTGTCCGAAAAAATGATGCCTATTCCAGAACTCAATATGGAAGTGCAAGCTGTGGAAGGTTTCAACGTGATTGCAACAGCAAACAATCGTGACAAAGGCGTAAATGAATTGTCAGGTGCATTGAAACGCCGCTTCAATACAGTCATTTTGCCTGTACCAGAGACGATGAAAGAGGAAGTCGAAATCGTGCAAAGGCGTGTGTCGAGTTTGTCAAAAGCCTATAAATTACCTGCCGAAGCCCCTGCTTTGCAAGAAATTCAGCGCATTGTCACCATTTTTAGAGAATTGCGAAGCGGTGTGACAGCCGATGGCAAACAGAAAATCAAGTCGCCCACAGGCACTTTGAGTACGGCTGAAGCCATTTCGGTTGTGAACAATGGTTTGGCATTGGCGGCGCATTTTGGCGATGGTCGTTTGAGTGCTGAAGATGTGGCTTCGGGTTTGGTTGGGGCAGTTGTCAAAGACCCTGTACAAGATAAAATTGTATGGAACGAATATTTAGAAACAGTTCTCAAAACGCGCGAAGGTTGGCGTGATGTGTATCGGGCTTGTAAAGACATCACTTTGTAGATGAAACGTAGGCAATATCAACATTAATCCATTCTCAACTTTCATCTAAAAATGAGTGTAACAATATTAGGCATCAGGCATCATGGCGTTGGGTCGGCTAAAAATGTCTTGGAAATGTTGCAAAAACTGCAACCTGATATGGTTTTTGTGGAAGGTCCACCCGAACTTGATGTATTGAGCCGTTGGGTGGGTGAAAAGACTTTGAAACCGCCTATTGCTGCATTGTGCTACGACCAAGATGCACCCCAACGAGCTGTTTTCTATCCATATTCCGAGTTCTCTCCCGAATGGCAAACCATTTTGTATGCCAACAAACAAAAAATTCCCGTGCGAATGATGGATTTGCCCGTTGCAATCTCATGGGAAATGGCAAAGTTAAAAACAGAAAAAACGCAAAATAAAGCTCAAAATACTGAGGGGGTAGGAGAGGAGCAAGAAGCGGCAATGCCTATTCACAAAGACCCCATTTCATATTTTGCCGAAATTGCGGGCTATTCTGACTCCGATATGTGGTGGGAACATCATTTCGAGCAGCGATACATTGCAAAATCCGCCGAAGCACATTTTGAAGCGGTGATGCTCACTATGCAAACCTTGCGCGAAGAAGGGACCCCCTCAGTATTGGATGAGGAAAATGTGTATCGAGAGGCTTATATGGGTCATTTGATACGTCAAGCGCAACGCGAAATGTATCAGAATATCGTTGTCGTATGCGGCGCATGGCACGCTCCTGCTTTGCTCAATTTGGAAAAAACAGAAGCAGAACACGCAAAAATTGTCAAAAAACTACCGAAAACAAAGATAAAAGTAGGCACAACGTGGATTCCTTGGACAAACGATAGGTTGTCGTTTCGCAGTGGTTATGGTGCAGGCATTCACTCGCCCGGTTGGTACAGCCATTTGTGGCATCACCCAAAAGACAATGGTGCGATTTGGTTGGCAAATGTGGCGCGTTTGTTTCGCAAAAAGAAAATGGACATTTCGACGGCACACGTCATCGAAGCATTGCGTCTGTCGGAATCGTTGGCTTCGCTCCGCGATTTGCCGAAACCCAGCCTTTGGGAACTGAACGAAGCCACCCAAACCGTGATGTGCATGGGCGATGCCATTTTGCTCGAATTGGTCAAAAAAGAACTCATCGTGGGTCATGCACTCGGAAAAGTGCCTTCCGAATTGCCAAAATTGCCGTTGCAAAATGATTTTGAAGAGCTGGTAAGAAAGTTGCGTTTGTCGCAAACGGCTGAAAAAAAGGACATCGAGTTGGATTTAAGGAAAGATTTAGACCTCAATCGTTCTATTTTTTTGTATCGGCTCAAAATTTTAAATATCGAATGGGGCAAACAAGCCTACGCCCGTTCTAAAGGGACATTCAAAGAAGTTTGGACGCTGGCATGGTCGCCTGAGATGCTGGTGAATCTGATTGAAAAAGGCATTTGGGGCAATACCATTATCGAAGCCAGTTCAAAATTTTTGTTGGATAAAGCGGCAAATTCACAGTCCATCAGTCATTTATCCGACATGATTCAACAGGCTATTCCTGCCGAACTGTTTGAAGCGATAGAAGTTTTATTGTTGAAAATCAATGAATTAGCCACGATTTCTGCCGATATTATGGAACTCATGGCAGCCATTGTGCCACTTGCGGATGTGGGTCGTTATGGCAACGTGCGCAAGTCGGATTTGACCGCCATCAACGCCTTAGTCGAGGGCATGATAGTTCGTATTAGTATCGGCTTACCAACGGCTGCTTACGGTTTGGACGATGAGGCTTCACAAAAGATGTTCGATTTGATTCGCAAAGTCAACGACTCTGTTCGCCTTGTCGAGAATGAGGCTTTGACCGAAATGTGGTTCAAAACCTTAGCCATTTTGGTGGACAAAGAAGGTATCCATCCCATCGTGCAGGGTTGTACATGCCGCCTGCTGTGCGATGCCAAGGTGCTGGATACTGAGGGGGTGTCAATCAAATTTGGTTTAGCACTTTCGACAGGCAACGCGCCCGATTATTCGGCGGGCTGGATTGAAGGTTTTTTGAAAGGTAGCGGCATGATATTGCTCTACGACGATACACTTTGGAATCTGCTCTACAAATGGGTTTCTGAACTCACCGACGAGGCTTTTATGCAGTTGATACCCATTTTGAGGCGTACGTTCTCAAAATTTGATGTGGGCGAACGTCGTCATTTGGGCGAAAAAGCCAAACGAGGTGTTGTTTTTGCTCAAAATCATATAACACAAGACCTTGAAAATGAGTATTTTAATTATGAATTAGCAGATAAGTCATTGGGGCTTGTTGCTCAACTTTTAGGGCTGGTATAGTCAGTAATATGACATTTAGGCTCGTTTTTAATTTCAAGATCATCATTTTAAAACTTATAAACTTATGATACCAGCTAATAGACAAGAGCAATACGATAGTATTGTTAAGAAAGTAAAAGCTGATTATTACTACCCTACATATCAGAAAGAATGGGATAGGCTTTTATTTTATTTGGAAAATGAAAATGAACCCGTACCATTCCATATGAGTAGATGGGATAGTTCTGTGTTTAGCGATATTCCAAAACTAATAAAAACACCTGATAAGTGGGAACGATTTGATGAACGTATCATGGAAATGTTGATTAAATTTTGGAAAACTAATACGAATCCAGTTTATCTTTCGATTGAAAGAGTAATCAGTCATTGGATTTATGGACATTACTATCCAAATATAAGTTTTAGCGACTTATATACAATTGAAAGTTGTTTGAGAAAATACAATATCAGTGAAGGGTATTTGTGTAACAATTTGCTTTATTTCATATTCGATAAAGAAGAAATTACCGCCTCTGGGCATTATATTTTAAATAATTTAGACAAATTATTCAAACTTCGCTCAAATATAACCAATAGTGACTTTTTTAAGCTTTTATTAAAAAATGATGAGCAAAATTTTGATAAATACATAAACCACTTGATTGTTTCTTTACACGCAAGAGGGATTGATGGGTTTAACAACATACCTATCCTACTTCAGCATAATCCCTTAAAATATGAAGCATTCATTAGAAAGGTTTTTAAAGAAGCTACTCAAATATCTGAGACTATTCAAATAGCCCTTTTACTTGATGAATATTTTCCTCAAAAATACAATTCTGAAATACTTACCTTAAGTTATCAATATCTTGAGTTAATAAAACCTAAATTTGCTATTAGATATTCTGGATTTGAATCATGTTTTAGCTTGAAAAAAGGAAACTGGGATTATACTATCAATATTGTTTTTGCTGCACTTTTTGAAAAAGAACTTTATGATAAAGCATTTAATGTAGTTTTAGATTTTGTGAAAGAATGCCCTTTTACTTCTATGAAAGTTATTCAACCTTTGTATGATCGTTTAGGCGAAAAGAGTTTTCCAATTTTAATTGAATCATTAGGAAAAATCAATTATGATTATACTAATCCAGAAAGTGGCATCTTAAATATTTTAAAACTATACTCACATGATGAATACTATCCTCAGATTTGGGAATTCACACGCCATAATACGAAAAAAGTACGCTCTTTAGCAGCACAACATCTAGTGAGTATGATGGGTGAAGCAGCCATTCCAAATGCTCAAAAACTATTAGACGATAAAAAAGGCGATATACGTTTGGCGGGCGCATTGATTTTATCGCTTATAAAAACCGAAAAATCTGCGGCTATACTGAGGGGGTTGCTCGACAGGGAAAAAAATGATGACGCACGCGATGCCATGCTCGAAGGTTTGGGCGACCTCATAAACGCTGAGACCAATCGCGAAACTGTGCAAGATGCCATTCATCAAGCTAAAAACCGAGGCAAATTGGATAAACCACTCATGGCTTGGTTGGTTAGTTCTGACTTTCCAACTCTTTATGAGCAATCGGGCGACCCCCTCAGTAAAGAAGCCGTTGATTTCCTCTTTTATCGGATGAACCGCACCAAAGATATTCGGATTGATGCAGAGGCAAAACCTCTTTTAGCACAGATTGACAAGTCGAAAAGTGCGCCTTTTGCAAAGGTTTTGTTGAAAAAATACTTTGAAAACGGCGCTGATGCCAAACTCAAATGGTGCATGACGCTGGGTTCAATATTAGGCAGCGACGATGAAATGGATACCATCAAACGCAAAGTCAACGAATGGGCAGAGGCTTCGCGGGGCAAAATGGCAGAATATGCCGTCAAAGCTTTAGCCTTGAATGGCTCGACAAAAGCCTTGCGTGCCGTTGAGTTTTTCTCTCGAAAATACAAAAGTAAAAACAAAAATATTGGCGCAGCCGCCATCGAATCGTTCAGCATCGCCGCCGAAGAATTGGGTATCACGCCTTATGATTTGGCAGATTCTATCATTCCAGATTTTGGTTTTGATGGTTTGTTCAAAGAATTTGAAGCAGAGGGCGAAACCTATCGCGCCTTCATCAACAACGATTTTAAATTGGCTTTTTTGAACGAAGACAATCGCCTCTTAAAGGCTTTGCCAAAGGGGACAAGTGCCGCTTTGAAAGAAGAGTTTAAAGAGATTGGGAAAGAGGTGCGCGACATTGTCAAGTCGCAATCGAGTCGTTTGGAGCAGTATTTGGTCATACAACGCAAATGGTCAGTGGAAAAATGGGACACTTTTTTCAGAGGCAACCCGATTATGTTTGCGTATGCTGTACGTGTGATTTGGGCAATTTTTGATGAAAAACAACAAATTATAACCACTTTTCAGTGTCTCGAAGACCAAACTTTGGTGAATGTGGACGGTGATGAACTCGATTTAGATGATTATACTGAGGGGTATCAAATCGGCATGGTTCACCCCATTGATTTGACTCAAGAGACGATAAATCATTGGAAACAAGCCCTTGCCGATGCCGATGTGCAACCGATTTTTCCTCAACTCGATCGTCTTGTCATTGCATTTAAAGAAAGCGATAGACATCTTACTTTATCCAACGAATTCAATGGCATACATTACGGTGGTTATGGTTTTGTGAGTAAAATGGAGAAATTGGGTTGGTTTCGCGGTTCGGTGGTTGATGCGGGAGGTATCTCGAGTTATTACAAAGATTTTTCAGAACTGGGTATTACAGCCATTATTATGCAAAATGGTTGTATCGGTGTAGGTTATTATGAAGAGAATGCAGAACTGGGCGATTTGATGTTTGTACGTCCTAAATCTGTCAAATTTGGCAGTTATAGCTACAATGAACCCAACAAAAGGGAAGATGAACGCCTTATTCCTTTCGGCGAAGTGCCACAGATAGTGTATTCAGAAGTGATGGCAGACATGCTGTTTTTTAAGGAGAATCAGATTAAAAAAGAAGAAAAATGACAACAACCTCCAACAATCTCAAACGCTGGCGATTGATACTCGGTGGCGATGAAGCCGATGGTACTGGATGCCAACTGACGGGTCAAGAAGCAGGCATAGATGCAGCTTTGTCAGCACTGTACGATTTTGAGCGTAAAAAACGATTTGATTACGAAGAAAAGGACAATACAAAGGTTGGTCGCGGCGCATCGCAGCCCAATATTGCCCGTTGGTTGGGTGATATTCGGCAATATTTCCCGCAATCGGTTGTACAAGTCATACAAAATGATGCACTGAAACAGCCTGAATTGCAGCGTAAACTCATGTTTGAACCCGAAATATTGGCTCAAGCTACGCCAGACGTACAACTTTTGGCGACATTGATGGAGTTGGGTAAGATGATTCCCGAAAAAACCAAAGAAACCGCTCGTCAAGTGGTGCGGCAAGTTGTTGAAGAATTGATGCAACGTTTGGAACAAAAAACAATACAAGCCATTGCAGGTGCATTGAACCGCAGTGTGCGCAACCGCCGGCCACGCTACAACGAAATCAATTGGGATGCAACGATTCGCAAAAACCTCAAACACTATCAGCCCGAATACAAAACTGTGATACCTGAAACACGCATCGGTTATGGTCGAAAAAGTAAAAAATCATTGAAAGACATCGTTTTGTGTATGGATCAAAGCGGTTCGATGGGCAGTTCGGTGGTTTATACAGGCATTTTTGGTGCAGTTATGGCATCATTGCCTACAGTCAAAACACATATGGTCGTGTACGATACCGAAGTTGTGGACTTGACAGAAGACCTCAAAGACCCTGTTGATTTGCTCTTTGGTGTCCAATTGGGTGGTGGAAATGACACAAATAAAGCCTTGACTTATTGTCAAACACTTATCACCAAGCCAGATGACACGATTTTTATCTTGATTTCTGACCTTTACGAAGGCGGTGGCGAACCCGAACGTCAAATGCGCAAACGTATGGAAGAACTCGTACAGGCGGGCGTGCAACTCATCGTACTTTTGGCTTTAGGTGACGATGGCTCTCCTTCTTACGAACGTGGGAATGCACAGTTTTTGGCCAAAATGGGTGTTCCTGTTTTTGCGTGTACGCCCGATTTGTTTCCAGACATGATGGCTGCGGCTATCTCCAAACAAGATATGTTGCAATGGGCCGGCGATAATGATGTGGTACTGAGGGGAGCTGTGGCAATTAATTAAATAGGTCGTTTTGTCCTAAAAAAGGTTGACCTTTTTTAGGGTGATACACCCCTCAGTATCTACTATTTAACATAAAGAGGATTAATACAAGACTTGAATCGCCCTAAAATAGGTTGACAGGCATCATTCAAAACACACGTTTCGCTTAAAATTTTGTTATCCCAAAAAAGAGTTGCAAAAGTGGTGTTGATTCTACGAATCAAGGGTAAATAACTCCTTCGTTGTGTTATAAATATGTTGTCGCTAATGCGACAAAGAGTCAGATTCACTTAATGTCGCGTTAGCGACAGCATATTTGTAACAGAATAGGACGAAATAAGCACATTGATTCGTAGAATCAACACCGTTTTTAGAACAAAAATTTTAAGCGAAACGTGTGTTTAAAACTTAGGTGCTAGCATAAACCACCTATTTTTTTATCGAGATAAAACGTCGTGTGTAAACACTACTACCTATTTTGACTTGAATAAAAACCAAATGGTTGATGAATGGCTCAAAATCCAATTCAATTACACGTTTTCCTTGCGAGGCTGGTAGTTTTTTCTCTACAAGTAATTGTCCAGTGACATCAAACAGAGCATAATAAACATCAACTGCTTGTTCTGTAGCGATGGGTAGCCATATTTTATTGCCGATAGCGGGATTTGGAAAGACATCTCCAACTATGACCCCCTCAGTATTTACATCAAAAATACCTGTTGCTAAAGCTCTGACATTGCTAACTGCAAAAGGTGAAAAATTAGTGAATCCACTTGCTGTTGCTGTATATGTCGTATCGTTGGGCGCAGTTACTGTAGCTACCGATGAATAATCCCACTTAGCTGTCGTCGAATTATAATGATTGATGTGTACGGGTGCAGTAGGGCTGAATGCCGTTGCTTGTGCTGCTTTGTGCCATTGTAAAACCAATGCTGCATTGTTACCTGTTGAAACCGAAGGTGTAATATCCCATTGCAAATTGACAATCTTTGTTGCATCAGTTGGGTTCAATACTGAGGGGGTCACTTTAGCTGAAAAACTGCGTGCGGTTGCAGCGTTAGTCACTGTCGCAGGCGTATAATAAGTCGTTGTTCCGATAGGAAACAGGGTGGTCGCCGTGAAATTTGTTCGTGTTAGATTGCCTGTACTGTCTGTTACAACATAAGCTGTTGGTGAGCCGCCTGCGATATTTGCCGCGGTGATATTATTAATGCCTAAAAAGACTTTACCCGATGTCATAGTCAATGTGCCTGTGGTCACATTGCCTTTTAAAGTATCTGCTCCTAAAGTGTTAATTGTCAATACTCCAGAAACATTAATAGCCCCTGCAGTAACTTTATTACTGACCAAGTTACCGGCACTATTGGACAGAGTCAAGTTCTTGTAATCACTTCTGGCATCTACCGTTTGTGTACCAATATTACCTGTTGAACCTCTACTAAATTCGATGATGGAGTTTGTACCAAGCGTCAAATTTTCTGCACCAATGAATTGTATTGCACCAAAAGTCGTTGCCGACGTACCAACATTGGAGGATACAAAGCCAACAGCTTTGGCTGTTTTGAATGTTCCGTTGATGACCACACTACCTCCTGCTGGAATCGTTATAAAACGGCTCGTTGCTGTGCCACCTGTCAGTGTTGAACCTGCATCAATGGTTAAGTTTTTAATGGTTGGGCTGGCTGAAATCATATCTATCGTGGCATTGTTCATCAATCGCACATTGCCATAGGTTTTTGTTGTGGTAGTCGTGATGGTTGCGCCATCAAATTCTAATTCGAGGTTGGGGTCTTTAATTGTACCAAAAGAGATAGCACCTGAGTTCTTGTAAATGACTTTGTGGTTGCCACTCGCTGGTTGTGAGACATCAAAACTGACATTCGGAACGGCGATAGCTGTATTTGCATTCAATGTCAAAGTGATAGGCGCAGAAGGGGTTGTCGCATTACCTAAGATTACTTTCGATCCTGCACCAGAAACTGTCCAAGTTGCATCAATTGTAACGCTTGTCGTGTTGCGAATTTCAAAAATCTGTCCATCGCTGACAAAGTCGGGCGGGTTTGCGCCTGTGCCATCGGGGTTTGCGCCCCAATTGGTTAAGTTTGTCAAAGACCCTGTGCCGTCGTAGTAAAATTGTTTCCCAACTTTGGGTGTTACCGACAAGTCATCAATCGCTAAGGCGCAATCTAAGAGTGAATCGTCAATATCTGTCCAGCGCAACATGATTTCTTCGCCCGGTGGAATATTGACTGGAATCGTTGCTGTCAATGTGACGCGATTGGCGGCAAGATTACCGTCTAATGCGCCGCCTGTTGCGGAAATAATCGGCGAATCGAAACTTAAAGCGGAGAAACTGTTGTAAATGCCCGATGTTAAGTCTGTTACTGAGGGGGCTTGACGATAATCAAAAGCCAAGGTATTGACGACATTGCCTGTGCCTGTTCGCCATTCTTCGCCTGTATAAGTGACGAGTAAGGCTGTAATGGTCATTGTCGTGTTGTTTTTGTAACGAACACCATAATTAATCACGCCTGTTACACTTGATTGAATACCGCCCATGGCACGGTCTGTAGCTGTTGAAGCTGTACCGAAATTGTAAAGATTGCCTGAATTAACACCACCTGCTGAGTTTGTAAAAATATTAGGTGTGGCGTTGCCAATCGTTCTGAAAGCATATACACCCGCTAAGGATGTGTTATTAGTCAATTCAAAAGGTGCGCCGCCCATGCCGTCAAAGTTTTGTGTAACGGCAACATCAATCGTATTGAAATTAACTTGTGCGTTGGTTTTATTGCCCCATGTTAAAAAGCAGACGAATAGAGTAAAGAAGGCTTTGAATATGGAAAACTTTGTTTTAAACATCATTTTTAAAGTTTAAATTGATGAAAAATAAGCCGTTGGCAAAACTGGGTGCTTTGCCAACGTTTGATACTGAGGGGGTGTCATTTCAGTTTGAAGATGAATCGCCCGAATAAATAGCGACCATTGACACCCATTTGATTGACACGACGCGTATAGATATAGCGACCCAAAGACGTATTGCCATAATGTGTATGTGCATCTTGATAAGTATCGAATAAGTTGTTTGCACCGACCATAAAGTTCAGCTGTTTGGTTATTTGATAGCCGACGGTCATGTCAAATACCCACTTTCCACTGAATTCTTGGTCTAAACTTTCGCGTTTGCCCGTAAAGAGATTGACAGGCCAACCTGCGGAGTTTTTAAGTGAGTCGGCAGGGTTCGTGGATGTGACATTGGGGTCGAGCAATGTGGCTTTACCAAAGTAAACACCGCGCAACATCACCGAAAGGTTCTTGTAACGATAGTTGGCAGTCATGCTCACTTTGCCAAGTGGTGAAGCCACTTCCATACGGCTTTCGTCTTCGCGGTTGTAATAGCTTGTACTGGCTTGATTGGTGCGGATAAGTGTTTCCGTGGCTTTGATAAAAGGCTTGTCGGAGGTGTTACCTTCGATGACTTCTGAGCTATCGCGGACATGATTGCGAATCAATGTCCCTGCGACGACGAATTTGAGCGTATGTCTTTTGGCAAATTTGTGTTCATAGGACAAAACAGACTCCAAACCTCTGCTCCGAGTGTCAATAGCATTGGTAAATACGTTGGCTGTGGTCGCACCTGCGGCGGCAAGCTGAGCTGTTAAGGCGGCATCGCCGTTTGCTGTGAAGTTATTGGTCAAAATGATGCGGTCTTTGATGTCAATTTGGTAGGCATCAACAGTTAATTCAAATTCTTTGACGCGGGCGGTGAAACCTGCTGTGTAAGACAAAGAGGTTTCTTGCTTGAGTTTCGGAATACCGAGTATTTCAGCCACTTTTGAGTCATTGGTGAACGTGCCACTCTCGATGATGCCCGCTGTTGTGAAAAGAGTATTCGTTTTAGCATAGTATTTTTGCTGTTGCGAAGGCGCACGAAAGCCTGTTGAGGTAGAACCACGCACGGTCAAGTTGTCGGTTATCTTATAACGTGATGAAAACTTATAGTTGAAGGTCGAACCAAAGTCCGAATAGTTCTCAAAGCGCAAAGCAGCGGAGACCAACCACTTTTTTGTGATGTCCAATTCGTTATCGGTGTACAAAGCGACGCTGTGACGCTTGAATGTGCCTTCATTGCTTTTCAAAAAACCTGGGAATACTTGCGCACCCGATGCGACATTCGACTTGGTGTTGTAATTTTTGTACGAAGCTTCTTCTCCTGCAATCATCGAAAAGGCATCTTCGCGGTATTCTGCGCCGAATGCGGTGTTTAAGCCCTCTAAGACGGGGTGATTTTTAGCAAAGTCCACGTTTGAAGTCAATTGTCTGAACTGAGAACCGCCTGCATTGAACTGTGTTTGCAAAGCACCTGTGTAAGTGGTATCAACGGCTTGCGTGTAGTTGACAGAATTGGAGACTTTGTACAAAAATTCGCTTTGACCAAAGTTTTGACTGATGTCCATGTCCCAAGTGCCTATCTTTCCTCGCGCACCGATGATCGCCGATATATCCGAAACGTCGGAATTAATCAAAGGCAGAAAGCCATTGGGGTACAAAGCGAACACTTTTTCGCGTCCGCCGCCTGCTTTTGTCCATAAGGTCTGTGTACTGGCACTTGAAATGGTCGTTGGGTAGCGGAAGATGCCGCCTGATTCGCCTTTTTTGTTGTTGTAACCGCCAAATGAGTACAGTTCCCACCTTTTACTGAGGGGTATGCTGAAATTATAGACGATGCCTGCGCTTCCGACCTTTGAGTTGCCGACTCGCATCGAGAAATCATCGCGGGTTAAGCCCTTTGCGGTGTTGATGGAGTCGCTCATGTTCTTACCTCCGACCAAAGGCCAGACTTGTCCCGTGAATAAACCTGTTCTGTTCGTGGCTTCCCGAAGATTGTAATCGGCTGTTATATTAAAAAAGCCGTGTTGCCCTATTTTAAGACCATAGTTAAGTGAAACAGCTGTGTTGCCACCGTCCACAACAGGGGTCAATTCTTCTTTCTTTTGGGTTGGATTGAGCAAATTCCAAGCATAATGTTTCGGATATTCTGTGATATATGAGCCATAAGCGACACGAGCTGTCAAACCTTCTTTCTTTTTCAAGACAATATTGATGACACCTGTGATGGCATCAGAGCCATATTGTGCTGCGGCACCGTCGCGCAGGATTTCAATACGTTCGATGGCTTGGGCAGGTATGGCATTCAAGTCCGTGCCGACTGTGCCTCTGTTGATTGTGCCATTGACATTGACCAAAGCCGATTGGTGTCGGCGTTTGCCATTGACCAATACTAAGACTTGGTCGGGGCCCAAACCCCGCAATTGGGCTGGGTCAACGTGGTCGCTGCCGTCTGAAATCGTTTGTCGCGACGACTGAAACGAAGGGGCGACATAGTTGAGCAATTGATTCAAATCCACTTGCCCACTTTCGTCCGCAACTTGCGATATGGCGATGACATCCACAGGAACAGCGGTTTCGATTTTCGTGCGGGTGGCATTGCGCGAGCCAATCACCACGATGTTTTCTAAAGCCGCCCCCGAAGAGAGCTGAATATCGAAAGAACTTTCGCTCATTGCCACCTCTTTGCTTTCATAACCGACATAAGAGACCACTAGAACGGTCGCTTCTTTGGGTACTTCGAGGGTAAATTGACCATTTTCATTGGTCAATGCGCCTTTTGTTGTGCCTTTGACTAAAACGGAAGCCCCAACAAGTGCTTCTTTGGTGTCGAGGTCAGAGACTGTCCCCATGATTGTTTTTTGTGCCTGTATCGCTGTCGTAGATAAGGCGATAAGAACTAAAAGGAAAGCGAGTTGTTTGATTTTTTTCATACTTATTTTTATTTAAAATGGATTAAATTCATTTTTGAAAACCTTTACTATAGATGATGACTTCTGAACCTTGCAAGTTTCTCTCGATACTTTTCTGAAAGCTCAACTACGGTTTCAAGTTGCTGATGTTCTTTAAACCCGTAGGGTTGGCATTTTGGTAGCAATAAAGCCCCTTGTTTGTTTTCAATGCCGTAGGCATGGCATTTTATAAAGAAAATGAGTGATTAAATCCTTTATAATGCTATGCCTACGGCATTCAATAATCGTATTTATTGCTATTTTCTACCAAAATGTCAACCCTACGGGTTTTACGAACATCGGCAATTTGAACCATAATTGAGCCTTGTAATTTTCTCTTGATACTTTGGAAAAATACCTCTGACCTTTGCAATTTTCTCTCAATACTTTTCTGAAAGCTCAACTACGGTTTCAAGTTGCTGATGTTCGTAAAACCCGTAGGGTTGGCATTTTGGTAGCAATAAAGCCCCTTGTTTGTTTTCAATGCCGTAGGCATGACATTTTATAAAGAAAATGAGTGATTAAATCCTTTATAATGCTATGCCTACGGCATTCAATAATCGTATTTATTGCTATTTTCTACCAAAATGTCAACCCTACGGGTTTTACGAACATCGACAATTTGAAATCATATTGAGCCTTGCAACTTTCTCTTGATACTTTGGAAAAAGACCTCTGAACCTTGCAATTTTCTCTTGATACTTTTCTGAAAGCTCAACTATGGTTTCAAGTTGCTGATGTTCTTTAAACCCGTAGGGTTGGCATTTTGGTAGCAATAAAGCCCCTTGTTTGTTTTCAATGCCGTAGGCATGGCATTTTGTAAAGAAAACGAGTGATTAAATCCTTTATAATACCCTGCCTACGGCATTCAATAATCGTATTTATTGCTATTTTCTACCAAAATGTCAACCCTACGGGTTTTACGAACATCGGCAATTTGAAATCATATTGAGCCTTGTAATTTTCTTTCAATACTTTGGAAAAAGACCTCTGACTTTTGCAACTTTCTTTCGATACTTTGGAAAAAGACCTCTGAACCTTGCAACTTTCTCTCAATACTTTTCTGAAATGACCTCCGACTTTTGCAACTTTCTCTCGATACTTTGGAAAAATACCTCTGAACTTTGCAACTTTCTCTCAATACTTTTCTGAATGACCTCTGAACCTTGCAACTTTCTCTCAATACTTTTCTGAATGACCTCCGAACTTTGCAACTTTCTCTCGATACTTTTCTGAATTACCTCCGACTTTTGCAAGTTTCTCTCGATACTTTGGAAAAATACCTCCGAACTTTGCAAAGTTCTCTCGATACTTTTCTGAATTACCTCTGAACCTTGCAAGTTTCTCTCGATACTTTTCTGAATGACCTCTGACTTTTGCAAGTTTCTTTAACATGCATTCGGAGATTGAACCGTGCGACCTCTAACGAGGTCGAAAAAATGGATGATGCTTTCCTATTTAGTTGGACTTTCGACCGTCACCATGGGTGAAAAGATGAATTTGCCTGATATTTCTTTTAATTTCAGTCTATAAATCGTGGTTTTACTGAGGGGGGTCTCGTCGTCAATCGTGTATTCGAGGGGTGTGTTGCTGTTGCCGCCGAGGGCTTTGGATTCGACGGTCTTCCATTTTGAAAACACCTTGCCGTCGGTGCTGCGTTGGATGTCAAAACCCGACATACGGACTTCACTGTATGTTTTCCATGTCAAACGATTGCCTTTGGCTTGCGTGGAGTCAATGGGTTTGACCGTAAAAGCCGCCAATGAAACAGGTGTCATCGTTGGGAAGTAGTGTTTTTTCAAATACGTCTTTAAAACAAGGGCAAGTTTGGTGGCAAAAGCACGGCGTAGGACATAAGAATTGCGCACACCTTTATTATTGCACTCAATTTGGATGGCATCAATCGTGGTACTGTCCCGACTGCCGTGTCTTTGGGTGTTGTAGCCACCATCGAAGTAGGTTTCTTCCTTTTGTGGCGCGGGGTCTTGCACCGAAGGCACAGCAGGATAGCCATTAACGGCGAGTAAAGTCCCTAAAGCAAAAGCCCCCCGCAACATTTCAGAGCCAGATAAGCTGTCCACGTTGTGTAGAATCAAATTTTTGATGCCTGTCCGCTTAAAATACTGAGGGGTGTCCAAAGTCTTATCGGATTTGCGCCAATCATCGTCTTGGAGCAAGTAACCGATTTCGAGACGTTGCACCGCATGACCATGACCATGCAAATCAATCAACAAACCTTTGCCAAATCGTGCCTTTATGTCGTCTTTTGCTGCTTGAATGAATTGATGCCACTCGTGAAAAGAGATTTCGACCGCCGCATTGCCATCAGCGGCATCGTCTATGTCGCGATTGGCATCGAATTTTGAGCGGTGCAGCTCATTGACAATGATATGTGGCAAACCACCAAACTCAATTTGCAAAGCGGAATCAATTTGCCAAGCCAATTCTTTGGTGTTTGCGTCCATCTCGACGACACAGCCTGCACATTTTCGGTCGGGAATGCCCTCTGGTTTGAGCCGTCCGCCATGTGGTGCGGTGATGATGATGGGAATATTGCCCGCCCGATACTGCACATAGTCATTTTTGCCAAAATAAGTTTTACCAACCTCATACGATTGTGCATGAAGTCCACAAAAAAGAAAGAAAAACAGGCAAATAGTCAGTAGTTTCTTGTCCATTATTCAATAAAAACCTTTGTTTGCTTGATTAAAGTGTGCTTTTTGTTCGTCAAACTCAATAAATATAAGCCTTTACTGAGGGGGGGTAGATTGGTGCGGATAGGCATTGCGACTTGTCTGTCCATACTGTCTTGATAGACAATCTGACCTTGCAAATTGTATAAAGTGACTGTGAAAACCCCGTCCATGCTGTCCTCAAATTGAATCGTCATAGACTGATGCACGGGATTGGGATAGACAGAAATGCCGATACCCTCGTTTTTGTCAACCGTAGCCGTGCGACAACCGAAGTTGGTTGAGGCGAAATAGTGCTTACCCAAATAAACTTTCAAAGCCGCCGCCAATTCAGTCGCAAACCTTTTGCGATTGGCATAGGTATTTCGCACACCTGTGTAGTTACATTCGATTTGGATGGCATCAATGGTCGTACTATCGCGGCTACCATGCCGAAGCGTGTTGTATCCGCCATTGAAATAGCTCTCTCCGACCAGAGGAGCGACATCTTGTTGCGAAGGCACGGCAGGAAAACCATTGGTTGCCAGTAAAGTCCCCAAAGCAAAAGAGCCTCGCATCAATTGAGCGGCATTAAAACCATTATTATTGTGTAAAACCAAGTTTTTGATGCTCAAACGATTGCGATAGGAAGGGGTCGAAAGCAATGAATCGGACAAACGCAGCTCAGGGTCGTCGAGCAAATAGCCGACTTCAAGCCGCTGAACCGTGTGTCCATGCCCATGTAAATCAATCAAGAGACCGCGCCCGTAACGTTGCACCATATCTTTCTTGGCAGCATGGATGAATTGATGCCATTCGCGCCAAGCGACCTCTGCTTCTGCCGAACCATCCGCCGCTTCGACCATATCTCGATTGGCATCCAACTTCTTGCGGTGCAACCGATTGATGATGATGTGCGGAATGCAGCCAAACTCCTGTCGTAAGGCTGTATCAATCTGTCGAGCCAGCTCTTGTGTGTTGGCATCCATGATGGTTGTGCAATCTGCGCAAGTGCGATCGGGAATTGTCAAGGGTTCGAGATACCCTCCATGCGGTGCCGTGATGATGATGGGCAGATTGCCAGCATCGTACTCGATATAATTCTTTGTACCGACATAAACATTGCCCGCTTGGTAGGTTTGTGCGCAGAGTTTGAGCGTACAAAAGCATATAATCGTCCATGCACAGAGTGTTTTTGTCATCTTTATCTTTAATGTCTGGCTTTTAAAAAAATCCCTCTCTACTTATATGTTGCTCTAACGGGCTTTTTGACTCGTCATGCGCATACATCCTAAAATCAAATTAGAGTTGCGTGTTTGAGTCACGTGTCGAATAACTTGAAGTTATCCGACACGTAAACAGTCATACGTCATATCCATTCTATTTTAGTGTTATCCTCATTTTGCGACTATAAATAGAGAAGGACTCTCCAAAATATATGAAAAGAATACCGATGTTTTATTGTTTTGCAAACCGACTCACTTCACCTGTGGCAGTCCGAACAATGTACAAGCCTGTTGACAAAGCACTGATGTCTAAACGTTGTGTTCCTTGCACCTTGGCATTGAATACCTGTTGACCCGCCGTATTGAAAATGCCCAAAGTCGTGGTTTCATCGCCGACAAAAACGTCTAAAGCCTCATGTACTAAAGTTGTTTTGATGACCAAACTTGTTTTACCGAACAAGACAGACCGAACAGGGCTGTAATGTGCCGTGCCATTGAAGTCCATTTGTTTCAAGCGATAATAATTGATGCCTACTGAGGGGGTATTGTGTTCAAAGTCATAAGTTGTTGCGAGGACTGTCGTGCCATGTCCTTTTACTTGTCCGATGGTTTGAAAGTCCACGCCATTTGTAGATTGTTCAATGAGAAACAAAGCATTGTCTTTTTCGCTTGCTGTAACCCACGACAAGACAGCGGCTTGTTCACGGCGTTTGACTTCAAATTTTGACAACTCAATCGGTAAAGCTCCCAAATTGCCTAAAGCAAAAGGCGAAAACGCCGTAAAACCTGTGGCAGTTGCTGTAAAAGGGTCAGAACCACTCACAGTTGCCAGTTTGGTTACATCCCATTTCGATGTATTGGTATCATAATGACCCATATAAACCTCAGAAGCACTGTTGAAAGAAGCAGCTTGATTGGCGGCATTCCATTGTAAGGTCAAGTCTGCATTATTGCCCGTGGCATTAGAAGGCGTGATGTCCCATTGAAGATTGACAACCTTCGTTGCATCTACAGGATTCGTCACAACATTCCCTACTTTCACCGAGAAATCACGAGCCGATGCATTGTTTGTGACAATTGCTGGCGCATAAACAGTCGCCGAAGAGCCAACAGGGAAAGTTGTCGCCCCTGTAAAGTTGGAACGAGTCAAAGCCCCTGCGCCATCCGTGACCACATAGCTGGCAGATGAGCCGCCAGAAATCGCACCCACCGTTAAATTGTTAGCACCTAAGATGAATTTACCATTGGATAAAGTCAAAGTACCAGCAATAGACCGAGAACCATGTAAAGTTACTGAGGGGGTCGCTGCTGAGTTGCTGATATTGACGTTGAAAGGCACACTACCTGAAGCGGGCCACTCTGCATCTGAAGTGGTTTGTGAGATAGCCGAAGAAAAATAACTCAATGTTGCAGTCGGCCCATAAGTCAATGCAAAACCACCTAAAGCCAAAGTCGCAGAACCGCGAATGGATAGAGTCCCATTGACAGTTGTGTTTTGTCCCAAGGTTTTAGGGTTGGGATTGGTGATGATAAGGTTTTCGTAAGTGGCTAATTTAGCATCGGAAGACATGGTTTGTGCAGCTGTTGAATAGGAATAACGAACAGAACTGCCTGTATTTAAAGTAACAACTTGTGGTAAGTTATTGCCACTGGTTGAACCTGCAATATTGAATTCGCCACCTGATTGAATTAGGAGAGTGGTTGGGGTAGTGACATTAGTAAACCAATAGTTAGTTGTTGTTGTTGTTGTTTTAAAGACACCGCCACTTTTTACAGTAATAGGTCCTGGATTAAATATACTTGCTGCTGTACTTAATCCTGATGCCATTTCAACAGTACCGCCATTTTCAATGTCAATCCCACCTAAATTGATTCTTCGCGTATTGTCATCTGAAGCACCTAATGAAACTGAACCTAAAACAGTCATCTTACCAATTTTCGATTGGTCGTCCCCTGTAAATATTCTGCTCCGAATATATGATGAGCTACCAGCCATATTGAATGTTCCTGTACTTTGAACCGTAATAGTCGGCTGTGTTCCAGTTCCACCAGCACGTGAACAACCTTGTATATCGTCTGTTGAAGCTAATTCGAAAGTACCGTTAATTACTTCAAGACTTGTGCCTATGCCCAATTTCATATTTGTGCCAGAAGTTGTGACTTTCCCAGTTGATTTATCTACAACGACTTCCATCAGAGAAGTTGAAACTGTTGTACTTGATTCCCAACCACTGAGTGTTTGCGTGGCTGCCGAACCTGTAAATTTCAATTTAGCACCAGCAGCCCAATTTGAGAATGCAGTGTGTGCTGCTAAAATGGTGAAATTGCCATAAACACTCAATACGCTTGATGCTGTAAACATATCCAGCTTGGATGTCGTCGCTCCAAAAGAAATATTGTTACAAGCTGCATTGGCATCGTCAATTGTTACGGTGTGCGTGGCGGCAATGACAACATTGTCGCTTGAAGTTGGGACAACACCGCCCACCCAAGTTGCACCACTACCCCAACTGCCACTACTTGCGGAAGTAATTTGAGCATAGAGGCTGTTCGTTAAAAAGAAAGAGAAAAAGAGAGAGAAACATAAAAAGCAAAGTGTTCCTTTTCGTAAATCGGCTGGGCGAGTAAAAGTGTAAAAACCTTTTTTCATACAGAATTTCATTTTAAGAATTTGATAAGATAGGAAGATTTTTGATTGCATAAACTCTAAATCACCACAGCTTTCTTTTGTACTCTTTTTAAACCTACTTTTTTTAAAAAAAAGAGAGGCTGTCCTTTCGGAAGCAGCCCCTAAATTGTGATTGGAAGGACGCGTTTTTAAAACATCTTTATTCAACAAAGACCTTTGTTTGCGAAGCAAAGCTGTTCTTTCTATCCGATACTCTTAAAATGTACACACCTTTACTGAGGGGTGGCAATTCCAAAGACACATCGGCTGTGCCATTGGTGAGTTCCATTGTTTTTTGCCAAACCAATTGTCCTTGTAAGCTGTAAAGCGATAGGTGTGCTTGACCTTCTTCGCTGTTGTTGATGATAATATTGAGTTTCCCTTTTGTCGGATTCGGATAGACCGACAAAACGTTTTGACCTTTTTGACCTTCCACAGAAATAATGCGAGAATAGGCAATCTGACCATCGAAGTCTGTCTGTTTCAAGCGATAATAGGTCAAAATACTGAGGGGGGTATTGTCGTCAAGCGTGTACTCTAAAGGTCTATTGCTGTTGCCACCTTTGGCTTTTGAGGGTATAAAAGCCCATTTTGTAAAGTTTTTGCCGTCCAGACTGCGTTCTATATCAAAACCTGCATTATTAGTTTCCACTTCTGTTTGCCACAACAGCCGATTAATAGCACCCATGCGCACACCTGCAAATTGACTCAAAGACACAGGCAATACAGGAAAATAATGTTTTTGCAAATAAGCTTTCAAAGCAGCTGCCGCTTGTGTTGCAAAAGCAGTTCGATTAGCCGATGAATTGCGTACGCCAGTATAATTACATTCAATTTGAATGGCATCAATTGCCGAGCCGTCGTTGCTGCCATAACGCTCGACATTATAACCACCATCGAAATAATCATCGCCCAAGGCAGGTGCAACATCTTGTTTGGAAGGTACTGAGGGGTATCCTCTGTCTGCCAATAAAGTACCAAGTGCAAAATCCCCTCGAATCATTTGAGGTGTATTGAAACTATTGGGGTTGTTGGTGATATTTGTTTTGATAGATGTTTTATCTCGGTAGGTGGTATTGTCTAAAGTCGCATCGGACAACCTTAATTCAGCAGCTGTTAGATCAAAACCCAGCTCAAGACGTTGAATCGTATGCCCATGTCCATGCAAGTCAATCATCAAACCTTTACCCGAGTTTTGAATAATGTTGTTTTTAGCAGCTAAAACAAAGGCTTCCCACTCGCGCCAAGCCGCTTCTGCGGTGGCATTGCCATCGGCAGCTTCAACAATTTCTCTATTCGCATCTAACTTACTACGGTGCAAATGATTGATGATGATGTGAGGATAGCCATTCAAAGAAGTGCGTAAAGAAGCATCCAATTTAGCAGCTAAATCATCGGTATTGGCATCTGCAATGATGATACAATTCGCACAACTGCGGTCTGGAATAGAGACAGGCTCTATGTCACCGCCATGCGGTGCTGTGACAATGATGGGTAAGTTGCCTGCTCGATATTCGATATAATTATTTGCGCCATAATAGACTGTACCTGCTTGATAAGCATTGAGTGATAGGCTTTCGAGCGAATAATTGAAGGCTTTGTCAACAGTATAAACCTTGTAGTAATAGGTTGTACCATTGTTAATGCCTTGATTGTCCGTAAAATTAGTGGCAGTACCGATGTAACGCACTGTTCCAGTTGTCGTTCCTGCGATGGTTTGACCGACAGAATAAATGCCATTTTGATTGGGGTCATCGTTGGCAGACGGCAAAGAGGTGTATCTGACAACAACATAACCGCCACCGTCCACGCCACCACTTGCCGCACCCCAACTGACATCAATTGCGTTGCTGCCGACATTCATCGTGACAATACCTGGACTATTTGGTGCAGTTTCGTCAGCAGCACTGCCTTGATAAACAACAAAATCGTCGAAATCAATGGGATTCATTGCTGTCCCTGTCGTTGTACTTCGGACAACTTGTCCAAGACCATAGCGCGGACTGTTGCTTGAGGAGTTTGTTGTAATGGTCTTCGTTACTTTTGTCCAAATGCCATTTGTATTAACCAATCCTGAGACGGTTGAACCTGCTGCCCCACCTGCCGTACCATCGGTTGTGATACCAATAGATACATTGGTCGGTGTCGCTGTTGTTCTGTAATAATATTGAAAAACATAGGTTGTACTGTTCAAAAGTGAGCCATTCGCCGAAGAGGGCGAGTTGACACGCAGCGAACTACCGCCCGCCAGTTGCGAGACATTAATGTATTGATTGCCTGACCGTGCGCCAGATGCAGTGATGGTTGCCGTTGTGTTAGTCGTTGTTGTCACTGTCCAAGCGGTGGATTGTACGCCCGTGGCAATAGAGGCAGCTTGTGTTAATGCCCCTGCCGCTTGACCTTCAAAGCCGCCTTCCATGAGTGGAAAAGAGCCGATGGTCTGTTGCCCCAAGACAGAAAACGGAAGGATTGTTGCACAGAGTAAACAGCACAACCCTGTGTATTTTTTTGATTTCATGATAAAAAAGGTGTTTTTTGTAAAAAGATATTCTTTAATAGCCTGCATTTTGTACCAAATTTGGATTGATTAATATTTCACGTTGTGGAATCGGCAGCGTTACTTTGTCGCGCATCCAAGTGATGCTGATGGTATTGCCTGCAGCACTGTATTTTGTAAAATTGGTTTTAGTCCGAAGCAAATCGAACAATCGGTAGCCTTCAAAAGCAAACTCGCGGCGGCGTTCATTCATGATGAAATCAATCAGTCCTGTACCTGTTTCTGTCACCATCGCTGCCGTTGGATAAGCTCGTGAACGGATTAATTGCACATCAGCTTGTGCCCCTTTGATGTCTGACCCTAATCGGGCACGCGCTTCGGCACGTATGAGATACATTTCAGCCAACCGAAACACTTTGATGTTTTCATTAAAATGCACCCCCTCAGTATTGCCACTGTATTTGTTGATTAGATTGACATTGGTTTCGCCGCCACTCGCGTTGCGATTGCCTTTCGACATAAACCCTTTGCGTGCATCCGCAGCGTTGTAAGCACTGTACAAATTGGTAGAAGCCAACATTTCGCCATAGCCCATTTGAGAGTATAGATACGCCACACCATCAGTGCCTTGATTGTCTTTTTCGGTATTGACAATTTCAAAAATAGACTCTGTATTGAGTTGTTTTTTGTAATCTGTCACCAAAGTGGCATTCGGTAAAAGACTGTATTTACCACTGCTTATTACTTGTGTTGCTGCTTTTTCGGCATTTCCCCAATCGCCTTTGTACAGATAAACCCTTGAAAGTAGCGCATAAACACCCCACCGATTCAATCTTGCTGTGAATGTACCGTTAATAACAGTGCCACTTGGTGGCATCAAATCGAGCGCAAACTGGGCATCTCGAATGATTTGGTCATATACTTCTTTCACGGTATTTCGAGCAGGATAGGATATGTCCGTTTTATTTTTCGGATAAGACAATACAATCGGCACACCCCATTGGGTGCCCTCTGTTGTAGCTGTGTATGTTTTGGCAAATAGTTTACACAAGTCGAAATAAGCTAAAGCCCTAATTGCGTGTGCTTCACCACGTAGTTGTTTGATTTCAATTGCTTCATCAGTCGAAAAACCTGTTTGCAGGTCTGCACCCCGTTCAATAATTGCATTGGCATTGATGATGACACGGTATATCTGCGCCCATGTATTGGTCGCATCTACATCGGCTTCAGTCATGCTATAGCGGTCATAATTATTGTACCGCGAACCTGCCACAACACTTTGATACATATTATCTGACATCAAATCTGGCAAAACAACCAGTGTTCGACCATAGTAATCGCTGTGTTGCATCAATGAATATGTACCCATCAAAGCTGTCCGCATGGTTGGCACACTCACTATTGCGTCAGCGATAGACACGTTTTCTTTGGGTTTTATATCCAAAAAACGGTCATTACAAGCAGTGAATAGTCCAATATTGAGCAGTAAAACAAGGATTAGGTTTTTCATTGATTGATAAAAATCTTGTTTTAATTGTTACTAAAGTTTTGTGGCAATAGAGATTTACTAAAATTTCAAAATTTAATCTTAGGTCAGTCACCCCCTCAGTATTGTCAAAGTGAAAAGCTCAAAAACCCATATCCAATCCGACCAAAAGCGTTTTAAAATTGGGCGGTCTTTGGTCTAAAGTGCCACCGATAGGCACTTCAGGGTCAAAATTCAATCGTTTATCTTTCACCCAAGTCCACAAATTATTACTGCGGAAATACACTTTTGAATGACTCATTTTCATCCTTTTGATGAATATGTCGGGCAAACGATAAGCGAACTCTATGTCTCGCAGGCGGATATAGCTGCCATCGTACAGAAAACGAGTACTCATCATATTGCTCAAACCCGTTTGCTGACCTAAATAAATGGGCTTGGGTACGTCTGTTATGTCACCTACTTTTTGCCAACGATTTTCAAAATTGTAGCGTAAGATATTACCCGTCGCACTGAATCCTGCCGACGCATCGGCACTCGTGAACACGCCGTGAATGTCGCGTACCTTATTGCCCCAATACACATATAATTGACACTTGAACGATAGGCTTTTGTATTGCAAACTGTTGGACACAGAGCCATAAAATGCGGGTAAAGCACTTCCTTGATTGAACCGATTGGCTGCACCAAAAGATGTAACTGTTACCTGTTTAGCACCATCTTTATACCATAAAGCTTTGCCTGTTGCAGGGTCAGTACCTGCATAACCAATTAAAAACCATTGGTAAACATCTGTACCAATATCACGATTCAGAAAATCAGACCTAATAGGTGCATTGATATTCGTAATGGTGTTTTTGTTAGTCGAAAACACGATATTCGTTGTCCACTTAAAGCCATTTTGTTTAGCAGGTTGGAAATTGATGCTACTTAAACTTAATTCAAATCCCTCATTCGTCAGTGACCCGTAATTGTCCAAATAAGAAGAAATACCATTTGTGGCAGGCACTAAAACTTCCAATAACAGCGATTTTGTTGTTCTGAAATAATAGTCAGCCGTTAACGATAAGCGGTTTTTGAAGAATGAGAAATCGCAACCAAGATTGAATGGATAATTTTTCTCCCAAGTCAAAGTCGTGTTTTCAAATTGTGAAAACACATATCCTGGCACCGAATTGTAGTCATTCCCGATGAAATACAAACCCCGTGAACCGAAATTGTCAATATTCGTTTGATTGCCTGTTGCGCCATAACTTACTCGAATACGCCCTTCTGAAAAATATTTTGTTGTCAAAAAAGGTTCTTTGTGCAGATTCCAACCGCCGCCGACACTCCAGAATTTACCAAAACGATTGTCGCTACCAAAACGCGAAGAACCATCGCGCCGAAACGAAGCCGAAGCATAGTACCGACTCCGAAAAGCATATTGTGCATTGAAAAAAGACGACAAAAGACTGTTGCTCGTTTCAGTTGCTGTTGATGCTACGCTTGTTCCCGTTTTCAAATTGGGGACTAGTTGATTGAAGGTATCGCTCTGGTCTTTATCCGTTCTTTTACTCGCTTCATATCCTCCGAATATTTCGAGAGCCTGTTTTTGCCACTCTTTTTTAAAACGTATAATATTTGTTATATTCCAATTTACAATGTCTTGAACATAGTTTTCGACAACGCCACCAACGCTGACATTCAAATTGCCGAATCGTGGGTCGCTGTAACTCTGTGCTACGCCATGATTGAAATCAATCGCCTCACGATTTTCAAGTGACAAAAAAGGGGTTAGTTGGTAAACTGCACCAATCGAACTGTTAAGATTATATGTGTCACCCTTACGTGTATTGTTTTCGATGAGTGCAACAGGGTTGTAGCCATTGTTGTAGCTCAAATTGTAGTTGCCATCGTTGTTTTTCACAGGCAACCACGGTTGCAGCCGATACATTGACCTCATCGGATTGGCAAAAGAACTGCCACCAAGACTATTGCTCGATTGCTGATAAGACAAGCCAATACCACCGTTTATGGTCAATCGTTGAGTTGTGTTGTTCTTTATATTCAAACGCATCGTGCCTCTCTGATAACCAATACCTTGCTGCACGGATTCCGATTTATTATAACTGCTCGATAGAAAAAACGTGTTGCGCTCTGTCCCTCCGCTAATAGCCAAATCGGCATTCAAAAAATTGCCATTTTGCAAAACTGCGTTAAACCAATCGGTATTGATAGTGGTATCAATCGCCCGATTTTTCAATTCTTGATTGAATAAATCGGGGTTAAGCCCAGCATTTATCCATGCTTCTCGTAAGTATTGAATGGCTTCTTGGGTGTTCAAAGTCTTATTTTTATCACTTATGGGGTTATAATTTGCACCTTTTTGCACATTCAATTGTATTTTAGCCTTGCCGACTTGACCTTTTTTTGTTGTTATCAAAATGACACCGTTGGCACCACGACTGCCATACAAAGCCGTTGCGGAAGCATCTTTCAAGACAACCAAAGAAGCAATATCATTCGGATTAATTGCCGACAAAGTGTTGGTATTGTAGCCCGTAATATCGCCCGACACGACAGGAATGCCATCTACAACATAGAGCGGAGCACTCGACGCATTGATAGAACCGATGCCACGAATGCGTACCGAAGGCACAGAACCTGGCTGTCCACTGCCATTTGTGGACAAAAGACCCGCCACATTACCTTGTAAGCTCTCTTGAAATGAAGCACGTGGAGCGTTTTCAAGAGTTTCCATATCCACATTGACAGCTGCTCCTGTATAAATTGTTCGCTTCTGTGTGCCATATGCGACAACCATGACTTCATTCAGTTGCTGTAAACGGGATTGCAAAATAATAGTCAAAATGGGCTGTTTACTGAGGGGTATCTCTTTGGTTTCGTAACCAATAAAACGGCAAATCACAATACTCTCACTTTCGTCGCCTGTCAATTTCAGTGAAAACCGACCATTTTGGTCTGTTATCGTCCCTTTTGAAGAACGATCCATTTGGATACTTGCACCAACCAAAGGCTCATTTTCACTATTCGTAACGAGACCCGAAACTGTAAAAAGTTCTTTTTCACTCTCAGTATCCTCCTTTTTTTGGGGAAATACTGAGGGGTCTGTTTTTGATACACTTTCAATTTGTGTCAAGATAATTTGCTCTTTCACAACCTCATATTGAATGAATAAAGGTTTGAATAAATTGTCAAGCACGGTTTTTAAACGTTCATTTTGCGCGATAAAAGACACTTTTTGCCCTTTGGGCAGCAGTGAAGAACGATAGGAAAAACTGACATCAGCGGCTTTTTCGATGCTTTTTAAAACCGTTTTTATATCTTGATTGTCAACCGTCAGACTTATTGTTCGATTCAAAATAGCTTGCGCTGTGACGACTTGTAGAGAAGTGACACAGACCAATAACGTGCTGATTGAGAATCGAAGTAATGATAACGTCATGTATTGGTTTGGCTGATAGTATTCGTCTGTTGTGCATCAATCGCATCCTTTGCCCTCAATTTTGATGTCTGCACCTTCAATTTTATAGCTCGCACCGATGCTTTTACAAATAACAGTGAGTTTTTCAAAAAATGTTTCGTTGCGAAAACGCATCGTCAAAGTGCAAGTTTTCATCACGGTTTTATCAAAAATGATGTTGACACCATAAGCCTGTTCTAAGGCTTCGAAAATAGTGGCAACAGGTGTATCGTCAAAAACAGATTTATCAAATCTAATTTGTGAATCCATGAGCACTGGGTTTTCAACCAAATGACGACTCATCTGCTCATTTGCTTTCTCAAAAATTGCTTGCTGATTGGGCGTTAATATCAAGCCTTCTGTTTCTGGATTGATATTTTGTTCCTTCTTTTTAGGAAAAACAGAAACACGCCCCCTCAGTACCGATACCGTAACGTTGCGCTCATGAGCAATTGCCGTAATGCGAAAACGCGTACCCAACACTTTTGTCACCACATCGTCGGCATAGACAACAAACGGCTTTTGAGTATTTTTGACCACATCAAACAAAGCCTCGCCCGACAACTGAACAGTTCTTTGATTGCCATTAAAATCGGGCTCAAACACGATTGAAGCATTTTTTTCCAATAAAACCTTACTGCCATCAGGCAAATTGACTGCCAAAGGCTTGTCCTCATTGTTCACAATGTGCTGACTGCCCCCCTCAGTATATTGAGCCATTTTGCCTTCTTTTTGGGTGTTTCTGTCCATCATCCACCAACTAAAGCTCACCAACAAAGCCACCGAAGCCGCTGCCAACCAATACCCTCTTTTATGACTAACAACCTTTAAATCCGTTCGTGGTTGTTCCATTTCCGCCTCTATATGCACCCAAATATCTGTTGCTTCTTCTGGTGCAATGTTTTTTTTCAACGCTTGTTGCAAATTATGGATAGTATGTGCGGCTTTTTCAATAACCTGTTTTTGATGCGGATAAACCCTTATGACCTCTTGCCAAAATGTGTCACTTGCTGTATCGGGATATTTGACCCAACGAATGAAATCATCGTCTGTCAAAAAATCCTCTATCTGATATATTGCGTATTCCTGTTTCATTTTCTTAAAACTTAAATGCTAAATCAAAGACTTGTTGTTTTGTACTCTTTTTTTAAAAGTTTTTTTTAAAATAAATAGTCATGAGAAAAAATAGCAACCCAACACTCCCTCCCAACACATCGCGCAAAGCCGTCAAGGCTCTGTGCAAAGTATTGCGAACAGATTGATTGCTGATGTCCATCAATTCAGCAATTTGTTCGAGCGAAAAATCGTGTAGATAGCGCAGTTCTATGGCTTCTTGTTGTCGTTTAGGGAGTGTTTCAATGGCATTTCGCAGTTTATGTATTTGTTCTTGGCGTGTTTCTTCATTCATCCATTCTTCATCGAAAGGCAATTGATTGGGCAAAGCCATATAATTTAAGTCATCTGGTTCGACCGTTTGAGTAAGTGATTGTGTCCCAATATTGCGAATAATGCGGTTGCGAAGCGAGCGATATAGATAAAATCGGACTGAATCTGTTGCACTCAGATTGTGTCTATGCTGCCACAGATGCAAAAACAAATCTTGAATACTATCTTTAATCAACGACTTATCATTCGTCAAGCGATAGCCATAAGTCAGTAAATCAGCAATATAGTTTTGGTACAATGCTGAAAAAGCCTGTTTATCACCCTGTTTGAAAGCAAGCCAAAGAGTAGAGTCGGTGTTCTTGTTACTGTTAATCACGTGTGACATTTAAGTTAATAATCCCTAAATGCAAAATAACAGTGATTTTCACTTCTAAGAAAGGTATATACTTATTTATTCTCAATAGCTGTTCATGAATCAACAATATTTCGGTAGTTTTTTAGATACAGCTGTCGCCTACGGCAGTGAAATCGTTATTTTTCACCTAATTGCGCGACCTTGTTTGTTAATATACAGACTCATTCTCAGATCAGCACATTAACCCATTTATATAGAAGAAAAGACTAAAATAAGTCAAAATTGTAGATAAAATGCCGTGCCGACCCCCTCAGTAGTTTGCACTTGTATCGTCCCTTTGTGCAGCATCATTATTTGCTTACAAAGGCTCAGACCGATGCCACTACCTGTTTTTCTGGTACTGAAGAATGGGATAAAAATCTTATCCACGAGTTCTTGAGGAATACCTGAACCGTTATCGCTGACTTTCAAGACAACTTTATGTTGCAGTGTGGTGTAAGCAGACAGTTGAATTTTACCATCCGCTTTTTCTTTCAATGCATCTATTGCATTGACTACCAAGTTGATAAGTGTTTGTTCAATGAGGTTAGTGTCTGCTTCAAGTTGTAGATTAGGGTCTTTTAGTATAATTTCTAATTCGATGTTTTTTTCAGCCAAAGTCGGTTCCATAAGCTGATAAAGGTTCTCAAATAAGTCTCGTGCATAAACTTTTGTTAAACTTAAAGTCGTGATTTTATTCAAATTGCGATATGTATCTGCGAATTTCAACAAACCTTCGCTACGTTTTTGAATAGTCTCAATGCCTAAACGCAAATCATCCAATAGATAAGAGCTTATTTGTTTAGCCCCCTCAGTAGTCTGCTCATTCAAAGCAGACAGTCGAAAATTCAAAGTATCAGCCAATGAAGAAATGGGGGCGATGGAATTCATGATTTCATGCGTCATCACACTCAATAGTTTGCGCCAAGCTTGCGATTCCGTTTCGTCCACCACTTCATTGATATTTTGAAAAACAATGAGTTTAAAAGTCCTATCATCGGTCTGGAAAGCAGTTGCAGATAGTAGAATTTTCGTTGTATTTTTATCTGTCGTCACCGATATGATTTTATTATCCTTCAGTTTCAACAAAACTATCTCTTGATACAGCGAACTATCTCGTTTTTCTAACGAATGAATGGTCTTCAAATAAGGGATTTGCATCATTTTTTTAAAAGCATCATTCATCCACAGGACTTCCCCAGAGTTTGCCTCGTAGGACAAAACGCCTGTATCTACCAATTCTAATATCTTTTGTAGATATTGGAATTGCTGCTCTTTTTCTTTGCTAATCAAACGAAAAGTAGAATTGATTTCATTGAAACCTTTTCGTAAGTCTTTGACGGGTTCGGGTGCATTTTTGACATCAAAATGACGAGAAAAATCGCGATAGTGAATGGACTCGACAAATTGTTCTAGTTCTGCATTGTTTTTGGTGATGAAACGCAACAGTTCCCAAACTTGATAAACAATGATTAGAAGTGTTAAAGTTGAATAGATGCCCAAGCCTTTCACCCATAAAAAAGCCTGTAAGCTGATGACAACAACCAACAACAAAATCCGCAACGCGATATTAATGTCATACTTCTTAAAGGTCATATTTGCTCAGTCTTCGGTATAAAGCAGTGCGGGTCAAGCCCAATTCTTTTGCCGCTTTGGTAATATTGCCATTGTGTTTTTCAATGACTTTCAAAATCGTAGATTTTTCAATGGTGGTCAATTTCAAATCGCTCTCTCCTACCCCCTCAGTATTTGGTATATTTTCAATAGCTGAAAATGTCAAATCATTTGCAGTAAGAACAACATCGTCTGCCATAATCACAGCACGTTCAATGCAGTATTGCAATTCACGAACATTGCCAGGGAAAGAATACATTTTGAGTTTTTCAATGGCTTTTGGATCTAAACTGGCTATATTTTTATTGTATTTATCTGCATATTGAGTGACGAAATGCTTTGCTAACAAAATAATATCGTCACCGCGCTCGCGCAAAGGCGGCATCGTCGTTTCGACAGTGTATATGCGATAAATCAAATCTTTTCGAAAACGCGCTTCATTTGCCAACTCACTGAGGGGGAGGTTTGTGGCACAAATCAAGCGAATATCAATCGGTACAGCTTCAGTTGAGCCTAATTTCGTCACCACTCTATTTTGCAAAACGGACAGTAGTTTCGCTTGTTGATGAAGTGAGATGTTGCCAATTTCGTCTAAAAACAAAGTGCCACCATTGGCCGCTTCAAAACGCCCTATTCGGTCTTCTTTGGCATCTGTAAATGCTCCTTTTTTATAACCAAACAATTCACTTTCAAAAATAGACTCTGTTAATGCCCCAACATCTACTTTCACAAACGGTTTGTTGGCGCGCTTCGATTGCTCATGAATAGCTTGTGCAACAAGATCTTTGCCTGTACCATTTTCACCTAAAATTAAAACATTAGCGTCGGTTGGTGCGACTTTTCCAATTTTTAAAAACACATCCTGCATCACATCTGATTCGCCAAGTAAGGATTTTCCGATGATTTTATCCTTCTCAATAGCCTTTTTGCTTGGATCTTTGTGCAGCAAAGCATCGCAAATTGTGCTGACCAATTTCTCATTATGCCATGGTTTTATGATAAAATCTGCTGCGCCATGTTTCAGGGAATTGACCGCCAAATCAATGCTGCCATATGCCGTTATCATAATCACAGCCATATCGGGGTTGATTTCTTTAGCTCTTTTCAACCAAAACAAACCTTCGTTACCTGTATTGATAGAAGCTGTAAAATTCATATCGAGCAACAAAACATCAAATTTTTGTTGCATCAACCACCCCCTCAGTAATTCGGGATTTTTTTCAGTAACGACGTTTTTTACTTGTGTTTTCAACAGTAAACGAACCGCCGTCAGAACATCGCTATCGTCATCTATGATGAGTATGTTGGCATTGCGTAAGGTCATAAAGTCACTAACTTTGATTCAAATATATTGGAAAGCTGTCCAAATGTATGACAAAGTGGGCAGTAAAATCAAATTTTCGTATAAACCGCTTCGTATGCTTTTTTTTGAAAAGATACCCCCTCAGTATTTTCACAAAATTCATGTATCAAAACCGAACAACGAGTGTATCAAAACCGAACATGTTTGAAAAATTCACTTACTTAAAAAATTGATAATCAATATAAAAATTTCTGGCACGACCTTATTGGCTGTTAGGCAAGACTATAAAAATTTTTAGAAAAAAAAATCATGGATAGAGTAATTGAAAAAAAGAAATGGTCAAACAAACGTCTTTTGACAATCGGTGGTGTGCTTGCCTTAATTGGTTTGATTGTCGCAAGCTATATCATGACATTGGGTAAAAGTCGTTTGAATGTGGATACAGAACGCATCACGATTAGCGAAATTAAAAAAGGGCCATTTCAGGAGACCATTCCAGTAAATGGTACAGTATTGCCGCAAACGACAATATACCTTGATGCTCTGGAAGGTGGACGAGTGGAAGAAAAATATGTGGAAGACGGAGCGATGATGAAACGTGGTCAAGCGATTTTACGCCTCTCAAATACTGATTTGGAATTGAGTCTTGCCAATCAAGAAACACAAGTTTTTAATGTATTGACGCAAATGAATATTTCTAAAAACTCGGCTACGCAAAATACCATTCGTCAACTCAATCAATTGGCGGATGTGGACAATGCCTTGGTCGAAGCGGAAAGGGTTTATAATCTTAATAAGAAACTTTATACCGATCAGGTCATTAGTGTTCAAGACTTTAAACAGGCAGAAAACAATTACAATTATCAAATAAAGCGCAAAAAATTGACAGAAGATATATTGAAACAAGACTCTGAATCGGTGGATTTGATGGACAAACAGGATAAAGAGTCTTTGAAAAGAATGCAAAACACACTCGGTTTGATGCGGCGCAAAGTCGGCGATTTGGTTGTTCGCTCACCTATTGATGGGCAGTTGACCTCCTTAGATGCTGAAATTGGGCAATCTATCAATCGTGGTGTCCGCTTAGGGCAGATTGATATGACAACGGGTTTTAAAGTCCGTGCCGATATTGATGAACATTATATCAGTCGCATTTACGTCGGTTTGAAAGGCACGTTTAACTTAGCGGGAAAAGATTATGATTTGAGTATCAAAAAAGTTTATACACAAGTAACAAGTGGACGTTTCCAAGTAGATATGGTTTTTGATGGCAAAGTACCTGAAGGTATTCGTCGCGGACAGACATTACAAATTCGCTTGGCTTTGAGTGATGAAACACAAGCAATTTTATTACCACGGGGCGGGTTTTATCAACAAACAGGTGGCAATTGGCTATTCAAAGTCAGTGAAAATGGCAGCATGGCTTTCAAAACAGACATACAATTAGGTCGCCAAAGTCCAGATTATTATGAAGTTCTGCAAGGACTAAATCCAGGAGATAAAGTTGTCACCTCCAGTTATGAAAATTATGGGTCAATGCAAGAGTTGATTTTGAAAAAACCGTAGCGTTGCTCTTATGATATAAAACAATGATTTTCAATATTTAAATAAAATATAGACATGATAAAGATTACAGATTTAGAAAAGATATACCGCACAGAGGAAGTAGAAACTATCGCTTTGAATAAGCTATCATTTGAAGTGAAAGAAGGCGAATTCGTGGCTGTGATGGGTCCTTCAGGTTGCGGCAAGTCCACATTACTCAATATTGTAGGTTTGTTAGATGACCCCGATGCAGGCAGTTTTATTTTCAATGGTATGGAAATAGCGCGTTTCAACGAACGCAAAAGGGCAGATTTGCGGAAACACAATATCGGCTTCGTTTTTCAAAGTTTTAATTTGATTGATGAATTGACGGTGTTTGAAAACGTAGAACTGCCTTTGATATATTTAGGTATCAAAGCAGAAGAGCGTAAAAAACGTGTAGAAGAAGTACTTCATAAAATGCAAATCATGCACCGCCGTAATCACTTTCCACAACAACTTTCTGGTGGTCAACAACAACGTGTTGCGGTAGCTCGTGCTGTGGTAAATAATCCCAAATTGATATTAGCGGACGAACCCACAGGTAATCTTGATTCATCTAACGGCAATGAAGTGATGCAATTGCTGACCGATTTGAACGAACAAGGTACGACAATCATCATGGTGACGCACTCCGAACACGATGCGCGCTACAGCCACCGTATTATCCGAATGTTGGATGGACAGACGGTGACTGAGAATATTTTGAGTTAGTTAGGCTATACCCTCTCAGTATTTAATCAAATTTTAAAGACATGAAAAAGCTTTTTCGTTTTTTACTGGCATTACTGCCTTTGGGTCTGTCGTCCCAAACGGTTTATTCATTGCAATACTGCATCGAAACAGCTTGTGCAAACAACCTGCAAGTAAAACAAAGTGGTTTGTTATTGGCAACAGCCGAAACGAATTTTAAACAAGCCAAAAACAACAAGTTACCCAACGTCAATGGCAATTACAGTTTGGGTATCAATAATGGACGCAGCATCGACCCTTTTACAAATGGCTATATCACAGAGCAGTTGTCGTTTTCTAATGCAGGTTTAGGTGCTGACATAACGCTTTACAATGGAGGGCGGTTGCAAAATCTAATCAAACAAAATGAACTTTTAGCAAAAGCAGCCCGACAGGACAATCAACAGGATAAAGAAACCCTCGCGCTGAATGTTATCCTTGCTTATTTGCAGGTTTTGAACAGTGAAGATTTGTTGAAATTAGCCATTACACAAGTAGAAGTGACCCAAAAACAAATGGACAGATTGGAGAAAATGAATAAAATGGGGGCAATCCAACCTGCTGCACTCTACGATATGAAAGGGCAATTGGCAAGCGACGAACTAGGTATCATCAATGCTCAAAATGCCTTAGCCGTTTCAAAATTGACACTTACTCAATTGATGAACGTGTCTTTTGATGCGACTGTACAGTTAGACAGAAATGCATTCAAAAGTACCCCCTCAGTATTACAGCCTTATGATGCCTCTGTTTCTGAACTTTATGAAACGGCTTTAAAGAATTTAGGCATCGTTCAAGCAGCAAACCTGCGGCAAGAGAGTGCTAAAATGGCTTCAAAAATTGCCAGTGCTAACTTTTATCCAACTGTTTCGTTGTTCGGACGCTTGGGAACGAACTACTCGAGTGCAGCCCAACGTGCATTACCTATCAGTAGTACAGATGTGGCGACGAATAATTTTGTGGAATTAAACGGCAATCGCTTGCCTGTTTTTAGTAAACAAACAAATTTTAAAAATGATAAAATTAGCTACTTCAATCAGTTTTTCAATAACATGAATACAACTGTTGGTATAAGCGTTCAAATACCTATTTTCAATGGTTTCCAAACCAAAACCTTCGTGCAACTGACACAAATACAAGAAAAAATCGCGGCGAACGGAACTGATAATATCAAACAGCAACTCCGACAAGCGATAGAACAAGCCTATTTGAATGCCACCAACACACTCAATAGATACGACATTCTAAAACGACAAGTAGCTGCTTTCCAACAATCTTTTACAGTGGCAGAAAAGCGATTTGCAGAAGGTGTGATTCATTCAGTGGATTATTTGATGGTCAAAAACAACCTCGACCGCGCCAATGCAAATCTTATAAATACGCAATACGATTATCTTTTGCGGGTGAAAGTGTTGGACTTTTATAGAGGTCGTTGAGTTTTTTTGTCCCTCAGTATTTTTTATAAAAATCAAAACTTTAAGCCATGATAAAGAACTATTTTAAAATCGCTTGGCGCAATTTGATGAAAAACAAAGTGTTTTCTTTCATCAATGTTTTCGGTTTAGCGGCAGGATTAGCTTCTTGTATGCTGATTTGCCTGTATGTATATGATGAATTGCGTTTTGATAAACATCATAAAAATGTGGAGCAATTGTATCAATTGGGAACAGTATTCGTGCGGAGTGATGGTGAAAAAAAATCATCTACCGTACCCGCAGGAGTAGCGGCAGCCATGAAACAGGAGTTTCCGGAAGTGGTCAATACTACCCGTTTCACCACTCTTTTTGCAGACGATAAAGTATTATTACAATATAAAAACGGGTCAGAAACAAGGTCGTTTTATGAATCAAAAGGCTGTGTTGCAGACGCTTCGTTTTTTACCTTTTTTGACTACAATTTTATAGAAGGGACAGCGACAACCGCCTTAGTTAATCCCAATTCAGTGGTTATAACGGAAGCCATTGCACAAAAAATATTTGGTAAAACTTCGGCTCTCAATAAAATTATTCATGTTGAAAGCAATACAAATGGGACGAGCGATTATACAGTAACGGGTGTATTCAGACCCGGAGCCGAGCCTACGCATATTGATTCTGAGTTTTTCTTGTCATTTTTAGGTGGCGGACTTGAGAATTATACGAAACAGCAAACGAGCATGGCAGGCAATAATATGTTTTTCACATACGTCGAATTGCAAAAAGGGACTAATGTCGAGCATTTAAAAGCTAAATTTCCTGCTTTTGTGGATAAATACATGGGCAATGACTTGAAAAAAGCGGGTTTCAATAAAAGGCAATTGATGACGGCTGTGTCAGATATTCACCTCAATTCTGAAATACCTGAAAACGTCACACCGCCCGGAAGTTGGACTTATCTGTATATTTTAATGTCAATCGCCTTGTTTACTTTGCTGATTGCGTGCATCAATTTTATGAATTTATCAACAGCAAGGTCTTCTAAAAGGTCGGGCGAAGTGGGTATTCGGAAAGTGCTGGGGGCGCAACGGCAAGGTCTGATTTATCAATTTATGAGTGAATCGTTGCTGTTAAGTGGTATCGCTTTTATATTTTCAATAGCGATTGTACGGCTTTTGATACCCGTTTTTGAATCTGTTTCAGGAAAAATCTTCTCATTTACACCCCCTCAGTATTTGGGGCTTATTAGCATATTTTTGGGTTTGAGTATCGTTGCAGGTCTATTGGCGGGTATTTATCCTGCTTTTTATTTATCATCTTTTATACCGATAAAAGTGCTGAAAGGGCGGTTTTCGAATTCGTTGGCAGCCGTTTCTTTGCGCAAAGGGTTGGTTGTTTTTCAATTCACAATTTCCGTCATGCTCATCGTTGCTTCGGTGGTGATTGCCAATCAGATGGACTTTTTACGCTCTAAAGACTTGGGTTTTGCAAAAGACCAACAGCTTGTGATTCCGCTTAGGAGTGAAACATCAAAGGGGATATATACGCCCTTGAAAAATGCTTTAAGTGTGTCCAATCAGATACAATCTGTTGGGGCATCGGCTTATTATCCGGGCATTTTCAACCCAGAAGATGCCAATTATTATCGAGAAGGACAAACGGCGGACGATTCTAAACCCGCTCGAACCAACCGTATTGATGATAATTTTTTACAAACGATGGACATAAAACCTGTTGCTGGGCGGCTGTTCGGAAAGGCATTTACAGCCGACAGTAGTTCTATCATAATTAATGAAAAAGCGGTATCTGCTCTCGGTTTTGCTTCGCCAGAAGAGGCTGTTGGTAAAAAGATTTCTACGGACAGACAAACCCAAAAAGTGAGTTGGACAGTGGTTGGTGTAGTTAAAGATTTTCATTTTGAAGATTTAAAAACACCCATTATGCCCTTCGCTTTTATGCTAAGCGAACGACCTGATTACAATTATCTGCTTGCTCATGTGAAAGGTCAGGACATAACAACTGCTTTAAAAACGGCTGAAACAGCATGGCATCAACTCAACCCCAATGAGCCTTTTGAATACAGTTTTTTAAATGATGATTTTCAAAAAAACTACAAAGCAGAAAACCGCTTGTCTTCGATAGTGGGTTATTTCACTTTTATTGCCATTCTTATTTCCTGTCTCGGCTTATTTGGCTTGGCAACTTTTAGTGCTGAACAGCGCACGAAAGAAATTGGCGTTCGCAAAGTCTTGGGTGCGAGCGTGAGTACGATTGTCGCTTTGTTGTCAAAAGATTTTTTAAAATTGGTTTTAGTAGCAGTTGTCATAGCGTCGCCGATTGCTTGGTTTGTGATGAATAAATGGTTGCAAGACTTCGCCTATCGTATCAATATCAATTGGACGGTTTTTGCAATTACAACATTTGTTGCTTTGATGATTGCTTTTTTAACCATTGGTTTTCAAGCGATAAAAGCGGCGGTGGCGAATCCAGTTAAAAGTTTAAGAACAGAATAGTGCCGAATTACGAATTTCGATTTTGGATTGACGATTACCCCCTCAGTTAAATCGTCAATCCAAAATCGAAATTCGTAATTCGATACCCCCTCAGTATTTTTTATAAAAATCAAAACTTTAAGTCATGATAAAGAACTATTTTAAAATCGCTTGGCGCAATTTACTCAAACAGAAAGGGCTATCCTTTATTAATGTCTTTGGTTTATCCATAGGCTTAGCTTGTTTCAGTTTATTTCTTTTGTATGCGGTAAATGAATTTAGCTTCGACCGTTTTCATCAGAATAGGAACAATGTTTTTCGCGTCGTTAGATGGAATAAAGCGATTGGCAACAGACCCGAAGGAGGAGACAGCTATATGCCAATACCCCTTGGTCCCGCTATGAAAAATGATTTGCCTGGCGTCGTCAATTTTGTACGGCTTCGGGAAGGCTGGGGCGAGAGTTTTGTTAAGGTGAATAATTCGACAATTCCGTTGGATGTCATGTTCGTTGACCCACAGTTTTTTGATGTCTTTTCTTTTAAAATATTGATGGGAGACAAGCATACAGCATTGAAAGACTTGCGCAGTATTGTCATAACAGAAGATATTGCCAAAAAGCTTTTTGGCGAAACCAATGTCGTCGGTCGTGTTGTAGAAATAAAAGGAGATAAGACTTTTGAACCCTTTACGATTACCGCAGTGGCTGAAAACCCGCCTGCCAATTCGACTATTTCTTTTAAAATATTGGCGAATTGGGCATTTATGGAATCCAATACCGAAACGGGTAAACGCAATAGTACGCGCTGGACAGCTTCGGGCTATCAGACATACGTGCAATTGCAAGCGGGCAGCGGCTTACCCAATGATGCAGCGACCTTAGCCGCTTTCCGAAAAAAATATTACCCCAATGAGGCAGAAGAACTCAAAAAACGCGCAATGTGGTCGGGTTCGGAAAGCCCAATTTCTTATCGCTTGCAATCTATAAGTGATATGCACACCAATAGAACTATAGAAGGAGGACTTATGCCACCCATTTCTCCGAAAAATATTTGGATTTTATTGGCAATAGCAGCAGGCGTTTTGATAATCGCCTGTATCAATTTTACAACTTTAGCGATTGGTAGGTCTGCTAGTCGCGCTAAAGAAATAGGGATTCGTAAAGTTATTGGCAGCGACAAACGCCAGTTGGTAGCTCAATTTCTGATCGAAGCTTTGGTTTTGAGTGGCATTTCGGCTGTTATTGGTTTTATTTTAGCACAGTTGCTTTTGCCTTATTTTAATACTTTATCTGGACGAGAATTGGTTTTTTCGTACCAACAATATCCAGAGATGGCATGGATGATGGCAGGCTTGGTTGTGCTCGTTGGTTTATTGGCAGGCACTTATCCCGCGCTCATTTTATCCAATTTTAAACCTTTAGAAGTTTTAAAAAGCAAAGTCCGCGTAGCAGGTGCCAATTTATTTACCAAATCCTTAGTTACTGTTCAGTTTATCTTATCTATTGGACTCATCATTTCTACCGTCGTGATTTTGCAACAAATCCATTTTATGCAAAACCAAAATCCTGGTTTTAATAAGGAAAATATCGTAATGGTCAATGCCGAAAGTATTGATGCCAAACGCATATTCCCTCTTTTTAAACAACAGATGTTGGCACAGCCATCCGTAAAAGCCGTTGCTGGTACAGATATTGGTCTGGGTGCTGGTTCAGGCTGGAGTGTAATGGACTTTGAATATGAAGGTAAAAGCAAAAGTGTTTATGAATATTCTATTGATGCCGATTATATCCCTTTGATGAGTATGGAAATGAAAGCGGGTAGAAATTTTGATGCTAAAATAGCTTCGGATACCATCACTTCCGTTATTGTCAATGAAGCTCTAGTTAAAGATTTTGGTTGGACGATAGAAAATGCTGTCGGACGGGCATTAAAAGGGTATGATGAAAAATTTTCGCCCATTGTCATCGGTGTGGTTAAAGATTTTAATTTCCGTCCATTGAGAGAATCTCTAAAACCGCAACTGTTTCATCAATTCCCAGGTTCTGCGCCCTTCAAATATTTTGTCAAAATAGAGGCAGGTAATCCGTCTGCAACTTTGGCTGCGATGCAAAAAACATGGACAAGTTTAGAGCCAAACCTGCCTTTTCAATACGATTTTTTGGACGAAAGCCTTAATCAATTTTACAAAGCTGAATCGCGTTTGGGAAATATTATTGGCTGGGCAGGCAGCATTTCTATTTTCTTAGCTTGTTTGGGTTTATTTGGTTTGGCGGCATTATCAACCGTCAATCGCACCAAAGAAATTGGTATTCGCAAGGTCTTAGGCGCATCTGCAAGCCATATCACAACCTTACTTTCCAAAGATTTTTTAAAACTTGTTTTAATCGCCATTGCCATAGCATCCCCAATCGCTTGGTGGTTGATGCACAAGTGGTTGCAAGATTTTGCTTTTCGTATCAGTGTCGAATGGTGGGTTTTTGTTTTTGTCGGATTCATTGCTTTGTTGATTGCTTTATTTACAGTGAGTTTTCAAGCCATCAAATCCGCTCTTGCAAATCCCGTAAAATCATTACGAATGGAGTGATACGATTTGAGATTTCGGGCGACACAAAACCGAAATCCAAAATATACTGAGGGGGGCAAATTCAACTTTTATCATTCATATTTCAGCATTAAAATAAAACTATGCTACTCAATTTAAAGAATATCTACAAATGGTACAACGTCGGCGGCAACCGTACCTTTATTTTAAAAGACATCAATTTTGAAGTTCAAGAAGGTGAATTTATTTCCATTATGGGTCCTTCGGGTTCTGGAAAATCCACTTTACTCAATATAATTGGCATGTTAGATGAGCCGAATGAAGGAACATACAATTTTTTGCATGAAAATGTTTTTAAATTAAAAGAAAAACAACGAGCGCAGCTTTACAAACAATATATCGGTTTTGTATTCCAACAATATCACCTCATTGATGAATTGACGGTGTATGAAAACATCGAAACGCCGTTAATTTATCAGGATGTCAAAACCTCAGAGCGCAAGGCTTTGGTGGCAGATATGCTCGATAGGTTCAATATTGTGGGTAAAAAAGACCTTTTTCCAAACCAATTGTCGGGTGGGCAACAGCAACTCGTAGGTATTGCCCGGGCTTTGATTGCCAAACCAAAATTGATATTAGCTGATGAACCCACGGGCAATCTGAACTCAAAACAAGGCGAAGAAATTATGCAGCTTTTCAAACAACTCAATACTGAGGGGGTCACAATTATTCAAGTGACGCACTCTGAGAAAAACGCAGCGTACAGTTCGCACATCGTTAACCTTTTGGACGGAGTGATTAAACGGTAAAATCGTTTTACCCCTCAGTATTAAGGACTATTTTCATTGAAAAACAGAACAGTCATGATAAAAAACTATTTTAAAACCGCTTTCAGAAATTTAATTTACAATAAGGGTTACGCTTTTATCAATATTGCAGGTCTTGCAGTAGGTATTGCTGTGTGTATCTTGATATTTATAATCATTCAATTTCAAACCAGTTTTGATGGTTTTCATGCTAAAAAGGATCGTATTTATCGCGTTTTAAGTGAATCTCATCGCGCAGATGCGGGAGGTATTTCCTATGAAAAAAATGTTCCCTTCCTATTACCAGACGGATTGAAAACAGCATTTCCGCAATTGGAGCAAGTAGTGCCTATTTATGCTAGTCATAATGACGAATTACAAATATTGGACGATAATGGGACACCTGTAAAGAATTTTAAAGAACAAAATGGCGTATTTTATACCTCGCCTACTTTTTTTAATGTGTTTGATTTTCCACTATTGTCAGGTACTTACGAATCGTTGAAAGACCCCAATAATGTATTACTCACAAAAGAAATCGCAGAAACATACTTCGGTGATTGGAAATCAGCTGTGGGTAAAACCATTAAAATAACTGGCTATTACAGCATGGGAGCAGGACTATTTCAATTTCCAGCAACGCCTTTAAAGGTGTCTGGCATCCTTGCAACTATACCACCTAGTACAGATTTTCAACTAAAATTGGTCATCGCCTACGGAACTAATTTTACAGGAGATAAACAATATGGATTTCAACAACCCAACTGGAATCAATCAACACCTGATTTTGGTTGTTACGTTTTATTACCGCCCAATATTTCTGCTGATAACTTTAATCAACAATTAAAAGGATATGCAAGTAAATTACAATCTGTTAATCAAAAAGGTAGCTATATTTTGCAATCAATAAATGCTGTGCATCATGATGCTCAAACAGGAAATTATAGTAGTAAAACAATCAGTAAAGAGCTTATCAATGTATTGTGGTTGATTGCAACGTTCATCTTATTAATTGCCTGCGTCAATTTTATCAACCTCTCCACTGCCCAAGCTGTTAATCGTGCCAAAGAAGTTGGTGTCAGAAAAGTATTAGGAAGCAATCTGTTACAATTGCAAACTCAATTTTTAGTTGAAACATTTTTGGTTGTTGTAAGCGCAGTGGTGCTTTCAATTCTTATTACTGTCCTTGCATTGCCTTATGCCAATCAATTATTAGAACTTTCACTTTCATTTAATACTTTTAGTAATCCTGCCATCATTTTATTCATTTTTGCTATCACAATTATTGTAACGGCACTTGCAGGATTTTATCCATCAATCGTTTTATCACGGCTCAATCCAGTAAATACTTTAAAAAGCAAGCTCAAAGCCAGTACGACAAAGGGGGTTTCTTTGAGACGAGGATTGGTCGTTTTTCAATTCGTCATTGCACAGGTGCTTATTATTGGAACATTTGTCATACTTGAGCAAATGGATTATTTTATGAATCAGCCACTAGGTTTTGATAAAAATGCTATTGTAAATATTCCTTATCGCCCCGATAGTACGGGTAATAACTTGACAGATTATTTAAAACAAAAATTATTATTAAACGGTGTACAAGCCGTTAGTTTTAATTCTAACTCTCCGATTGAAGAAAATAACAATACTTTCACTAAATTTAAATTTGACCATGCAATTAAAGACGCTGATTTTCAAGCTATTACCAAATTCGTGGACGATGATTATGTGCCCACTTACAAACTTCAATTAGTCGCAGGAAAAAACCTAAAACCTTCTCCTTTTACACAGGAGTTTTTGGTGAATGAATCCTTGGTGAAAAGTTTAGGAATTAAAAATCTAGAAGATATTTTAAATAAAGAAATAAGCATCATGGGTGGTTTGATAAAATGCCCTGTGGTCGGTGTCGTGAAAGATTTTAATGACAGGTCCTTGCACCATGGTTTAGCACCATTGCTTATGGCAACGAATTCGACCATGTACCGTCAAGCCTCTATAAAACTCCCAACAGTAAACATAGCTTCTACTATGCAAACCATCCAAAAAATATGGGAGCAGACATTTCCAAACTATGTCTATGAATATCGATTTTTAGATGAAAAAATTGCCAATTTTTACAATCAAGAAAGCCAATTAGCACAATTATATAAAATTTGTGCCATCATTGCCATATTTCTTAGTTGTCTGGGTTTGTATGGTTTAGCTTCATTTATGGCTATACAACGCATCAAAGAAGTGGGCATTCGTAAAGTATTGGGCGCATCCATTGCCAACATCGTTTATCTTTTTTCAAAAGAATTTATCATACTGATTTCAATTGCTTTCTTAATTGCCACCCCGCTTGCATCGTATTTCATGAATCAATGGTTACAAAATTATGCCTATCAAGTAACCATTGAATGGTGGGTTTTCGCTTCCGCAGGTTTCATTGCTTTATTAATCGCCCTTTTAACAGTGAGTTTTCAAGCAGTAAAAGCGGCGGTAGCCAATCCTGTGAAATCGTTGCGAACGGAATGATTCGAGTTCCAACTGTTTTAAAACTTACCGCTTACTGTCAAAATGGTATTATAAAGAAATCTTTTAGATTAGAGTGGAGTCGAATTTTGTCTCAATATTGAGGCAAAATTCGACTCTATTCTATAACACCTTTCCTATTTGTTAGAGAACCAGATACATTATAACCACTCATCACACAGTTCACTCAAAAAACGGAACATTAGGTATAGCATATTTCTTCATACCTTCTTCATTAATATCAACGCCAATCCCTGGTTTTTCAGAAACTGTTATAAAACTATTACTGACCCATTCACCTTCATATTTAACTATATCTTTAAACATCGGGTCGGTATGGAAATACGATTGCCATTCCAAAATCAAGAAATTAGGCACTGAAGCACAGACATGAGCCGATGCCATCGCCCCTAAAAACGACGCAACCATATGCGGCGCAAAAGGCACATAATACAAATTAGATAAATTGGCAATGCGCTGACCTTCACCCAAACCGCCTGCTTTTTGCAAATCGGGCATGATGATATCCACTGCGCCAATTTCCAATAATCGCCTGAATCCATGCGCTAAATAGTGGTTTTCACCTGCACAAATAGGTGTAGTTGTAGAGTCACTAATGGTTTTGTACACCTCTGGATTTTCGGCGGGTATAGGTTCTTCCAACCACATCAATTTCAAGGGTTCTAACATTTTAGCAACGGCTTGACCTGTTGGCGCATCATATCGTCCGTGCATATCTACGCAAATATCGATGTCAGGTCCAACAGCTTCACGGGCGGCAGCAATTTGGTCGTACATACGGCGCAACTCTTTCGGGCTGGCTGTCCAATTGTACAAGTCATATTTACCTGGGTCATTGGCTTGGTCTAAGTCGAATTTTATAGCATTAAAACCCATATTTTTAGATTTTAATGCGGCTTCTGCAAAATCTTTTGGCGTTGGTAAATTGCGCTGATACAGTGCCGTATCGCAATAAACCCGCACTTTATCCCTAAATTTTCCACCTAATAATTGATAAACAGGCAAATTCAAAGCCTTTCCAGCTAAATCCCACAGTGCCGTTTCAATAGCTGATAAAACAGCAACATACATGCCCGATTGCGCCCCTTGAAAAAAACCGCCTCGGCGAATATCCTCGAATAAACGGTGCACATTCAAAGGATTTTTACCCTTTATGCGATTGCCAAAATTTTTAACCAAATGATAGGTACCGGGTATCGCATCAACGCCTTCGCCGCAACCCCAAATACCTTGATTGGAATATATTTTAACAAAAACGCTGCCTTTTACATAGCCACATTTTACGTCCGTAATTTTCAAATCTGATGGCGACGACATTTTAGGCGTTTTATCAATAGCTGTTTGATAGCCTTGTCCGAAAGTCGTTATCGGGGCAATATTTGTCATAGCGGCAGCGATAGCCGCTTTTTTGAAAAACGAGCGTCTGCTTGATTGATTTTCCATTTATTTTTATTTTAAAAAAACTAAAAACAATTCTCTTAAAACCTAAGAAATACTGAGGGGGTACTTGATTTCGAAAAAACATTTGTAAAATCCGAAATCCCATATCCGAAATCGAATCACCACGTTCTTTCTTTCAAATATTGCTGAATTTGTTCTTTCGGCACAGGCAATTTATCAATATGCTGCGTTAGCCATTGTGAAAAATCTTTTTCGATTTCATCACTCCATTTGGTATCAATTTGTCCAGGCGTGTACTTTTGTTCACGCAGACGTTGATGTCCGAACATATCGCGTAGGCGCACGATTTCAGATATTTTTACCACTTTTTCTAATAAGTGTGGTGGAATAAATAGCACGCCACCATCACGACCCAATACAACATCGCCGGGCATAACAGTCGCTTTACCGATTCGGGTCGGTTGATTGATACCGACTAAGGTTGTATTTAGTTGCCCATCGGGATTATTCAAATGATGTGACGGGTGATAGCTGCGAAAAAATGAGGTAAAAGATTTTAACTCCTTCAAACCATTAATATCCCGAACAGCACCGTCATAGACAATGCCGTTGCCTGTTTTAGCATAAATTGAATTGCCCAAATTATCGCCAATCGTAGGACCATCTTCATGTGCGCCAAATTGGTCAACGACATACACATCTCGTTTGACAAGCATATCAATTGTCCATGAATTTTGAGCTTTGACACGCCCATCTTTTTCATGCCCTTTTTTATCAATAACGCGGTGAATATCAGGTCTTCCAGGAACAAATATAGCCGTTACCGCCCTACCAACTAAGACGCTATCGGGGTTGATCATTTGCCAACCATCATCGTATTGGTGCTTAAAATTTTCATTCCGCAACACCGCCCATGCCTCTTCCAAAGTGACGGCTTTTAAGCGGTCAAGCAAAGCATCTGGCACTTTTGGCCGACCATCAGGGAAGCGTTCGCCCTTCCATTCGGGCGTAAGAAACAGGAGGTCTTCCTTTGAAATTTGTTGAGCATTTGCTTTAGAGCATATATTAAAAAGCAGAAAAATTAAAACTATGTAGTTTGACTTTAACATGGTTAAATCGTTTTTATTTAAAATTAAAATACTCTTAAATCGTCAATCTTACCCCCTCAGTATTTCACGCTTCTGAATCGTTATTTTTAGGTAACCGACTATGCCACCAACTCGCTAAAGTCGAACCTGAAATATTCATAAGAGGACCAAAAACGGCAGGGGCTAAACCAATAGTGGCTATTTTGCCCATTTCTTTAGCTATACCTGATGCCAAGCCCGCATTTTGCATACCGACTTCAATGGCAATAGTACGGCAATCGCTTTCGGGCAATTTGAACAAACGACCCGACCAATACCCTAAAAAATAGCCAAAAAGATTGTGAATGACAACAACACCGATGAGTGTAGGACCTATTTTAAGTAAATTTTCTCGACCTGCAGCTGTAATCACCACTAAAATGCACGCAATACCCGCCATTGAAATAATGGGCATCGCATCGTCAACCCATTTTGATTTTCCTGATAAAAGTTTATTAAAAATCAGACCTGCGCCGATGGGTATAATTATCATTTTAATAATATCCCACATCATTTTCAAAACGTCTATTTCAACCAATGCACCCGCTAATAATTTCATTAAAACAGGTGTTATAAATGGTGCCAATAAAGTTGTGATAGACGTAATGGTGAGTGATAATGCCAAATTGGCTTTGGCTAAATATGCCATGACATTAGAAGCTAATCCACTTGGTGCACAGCCTATTAAGACAATGCCTGCGGCTATCTCGGGTTCAAAATTGGTTATTGAAGCCAATGAATAACCCATTATAGGCATAATAATAAATTGACTTAAAACGCCAATGACAACGCCTTTCGGCGTTTTAATAACGGCAGAAAAATCGTTTAGACTCATAGACGTTCCCATGCCAAACATGATAATTTGAATCAATGGGATAATCAAACCACTTAGTTTGAAGCCACCCCAATCCAAAAAGTATTCGGGATGATACATCGCCAACGATACCGCCGCAAAAATGATGACCGTGAAAGACAAAGATTTTAGAAAATGATGACTCCTAAAACCCATAGCCAAACATAGAAAAAACGCCACCAATAACCAGCCAGCCCATTGGTGCATTTGATTGAGAGTCAAACCGAGATATACTAAAAGTAATACCCCCGCCAAACCATAAAAAACAGAAGATTTCTGTTTAAACATTTCCGTTTTGTTTAAATTTTAAAAAATTAGATACCCCTCAGTATTTCTACAAAAAAATTGATTGTAAAGCCCATAGGGCTGATATTGTTCCTATTAATCAAAACTAACTCCACAGCCTATCCCATGACCTTACTTTATCCCACTCAGGCGTAGGGTCGAAGAACGTTTTGTTTTCAGGGTCGAGGTGTTTTTTCATCTCTTCCAAATTCAGTTCAACACCCAAACCTGGCGTATCAGGCACATTGGCAAAGCCTTTTTCAGCAATAGGTTTGCCGTCTTTCGTTTTGACAAGGCTCGACCACCAATCTAAATCTACCGAATGATGTTCTAAAGCCATAAAATTCTCTGTAGCTGCCGCACAGTGTACATTTGCCATAAAAGAAACAGGTGTGCCAGCGAAGTGCATGGCCATAGCTACGCCCTTTTCTTGGGCATAATCGCCAATTTTTTTAGTCTCCAATAAGCCACCAGACGTTGCTAAATCAGGGTGAACAATATCCACTGCTCGTTGGTCAATGAGCTTTATAAACTCTTCTTTTAAATAAATATCCTCCCCTGTGCAAGTGGGCGTTTCAATGGCGCGACTGATTTCTTTCCAATGTTCTGTCAAATGCCAAGGTACAAGGTCTTCGAGCCAAGCCAAACGGTATTTTTCAACAGCTTTTCCTAAGCGAATAGCATTATTATGGTCAAAATGCCCGTAATGGTCAGAAGCCAATGGAATTTCATAACCTACGGCTTCTCTGACTCTGGCGACATATTTTACCAATTCTTCAAGCCCTTTATCTGTAATTTGTACTTGCGTAAGCGGATGTAAAGCCGAACCATAAGTCATAGGTGCGTTCGACCACTGGCGACCCACATCCCAAAAGTTAGAGTTGACAATAGTGCCTGGAATATCTTTTATCAATTCAATTCCGAAGTCCATTTTTAAAAAAGTAAACCCTTTTTCGACCAAACGGTCTTTCATTTTAGCTGCAAATTCGTCGGGGTTTTTCACCTGTGGTGTATCGGCATACAAGCGCACTTTGTCACGATATTTGCCACCAATCAGTTGATAGGCTGGCACATTATAAGCTTTTCCTGCCAAATCCCAAAGTGCCATTTCAACGGCACACACGCCGCCCGCTTGACGCGCATGAAAACCAAATTGTTTTACCCTTTTAAAAATTTGCTCCACACTGCAAGGGTTCATCCCTAAAATGCGGCTTTTTAAAAACAAAGCATATCGCCAATCAGCTCCATCTCGCACCTCACCATATCCCGAAATGCCTTGATTGGTATCTATACGAATGATAGAGCAACGCCCTGGGTTCATAATGGTACAATAGCGCATATCTGTAATTTTCAACTCCGAAGGACTTGATGTACGGCGTACTTTTGAAGTACTATGCTCTAAGGTCTCTTCTATCGAGCTATTCATGAATGAACTTAAAGAAAGCCCTCCGAGTGCTGCATTTTTGAAAAAAGAGCGACGGCTATTTGGCTCGTTCTTAGATGGTTCAGTTGTTTCAACTGCATTATTTTTAATACCAAATTTGGCGAGGAATTTTTCAGATGGTGTGATTTTCATAGCTTTTAAATTAAAAAATTAAAAAATGTAATAAATACTGAGGGGGTAAATATTTACGAATTACCAGGTTCTATTCTTCATAAAACTGTCCAATTCTTGACGAGTCATGGGTAATTTTGACGGATTGTCATCGAGCCATTTTAAAAAATCTGTTTTAATATCAGCCGTCCATTGTGTATCAATTTGACCGGGGGTGTATTTGCCTTCACGCAAACGTTGATGTCCAAAAGCATCACGCAAGGCAATAAATTCAGCATTTAAAACAACATCTTCCACCAAATGAGCAGGTATGAACACGATGCCGCCCTTTTTAGCTAAAGCCACATCGCCCGGCAAAACAGTCGCTCGACCAATGCGAATAGGCACATTGATACCGCCCAACATCATTTGTTGTATATAGGAAGGGTCATATCCTTTAATCCATGCATTGAAACCTTTAATTTCTGATAAACCTTCAACGTCACGCACAGAACCGTAAAAAATGACACCACGCTTTGATTTTGCATAAATGGCATTGCCCAAATTATCGCCGATTAAAGTGCCATCAACGATTTTACCATAACTGTCAGCCACATAAATATCACCTTCTTTCAACATATCTATCGTCCATGAATTGGTTGCCCCTATGCGCTTTTCCTCTTTGCCTTTATCTTTTATAATTTTATCATAATCGGGGCGCAAAGGCAGATATTGCGCAGTTACTACCCTTCCCACCATAGCCGAATCAGGGTTCAAAACCATCCAATCACCTTCAAATTGGTTATGATAGCCATTGTTCCTTAATATGCCCCATGCTTCTTCAAGGCGGACGGCTTTAAGGCGTTCAAACCATTTATCGGGTACTTTGGGTCTGCCATCAGTTGAACGTTCACCGGTCCAACTGGGTGTTAAGGCTTTTATCTGCTCTGGCGATAAAGTCACTTGTTGGCTGAATAATGGAGTAGCTAAAACAGTTAATAAGAATAAAAATAATGTGTGGTTTTTCATGTAAAATTATTTTTAAATAGACAAAAATTAAAAAAGTGAGTTATCTAATTATACTTTGGCACTTTACGAAAAGGAGTTGTCACGATGTGCCCAAGTATGGCTAAAAGGGTTCTACTATTATCCAAAGACTCTAACAAATGTATAAATGACACTTATTAATTTCATATGCCAATAGATTAATTTCTACTAAGGGCTAATTAAACACGCTAAACAACGTGTAAGTTAAGAATTTCTAGATTTTAATTAGCCTTAATCAAGTATAAATCAATAATTATTTGGCTTTAGTCATACTTTTAAAAATAAAATACGTTTACTTTGCTTTAAAAAGGCAAGCAGTTTTTGGAAAAAACTATATTTTAATAAAGCCTATTTTACACTAAAAATAGAAGATGAGGTATTTACAATCAGGAGAATTTTATGGTGAAACAAATCAAACTATCGAATTAGACAACATCGTTTTAACAGATACAGAATATACGCATAAAAAAGTGGACTGGCATTATCACGAAAATGCCTATTTCACTTTTATTCTTCAAGGTCAAATAATTGAAGGCAATAAAAAGGAGGTTTATACTTGTTCTGCAGGGAGTTTACTGTTTCATAATTGGCAAGAGCCTCATTATAATATTAAACCAGATGTATTTACGAGGGGTTTTCATGTCGAATTAGAGGGAGACTGGTTTAAAAATTTGGCTTTTGATATTGCGGCTTTGCAAGGAAGTCTCAATATCTCAAATCCAGATGTCAAGTTTCTGTTTTATAAAATTTTTAAAGAAACGAAGGGACTTGATGATGTGGCATCGCTTTCTATTCAAGATTTATTATTGCAGGTTTTTGGTAAAATGACGGCTCATAATACGTCCAAAACATATAAAAATCCGCCGCAATGGGTTGCCAAAATAAAGGCAATTTTGCATGATGAATTTTATAAAACATTTTCCCTTGAAAATTTGGCACAATCCGTAGAGATACATCCCGTTCATCTTTCAAGGGATTTTCCGAAGCATTTTCATTGCACTTTAGGTGAGTATATCCGTAAACTAAGGGTCGAAAAATCGCTCCATTTATTGCCCAATAAAGCATTATCAATCACTGAAATAGCCTATAAATGCGGGTTTGCAGACCAAAGTCACTTGAATCGTTGTTTTAAAAATGCAATGCAAACGACACCTTTGGCATACAAAAAATTACTTCATGGGTAAAATGGGTAATGTTAATTTCGTTCTATTTTTATCACTGCTTACCAAGTAATTTTGTGCTTCATTCTTTTAAAACGAAACTATGAAGCCTTTTTTTGTATCGGTGTTTTTAACGCTTTTTATACTTCCAAATGTAGCTGCACAAGTCAGTGATATTGTTAAAACTGATGGCATCACATCGGAACTGCATCGGAATAATGTAGGCAAAATTTTTTTCTGCTCAAAACCTACCCCTCAGTCAGAACTGAAAAATTCTGATTTTTTGACCACTTATAAGCTCACGAATAAGAGCAATCTTTATTTTGTTGCTTTCATGGGCAATTCTGCTACTAATTATTTGCATCGTATAGACCCTTCTTTACCCGCCGATTCGCTTGTCAAAATCGGGAATTATCAGTTTAGTTTATTCGTTGATGATAAATTAGTGTATCAGAGTAATTTATTGCCCGGTGCGCCCTATGTGAGCGTTCAACACAGTGCCACATTTATCAATAAACCACTTATTAATAATGAACAAAGCAATGGAATTTGGAGTGAATCTTATTGGAATCGGTTCATGCGGTCGGGTGGTGACAGTGTTTTGACTGAGGGGTCGCACGTTTTAAAAATGGAAATCAGAACTTATTTAAAAACCAGTAACATTAAAATAGGCGAATTAATCGCTTCGGGTAGCCTTAATTTGTTTGTTGAAAGAAAACCTCTAATCCATATCGAAAACATTGAATTGAACCCAATCCAACCTTATAGCGGTTTCGGCATTTCAAAACATAATTTTGATAAAAACAAAATAAAAACGTTAAAAGGGAGTATTGAGGAAGGCATTTTTAAGAAAATAAGCAGTGTTATTGTTGTTAAAAATGGCGAACTTTTAATAGAAGAATATTTTAATGGTGAAAATAGAAACACACTACATGACCCTCGTTCTGTTGGTAAATCATTCGCTTCCACTATTGCAGGCATTGCTATTCAAGACAAATATTTAAAATCTGAAAATCAAAAATTAAAAGACTTTTATAGCTTAAATGCTTTTAAAAACCCTTCAATTTCAAAGGAAAATATCACTATTAAAGACCTTTTGACAATGAGTTCTGCTTTTGACGGTAATGATGAAGATGACACGTCGGCAGGCAATGAAGAAAATATGTATCCAACCGATGATTGGGTGAAATTCACACTCGATTTGCCCACTAAAACGGACAATTCACCCCAAAAATGGCAATATTTCACCGCAGGAGTTGTGCTTTTAGGAGATATTTTAAATAAAAATGTTGCTGGTGGTCTTGAAAAATATGCCCACGAAAAGCTGTTTCAGCCTTTGGGTATTACTAATTATCAATGGCAATACACTCCTCAAAAAGTGCCTAATACGGCAGGAGGTATTCAAATGAACGCTCTGGATTTTGCTAAATACGGACAACTTTATAAAAACGGTGGCAAATGGCATAGTAAGCAAATAATTCCGAAAAAATGGGTCAATAAAACCTTTACAAAACACCAACCAATACACGGCAGAAACAATGAATTTTATGGCTTTTTGTTCTGGAATAAAACATTTCAAGTCCAAAATAACTTATATGAAGCCTTTTATTGTGCAGGCAACGGCGGTAATCATATTATCATATTCAAAGACCAACCACTGGTTATTGTAATAACTGCAACGGCTTATGGACAATCTTATGCGCATCAGCAAGTCAATAAAATTGTTTCTAATTACATCTTACCCGCCGTTTTATTACAAAAATAGTGAGTAGTTTTAAAAAATATGAAGCCAATTCAAGCAGTATTCGCATTTTTTGTAAAATAAATTGAGATTACCACCCCCTCAGTATTGAGGAATTTTATGAATGCTTTTTAGATGATATTAAAATATAATGAACGTAAATGCAATTTATTCACCCAAAAAGTACTCTACTACAAGATTTAAAAGACTTATTATACCGAAGGCGATAGCAAATGAAGTGTATCCAGATTTATAAATCATCCAAGTGGATAATAAAAACAGCACTAATTCAAAAACCATTCGATATTCCAATGATAGGCGATTAGCGGACTTTGGGGCAGCAAAATAAGCCCAAAGTGCAATGCCAGTAGCTATCAGCAGAATGGCTATAAGGTATTGAGTAATTTTTGTTTTACCCTGCAGATAACCCCAATAACCCATTGCTGATAGCATACCAAGTTCCAGAAGAAAGGCGATTATTTGATTTAAAATTTTAATGATTTGCATCTTCTATTTTAATACAAATTTGAATTTTATCACTTACCCGCTTTGGCTTTAAGAAAACCATTCACATCCAACCAATGGATAAATGCATCAAACCAACGATTGCTGGTACGATTGGGATTGCCCAAACCGAATCCATGACCACCATTTTGATAAAGATGAAACTCAACAGGTATGCCTGCCTTGAACCAAGAATCAATAACACCAAATTGCCCTCTGAATAGAAAATCGTCACTGGCAATAACATTGAACATCGGTGGCGCATTCTTCGGAACTTCAACGGGACCCATACCACCATAGATTGGCCCAATAAATGCCAGTTTCATCGTTTTCGAGTGTAGTGTCGAGTGCATTGTAAGACCCGCACCTGCCGAAAAACCTATCATACCGATTCTATCTACATCAACACCCCATTCTTTAGCGCGTTTGATTATCATGGCATAAGCGGCTTCAGCATCTGCTAACTGATTGGAAAGGTCAAGAGCAGGTGGTGGTGGTGCTTTTTTAGTCGTATCAGAAGAAGGTGCTGGGGCTGTTCGTGGGCGATTCATCCAAGCTTTAAAATCTTCAAGAGATTCAGGCGTAGGATGCAAGCGGTATTTGAGAACGAAAGCGGCGATACCTTGTTTTGCCAATGCCTCGGCAACTTCCCAACCTTCGTTGCCCATTGAAAGCCATCTGTAACCGCCACCGGGGGCTACAATAACGGCAGCACCATTTGCCTTACCCAGTTCTGGCAAAAAAGGTGTAAGTGTCGCAACGGTAATGTTGCGGGCCATTGGGTCTCCCCATTGTTTAAACCATGATTCTTTGGCGGGTTGATTTTCTACACCGCCGGTATTCAACAAAATGGCTTTTGGTTCAGCAGGTGCGTCGAGTGGATAAATTGTACCGTCTTGACCCATTGTGCGCTCTACACTAAAGAGTAAAAAAGCTAAAGGCAAGGCTTTAGCAAAATTTTTGAGTTTGTTATACATATTAAGTTTGATTTAAATTTTAATACAAATTTGTTTTTTCATCATTTTTTATCATATCATCCAATTCTTGAACAGATATATCCAACTTACCATGGTCAACCAATGCTTTGGCTAATATTGGTACAGGACGCGCCTTATTTTCTTCATAGGTTTTCCATAATTTTGACCTAATCATACATTTAGCACAATGCAAAAAAGCTTCTTTTACTGTGACAATTATGGCGAATAGAGGCTTTTTGCCATCGCAACTTAATAGCTCTAAAATGCTTTCATCGGTTACAATTTTAGCCTCTCCATTGATTCTTAGCGTTTCTTTAATGCCGGGAATTAAAAAAATCAAACCTACGTATGGGTTTTTAATGATATTGGTCAAAGTATCAGCTTTGGCATTTCCGGGTCTATCAGGAATTGCCAAAGTTTTGTCGTCCATAATCTTTACGAACCCTGCCGGATCCCCTTTTGGTGAAACATCAAAATTGCCATGCAAATCAGAAGTTGCAATTGTAATAAATGGCGAATTTTCAATAAAACTCTTGCAATGCTCATCTATATAGCTTATAGTTTTTCGGGTAACTATTTCGCTGGGATATCCCAATATTGCACGGAGTTCTTCCTCCGTAGAAATAATATTATTAAAAGTTAATTCCATGGTTGCAGTTGTTTTAAAAATTAATCTAATCTAAATTTTAAATTCATAAATACCGCCTGCTGTCGTATTTAAATCAAAGACTTCAGTAGCAGGAATAGCGAGTTTTAGCAACTGTGCCTTATCTGATATTAAAGGCGTTTTAATCGTTTCAATTTGGTAAAATGGATTCGGATTTACCCCCTCTCCGAAGGAGTCCTGTCGGACAGTATTTACCCTTTTCAGACCGGCTATTTTTAAAGTATTGGGTAAACGTAGTCGGCAATTACCACCTAATTTTGATTTAATAACCAATTTTGTAATCTTACCATCTTTCCATACCATATTCACTATTTCAAAACCGCCTCTTGCCCGCAAGCCTTTGATTGAACCATTTTGCCAAGCATCAGGTAAAGCAGGTAAAAGGTGAATAGTGCCGTCGTGGCTTTGCATCAACATTTCGGCAATGCCTGCGGTGCAACCAAAATTGCCGTCAATTTGAAAAGGCGGATGGGCATCAAAAAGATTGGGATATGTGCCACCACTATTTTGTTGAGGCGGCGACAATTGATTTTTTATCAATGTCAAAGCCCGATTGCCATCTAAAAGCCTTGCCCACCAATTGACTTTCCAACCCATTGACCAACCCGTTGAGACATCGCCGCGATGCTCCAAAGTGGTGCGGGCTGCCGAGAACAATTCTGGATTGCGATAAACAGACACCTGACCAGCAGGATACAATCCGTAGAGGTGCGAAATATGGCGATGTTTATCCTCGGGATTGTCCAAATCTTCGAGCCATTCTTGCAATTGCCCATGTTGTCCAATTTGCATAGGTGGCAATTTTTCAAGAGCATTTTTAACTTTTTTAATAAAATCAGCATCGGTTTTGAGGGTTTCAGCGGCTCTAATTGTTTTAGTAAAAAGCTCGAAAACGGCTTGATTATCCATCGTTGCCCCCTCAGTAATCGAGATATTTGGACGTGATTGTGGCGCATTTTCAGGTGAAATACTCGGGCTGACGATGAGCCAACCGTGTTTTTTATCTTCAATTAAAAAATCTAAAAAGAACTCCGATGCACTTTTCATTATCGGATAAACCGATTTTAAATACGCCACATCGCCGTTATACGCATAGCGTTCCCACAAATGTCCGCTTGAAAGCCACGCATTACTTATCATCCACAAACCCCAAAATACACCGTCCACCATGCCCGTACTGCGCCAAAGGTCGGTATTATGATGCGCCACCCAACCGTTGGCACCATACATGGCTTTGGCGGTTTGGCGACCCGTTACCGACAACTCCCGTATCATTTGAATCAAAGGCTCGTGCATTTCCGTCAAATTTGTGTTTTCAGCGAGCCAATAATTCATTTCTGTATTGATATTGATGGTGTATTTTGAATCCCACGGCGGCGACATTCTGTCATTCCAAATACCTTGCAAATTGGCTGGTTGACCGCCTTTTTGAGAAGAAGAAATTAAAAGGTAGCGTCCGAATTGAAAATATAAGGACACCAACTGCGGGTCATTACCGCTTGCAAAATTTTTGATACGTTCGTCTGTTGGCATTTGTGCCGCATCGCTCGTACCTAAGTCAAATGACACCCGATTAAAATATTTTTGATAAGTCGTAATATGGCTTTTTAAAAGAGTATTAAAAGGCTTTTTTACGGATGTGGTCAAAACGTCTGCACATCGCTTATTTTCATCACCCGACAACGTTTGATAATCCGTAAAATTGGTAGCAATGGCTATGTAAATAGTGGCTTCATCCGCATTTTTAACGCTCAAAGCCGTTTCAGAAGGTGTCATTTTACCACCTACGGGCACTATTCGGGCAATGGATGTAAATTTTACTTTTCCTTCAATGCCTTCGTGGTCGCTCGTGATACCCCTCAGTATCAGGCTGTTTTTATCAGTTGAAACGCTTGATTTTTGCGGACTTTTAAAATTGGCTTCAAATGAAATTTGCCCTTTTTTATCGGCTGCCAAATGAATCACAATCACTTTATCCGATAATGAAGCAATCGCCGTGCGTGTAAAAGTTACGCCATTGATTTTATATTTCGTCGTCGTCGTAGCATTTGAAATATTTAATTCTCGATAATAATCAGTTGGATTTTCATGATTATTAAATTGCAAACAGAGATTACCAACGGGTTGAAATTTCATACCGTTGGCTTTGGTTATCCAATTTTTTTGGGCTAACTCTTGCGCTTCTGTATTTTTTCCTTCGGCTATCAAACGCCGCACTTCTGGCAAATTTGCTAACGCATTGGGTGCATCATTGCGATGCGGACTGCCCGACCAAACCGTTCCTTCGTTCAGTTTGAAAGTATCACTTGCTACATTGCCGTACACCATTGCGGCGACAAAGCCGTTGCCTATCGGCAGTGCACTTGTCCAATTATTACCAGTGGGTTGCTTATACCACAATTTTAGGTTGTTTTGTGCGGATATTTTCATAAAAAATAACACAAAAACCCATGTTATATATTTTTTCATGATTTATAAAACCGTTATTTTTTTAGTTAAAACATTGCTTGTTGTGGCGTTTTTTACCATTGGTTGCCCACCGCCGATACTCAATTCTACTTTTCCTTTGGGTTGATAACTTTTACCGTTTTCATCAACCAGCGTGAGTTGCTCAGGTGTTAGTTTGAAACTTACCGTTTTGATTTCACCTGCTTTTAAATTGATGCGTTGAAAACCTTTTAAAGCTCGAATAGGTGCTTTGCCCGATGCTTCGGGATATGAAACATAGAGTTGCACAACTTCATCGCCTGCTTTTTTACCCGAATTTTTTATTGTTGCCGAAACAGTAATTGGCGTATTATTTTTTATTGCGGCGGGCGTTTTAAAGTTGGAATACATAAAAGTTGTATAACTCAAGCCGAAGCCAAATGGATATAAAGCCTCACCTTTAAAATAGCGATACGTACGATTAGACATCGAATAATCCTTGAAATCAGGTAAATCGCTATCGTTTTTATAAAAAGTAACAGGCAAACGACCCGCAGGATTATAATCGCCAAACAATACATCAGCTAAGGCTGTACCAGCACTTTGACCACCGTACCATGCATTCACGATAGCAGGAATTTCAGCGTTTTCATTCGGAATAGCAATCGCACTGCCTGTCATCATGACGAAAACAACAGGTTTGCCTATACTATTAAGTTCTTTTAAAAAACGGGTTTGTACTGAGGGGAGTAAAATTGACGTGCGGTCGCCACCGTTAAAACCTTCAAAATCGACTTTCATTTCCTCGCCTTCTAATTGAGGAGATATACCACCAATATAAATAATAGCATCTGCATCTTTTATGCGATTGATTAAAGCTTGGGTATTCGATTTTTCAAAATGCCCTGCTCGGAGGTGTACTTCGGCTTTGCCTTCGCCTTGCCAATATTCCAAACGGAGTTTATAAACAGCATCTTTTTTAGTATCCAAACGATATTGGCGAGCACCCCAACGGTTGCGTACCCATGCCGTTAGTACTTCTTTATCGTCAATAAAAAACTTGTAACCGTCGTCGCCTTCAACTTCAAAAGTGATATATCCGTCCTCTTTTGCAGTAAAATCAGCCGTATATCGTGCTGAAAAATTATTGGCTCTGATTGTACCCACCACCTCTTGCCCTTCTTGCCAAAAGTTATCAATTTGGCTCTCGGTACGGGTCGCTAAAGGATTCCCTTTGAGCTCAACGTTATCAAAATATTCTGCTTTAAAACCTTGTTTCCCTTCAAAACTGAATTGATTACTGATGTTTTGATAAGCTAAAAGCGTGTCATTCGTGAAATTAATGGCTTTTTCATACACCACTTCTACCCCATTGCCGACCTTGCTTTTAATGCCTTGTAAAGCCGTTACTATTTCAGAAGGCACACCATTGTAATTACCTAAAACAGCAATTTTATTATCCGCATTGGGACCTAAAACGGCTATTTTTTTCAGCTTTTTACTGAGGGGTAGCGTGTTGTTTTGATTTTTTAATAAAACGATGGATTGGCGAGCCATTTTCAAAGCATGAGCTTTGTGTTCGGGTGCTTCTAATATGCTTTCGGGTGTTTGAGCATAAGGCACTTGCGAAGGCGGGTCAAACATCCCGAGTTTATAACGAGTTCTAAAAAGGTGTTTTACTGAAATATCAATTTGCGATTCTTTAATTAAGCCTTCTTTCACACCTTTTACCAATGAACGGTAAGCATTGGTACCACATTCCACGTCTGTTCCGTGCAAAACAGCATCCACAACAGCCGTTGTAGTATCTTTATGTGTTTTATGATATTTAAAAAAATCTTCAATTCCCCAACAATCGGAGGTGACATAACCATCAAATTTCCATTGATTTTTTAAAATATCATTCATCAATAAATCGCTGCCGCAACAAGGTTGACCATTCACAGCATTGTAGGCACACATCACTCCTTCGACATTGGCATTGACAATCAACTCCTTAAAAGCGGGCAAATAAGTATCCCAGAGGTCATATACTGAGGGGTTAAAATTATCAACATGGCGTGACGGTTCGGGCCCTGAATGAACGGCATAATGCTTGGCACACGCCGCCGCTTTCAAATATTTAGGGTCATTGCCTTGCAAACTGCGCACAAAAGCCGACCCAAATGATTTGGTTAAAAATGGGTCTTCACCATAGGTCTCTTGCCCTCGACCCCAACGAGGGTCACGGAAAATATTGATATTCGGTGTCCAATAAGTCAACCCCAAATACCGCTCATCATTACGGCCCAATCGAGTCGCTTTATTAAAAACAGCCCGACCTTCCAATGCCGAATAATGCGCCATCCATTTTAGGGAAACAGTATCCCAAGTCGCTGCCATACCTATGGCTTGCGGATATACCGTTGTTTTAAAAGGCGTTCTTGCCACGCCATGCAATATTTCACTCCACCAATCATAAGCAGGAATGCCGAGGCGGGGTACTGCGGGGGCATGATTTATCATTTGAGCCACCTTCTCTTCTAAAGTTAAGCGGCTGACGAGGTCGTTTAGACGTAGCTCAGTAGGTAATGAGGCATTCCACATCGGAAAGGACTTATAATCTTGCGCTTTTAACGTTATAAAACACAAACTTAGGAAGCTGATAAACAGGTATTTCATGTATAAAATCAATTTTATAGAAAATTAGTATAAAAATATCCCCGTATTGGACACCCAAAAAGTCGGTTTTTATTTGAATAAAAGGGGAGCTAATTCATGCAAGCTACGCCGCCACGTCTGAAACTCATGTGCCGTATTTTCAGAAATATAAGAAACAGCGTTAAAACCAGCATCCTTTAAAGCAGTAGCTGCTGATTTTACACTATCGGGTCTTTCTTTACTGCCACAACTTAGGAAAATGAGTTTAACCTTCGATTTATCTTTGATATCGGCAGGAGCATACACACCACCGCTCAATAGACCATAATAAGAAAAGACATCGGGCTTGTTCAATGTAATCATTTTTGTTTCCATGCCACCCATTGACAGACCCGCCATAGCCCGATGCGATGACTTGGCGATAGTACGGAAATTGGCATCTATATAAGGAATGAGTTCATCTACTAAAACCGTTTGGAAAGGCTCAATTTTAAAATTCCTAAGACCACCGAATTTTATTTCGTTAGTCATTCCATAAGTCATGACAATGATAAACGGCTGTATTTTACCTTCCGCAATCATATTATCCATAATGAGATTGGCATGACCTTGATTGCTCCATGCTGTTTCATCCTCACCCCAACCATGTTGCAAGTACAAAACGGGGTATTTTGATTTACTTTTTTCATAGCCTGGCGGTGTATATACAAATGCTCTCCGAGATGTATTGGTACTCGGCGACGGGAAAAGCACTTGCACAACGTTGCCATGAGGTACATTTTTAAGAGCATAAAAATCTTGGTCGTGTGCAGGAATTTCAATACCACTTTCCCAACGCACACTACCATAAAAATTCAAAGTACCTGGGTCGTTGAATTTTCCACCGTCAATGCGGACGTTGTAATAGTGAAAACCTTCATCCATAGGCCCCTCAGTTGTACCCATCCAAGAGGTATCTGGCATTTGTTTCAGCTTAGTGCCACCTCTGCCACCTAACCCAAGGCTCACGCGCACGCTATCTGCTGCGGGTGCAATAATTTTAAAACGGGCATAACCTTGTGAGTTTACCTGTGGGTATTCCTGCCCTGGTTGATTGAGAGAAGAGGGTTTAAAATCTTCAATGATAGTAGTTTGTGTCAAACCCATGTTACTTAGTAAAATGCAAGTAATTATGACGGCTATAAATTTACTTTTCATATTCAATTTGATTGTTTTAATTAAAAGATTCATTTACCACGTTAATTGTATCAGCGACACCCCTTGCCTCGGCAGTTCGAATTTTAATCGTAAAATACCTTTATCCGATTCTTTCCACTCAGGCGAAGTATATAATTGCAATTGCCCTGCTTGTTCCAGTTTTTTATAATCCGCTTCTGAAACTTGCTGCGGTTTGCCCATATCTTTCCATTTTTCAAAAGCATTACTGAATTGATTATCCACCCTATAATGATGAATCAGCACTTTGTTTTTATCCAAATCTTTAATATTTAACTCAACTACTGAGGGGGTGCCTTCCAAGTTATGGTCGTTGTAATTCCACACCATAACCCAAGCAGAATTACCGTTTTTACTCGCTAATGCGTTGATATCATTTTGTTCACCTCGTACCCCATTGGCAATTATATCTTTTGCATTAAAACCCTTTTCAGTATTCACCGAAACACGCTGACCGCTCATCATACCGAACATTCTGAAAATATTTAAAACAGGCTTATCAACGCCGTGCGTCGCCAAATCCCTAAACCCTGCAAACCACTCTTGATTTTCAAATTCAAACGACCAACTAACCGCACCTTTTAAATTCACTTTATAGGTATCCATGAGCTCATAAATCCTTGAAAATGAGGCTGCTGTATAGCTCGAATACATTGTTCCGTTGCGATAACCATACTTAGGTTCTCGTTTTTCGGAGCAAGCTGCACAACCCTCGGGGTCGCACTCGCCAATGATAATGGGTATGTTTTTTAACTCTGGAAATGAATTAACCGCCTCAAAAGCCCTTTGAATATCCTTCAGTTGCACACCCATATTCATGCGGATATGCCCGTCCACAAGTTCAGGCGCACCTTTGGCGTGAAAGCCAATGTATTGCAGTGGCGTACCGATTTTACCCGTCGCATAATTTGTTCCTTTCAAACAATGTTCGATAAAACGCGTGAGGTAACTGTATGCTTTGTCACTCCTTGGGCTTGTGGTATGGGGGCCTCCAATGGTACATTCTGGACAAGCCTTTTTCAAACCATCGGCTGCATAATCGTACATTTTACAATATTCCTCGAATGTGCCCGACCAATAGCCAATATCAGGTTCATTCCAAACTTCCCACAACCAGCTTGTGACCTCCGTTTTTCCATATCGGTCAATCGAATGTTTTGCCCATTGATGCACCAATTCGCGCCATTTATTGTAATCTTTCGGCGGATAAGTCCAGCCAGTCCATATATTCCCCCCTTTGCTCCACGTATGTTCGTAAGGTTCGGGCTTAGTTGAAAGGTCTTTTGGCATAAAACCGATTTCCATCAAAGGTTTCATACCTCTTTTAACATACTCGTCAATGATGCTATCAACCACCGTCCAATTATATATCGGATTACCATTTTTATCTTCTTTATAAGCATCCGTAAAACCCCATTTGAGGTCAGGCGCAGGGCTATTACCTTTTGAAGTCAATAAGTTATGCGCACGAACATATACCGTGGTAGGGCTTAATTGTTTTAATTCCGTTAAAAGTTTTTGCCCATCTTTTTGGTACGTATAATTGGGTTCATCATAGCCGAAATACGACCAAAACGGGCGCATTTCGCCTACGGTTTTTGACATATCTACGTCAATGATAATAGGTTTTTGTTGCGCTATTAAAATTGAAGAGAAGAGAAAAAACAAAATTATTAACCTTATTTGCTTCATATTTCGCTTGTTTTTTGTTGAAATACTGAGGGGGTATGTTTCATTTCTTTAAAATGCCAATGCCGCTTGATACCTATCATTGATATAAACACTTAAATTTGTAACCGCACTCTCAAAACTTTGAAAGTTGGGTAAATGGCTATAAGGTGGCGCTTCTGCCCCACTACCAGTCAAATAAGGCTGCAAAATCGCCTTATGTTGTCTGATACTTTCAAGCATAGTTGAAGGCGTAAAATGATTGGCGATAAACGCCTTTACAGCGGCTTTATAAAAAGCAAAATACTCGGGGTCATCCACCACATAGCGTATAAGAGGCCACTGATTGGTGACTTCGTCCATACCAAAAGTGAGTGCGATTCTTGAATTATTCAAACCACCTCGCATCTGAAAAGAAAGATTCAAATCATAAGGCACCCAATGCAAAATACCATTGATATTGACTAAAAAGGAATTGTGGTAAAGAACTCCATAAGAATCCCAATTGCCAACAGTGTTATTGACAGCCAAATATTTTAAAAATTCTTTTACATCAAAAATTGCCTCTAAATCTTTTTTCCATTGCGCCCGATTCGTGGTTCTCAAAGGGCTGTGTAAAACCGAAAGAAGTTGTTTTACATCAGAATAGTCCGCAGCACTTTTATTGTTCTGTTTTTCAAACTCGCTTTCTTTAAATTGCTGAAAAGTAGACTCTGGTTTGTACACATTCCCTACTTTTTCATTTCTTTGATTCTTTACTAAATGCTCTTCGACAGTTTCAATAACTTGGTAAATACCACAATATTTTGAACCCAGTCCGAAGTCAATATAAACCCTATAATAAGCCACTTTACAAGCCATTACGCCACTTTTTCTGAATAAATCGGTCAATATTTTTTCTTTCATAAAAGTATTGTCGCCATAACTGGGGGCAAAAGAGAGTTCTTGAAACCCAAAAAAACGTTGATTTTTTATATCGGGATATTGGTCTTCAAATTCATCAAACTTTAATTTGAAAGGCAATTTGTAAACCCCACTACGCCAACTACCTGCCAATGAAGCATTGCCTTTTAGCCGAAAACCTACTTTTTGCCAATTATTGTTATTCTGTTTAACCTCTGCTTTTACATATATTGGATCGCCCGGCACTTGGTCAAGTTCGCCTACCTTAGGTGGAACGACTACTCCCGGTATGGTTGTAGCGCTCCCAAATTTTCGAGCTGTTAGGCTTTCCATATCCCGCTGAATACTATCCCATGCCGCTTGCCCTAATTTAATTTCTATAGTTCTGATTTCCGTCTCAGGAAATACATAATTATAGTAGGGCGTTTTGCTAAAATGCGAACTATCGGGATTCAGATTACTCGCAGTTGTAGGTATAACTGGCGTAGGAATACCAACTGTGGCAATTTCTTTCTTGCACGCTGTTAAAAATAAAACGGCTATTATTAAAATGTATTTAACCTTCATTCCACTCTGTTTTTTTAAATATAAAATAGGATTTTCATTAAAAATACTGAGGGGGTATTAATTGATTTTTGAAATTTTATCCTCAATTTTAAAATAATCAAAGTCTGCATAACCGCCCACATTTTTAGTCGCATAATTAAAAAGCCCAAAGCGATAACCCATAAAATGAGGCAGGGTATAAGCCATTTTCAGAGGCTTGCCGATTGATTTCCAATCTTTTCCGTCGAGGCTGTAATAGAAATATGCTAAGTCCGTTTTTTCTCTGAAATCACATTCTATTTTGAAAAAAACGATATTGGTATTGAGGGGTATTCGTTGAACCTCAACAGGTTTGCCTGTTTCTGCACTTATTACCACGATGGATTTTACACCCTTCCCCACTTGCACGCCTATTTGTCCATAGTTTTTTTGTAAAACACACAATCCTGCAAAATCTCCCTCTTTCATTTTTTTAACATCAAGAGAAGTTATACCCGAGCAAATAGGTCCAATAGTTCGTTGGGTCAAAGTATTTCTCGCCAAAACAAAACTGGTGTCAATACGCCCTGTTTTCAAGCGTAAAAAGCCTTTTCGTTCAGAAATTGACCATAATTTATTATCTGGATTATGATTCCACTGCCAGGCTAAAGGCAAAGCAGGCTCTCCTTTTTTACGTGAAAATTCATCGAAATTGACAATACCCGGAATCAAACTTTTCACTGCGGGAAGGTCGAGCGTTTCGGGTATTTTGCCCCCATCACCCAATACGGGCCAACCATCCACCCATTTCACTGGCACTAAATACGGAATACGCCCCACCGCACCATAATCTCTAAAAAGGTATGAAAACCATCGCCCATCGGGCATGTCAATAAGTCCGCCCTGTGCAACGCCTTTATCTTGTAGGGCAACCCTGCCTTCATAAGGTCCTGTAATTTTATCGGCTCTATGGATTAATACAGTCCGCATACCGCCTTTGGGCCACACAATATTGAACAGGTAATATTTGCCTTTGACCTTAAATAATTGCGAACCTTCTGAATTGAGCATAATGTTTTCACCTGCCGGCGCACTCGCGTTTTCAATAATTACTTGCTCGGTTGTATTGGGTTTCACGCTTGAAAGGTCTTCATTAAGTTCAATTAATTTGAGTTTTCCCGCCCCATAAATCATATAAGTACGTCCATCGTCATCAAAAAACAAAGTGTGGTCGTGATAAGAAGGCTTGAAAGAAATCTGTTTCCAATTGCCTTTTTCAATGTCTTTTGTTGAAAAAATATAGGTTTTACCCGTTGTTTGGGCAAAAGTCGTGACATAAAAAATGCCGTTGTGGTATCTCAAACTACTTGCCCATGAGCCTCTGCCATACGTACTTTTACCGTTCGTCAAGTTCAGTTCATCCATATTCGCCAACGTATCATAGACATAACCAATGGTTTTCCAATTCACAAGGTCTTTTGATTTCATAATTGGCAGCCCCGGACTCATGTGCATCGTCGTACTGCTCATATAATAGGTATCGCCTACTCGAATCATGGACATATCGGGTACATCGGCAAAAATGATGGGGTTTTGAGCCTTTGCAACTTGCCCCGAAAGCTTTGTTTTATTAAAAAAAACAGCAATAATTAAAAAGTGTAAAAAGAATATTTTCCTCATTTTTTATTAAAAAGCTTTTGAAACCCCTTGCTTATTAAAAATTATTGGCTCTAAAAAGCCTTGCGGATACCCCCTCAGTATTTTTATTAAAATTCAATCTCGATTTTTATTTAAAAAGCAGTTGAGCAAAATTGTACAAATTATTGCGCCACACAGGCCATGTATGCCCGCCACGATATTCGCTATAAGTATATTTCACGCCTATTTCATCGTATTTACCCATCATAACCTTGCAGTTATTATGAGCAATATCCTCTTTACCACCCATAGCAATCCAAAATTGTTTTAAATTGGTATTAACCATAGCGGTATTCTTTTTTAAAAAATCATAATGAGATTCTGAAATATCGGTACGGTTGGCAAACCAGCCAGAACTAAAAACGCCTAAATAAGCGAATTTATCCGTGTTTTTAACACCTGCATAAAGGGTCTGCAAACCACCCATTGACAAACCTGCTAAAGCTCTGCTATTAGCATCTGTTTTTACTCTAAAACTACTTTCTACGAAAGGCATTGCGCCATTTTTAAGCTCATTTTCAAATGCTTTTAAAGAGTTTTCATTAAATCCAGCCAAACCACCTTGCATACCGACGTTGCCATCAATCATAGCAATTATCATCGGTTTGGCTTTGTTTTCAGCGATAAGATTATCTAAAATCAAATCCGTTTTGCCTTGCGTTGCCCAACCTCTTTGGTCTTCACCGCCGCCGTGTAAAATGTATAAAACAGGGTATTTTTCCGTAGAATTATCGTAGCCCGGTGGTGTATAAACATACATTTCACGCCAAGTATTCAAGGCTTTTGAAAAGTATTTTTTGATGCGAATATCACCATGTGGCACATCTTTTAAAGCATAATACCCCCCCTCAGTAAAAGGGATTTCGATGCCGCTTGCCATGCGCCCCATGCCGTAAAAAGACTCACTCGCAGGGTCTGCCACCGCCACGCCGTCAATAATCAATGAATAATAATGAAAACCTTCGCTGATGGAATCTGTCGTGACAACCCAATAGCCGCCAGTATCACGCTGCATATCGTATTTTTTACCTAAATCAATCTGCATTTTTTGAGCATCGGGTGCTTTTATGCGGAACACCACCCGATTATCGGGTAAAACTTGAGGATACTTAGCGTTCCTTATATTGGTCGCCGCAGGTGTTCCTAAAACGGTATATTTTTGAAAAGTCGAAACGTCCACAGTTTTAAATAAAAACTGTGAAAACATATACAAGCCATTTTTCCAAACCTTGAAATCATGCACGCCCGGCTCGATGTAATAAATGTGCGGAACGCCTTTTTCATACAAGTAATCATGTGTCCTTTTACTGAAAGAAATAAGCCCATCGGCATCGCCGCATGAAATCCACAACAGTTTCAGTTTGTTTTTAGCATCTTCGGGATTGGGAACTAATTCATTCGGTTTTTTTGTATTCGGCGCAGATGAAAAACCACCTACCCAAGCGAATTTATCAAGGTTACCCAAGCCAAAATTCAAAGATTGCCCACCGCCCATCGAAAGACCCGCAATGGCGCGGCTTTCACGATTGGTTAAAACAGGGTAATTTTTTTCAATAAAAGGGATTAAATCATTCAATAAATCTTTCTCGAAAGTGGCAAAGGCTTGCACTTTTAAGCTGTCAAACATATTCCCAATAGCACGGTCGTCTTTCATCGCTCTGCCATTTGGCATGACCACAATCATGGGTTCAATTTTATTTTCGGCATAGAGATTATCTAAAATAGCTTGCGGATTACCACCTTTCAACCATTCTTTTTCATCGCCGCCGATGCCATGCAAAAGGTATAAAACAGGGTATTTCTTTGATTTTGAAAAATTGGGTGGGGTATATATTAAAGTTTTTCGTTTTGTACCTACGGTTTTTGAATCGTAGGTTATGGTATCAATTTTACCGTTGGCAATGCCCGTTTTTAATTGGTCAAAACCGACAGGAGCTTCTTTTAATATGCTTTGAGCATTTAAAGATGTATATAGAACTATGGTAAAAATGACACTCGAAAACAGCTTTTTCATGGCTATTGATTGTTTTAATTTAAAAATAATGATGAAAAATCTCAAAATACTGAGGGGGGTTACGATTTTGGATTTACGATTTCTTCCTCCTAAAATCAAAAATCAAAACGGGTTTTATTTAAAAATCTCTTGTAGTGTAGTAGCGAGGTATTGCTTACAATTCATCCAAGTATGTCCGCCCGATACGATATAGGGTTTTACTTTAATTTTCTTTTCTTCAAAAAAGGTGATGTTCTTTTTCACACTTTCATACAGAAAATCTTCCGTACCCACACTAATAGTGAATAGTTTTAACTGCTTATTCATTAGTTCGGCATTGGGTGACCAATCAGTAAAATTCTTTTTAAATTCATCGGTCGCTGTATAAGGGGCATACGAACACACGTAAGCAAACTTATCGGTATTTGTCAAACCAATATTCAGCGTTTGTCCGCCGCCTACTGAAAACCCTGCAACTGCACGGCTTTTACTATCGGTCAATACAGGGTAATTCGCTTCTATGAATGGGACAATATCGTTCACCATATCTTTTGTAAAATCGGGCATTGGGTTTGGGCGCACATTGCCATAAGGCATCACGATTATCATCGGTTTTGCCTTGCCTTCTGCTATTAGGTTATCTGCTATAAAATTAGCACGACCCACTTTTGTCCAAGTTTCTTCGGTATCCGAACCACCGTGAATGAGATACAACACAGGGTATTTTGTTTTACCATTCATATCCAATCCCAGCGGTGTATAAACAAGTAATTGACGTGTAACACCCAAAGTAGCCGATTTATATAAACGGTAACTAATTTTGCCATGTGGCACATTTTGAAGCGCATGAACAAGCGGTTTATCCCCTTTTACCTCTACAATACTGCGTTTGAAACGGGAAAAAGTGTCCCGATTGCAAAGAGTTGACAAAACTTTTACCTCTACAATACTGCGTTTGAAACGCTCATTGGCGAATATATAGGTGTTATTGGGGTCGGCAACTTGGACATTATCAACGGTAAAACTATAAGGATAAATATCAGGTGTAACGGGCGGTACAGTGACACTCCAAATGCCCGAAGTATCTTTTACCAAATCAACTGGATTTTTTAAAAACTCACCACTAAGGCTCACTTTTTGAGCCGTTTTTGAGTAAAAACGGAATGTGATACTATTATCCGCATGGACATCAGGTGAGCTGATTGAGGGCGCCCGTGGTGGTTGTGCTGCTGCGGTTATAACAGAAAATAGAAAAAGTATATTAAGAATTTGTTTCATTTTAAAATTGAATTTTATAGTTATTTAAAAAGCAATTGAGCGGTTTCATTGAGATACTTTTTAGTATTCATCCAAGTATGCCCGCCATCATTTACAAAGCGTTTGAAATTCACTTTTTTAGCAGTCAAATAATCCATAAATTCAAGTGTTCCTTTATACAGAAAATCCTCATCACCCACGCTTACCCAGAATAATTTCAATTGTTTATTGGTTTTAGCAGGGTCAGCCGTGATATGCTTAAAGTTATTGTCCATTTCAGTAGGCGATAAAAAAGAGGAGTAACTACACACCCAAGCGAATTTGTCCATATTACTAAAAACTGCCCTAAGTGTTTGACCACCACCACGTGAAAAACCGCCAATGGCTCTATTTTCACGATTATTGATAGTGCGGTAGTTTTTTTCAATATAGGGTAAAAGATTTTTTAATAAATCGTCTTCAAATGCTTTAGCACGGGCTACAGCGTCGGCATTATCTCTGACGACAGGGTCTGCAGGTTTTGTACCGCCAACCGTTTGTTCTGAAATTCGAGCGGCAATATTGCCATAAGGCATCACAATAATCATGGGTTTGGCTTTGCCTTCGGCAATAAGATTGTCTAAAATCAAATTGGTTTTTCCTACCTTAAACCACGTTTCTTCGGTGTCGGTCGTGCCGCTGATGAGGTAATATACAGGGTATTTTTTTGCTCGTTCTTTTTCATAACCAGGCGGTGTGTACACAACAACGCTGCCTGTAGTGCCAGATACTGAGGGGTAGTATTCGTAAGTGACGGTGCCATGTGGTACATCTTTTAAAGCATGAACTAAAGGTTCATCTGCTGGCACATCTACAAGACTTGCTTTAAATCTTTCATTGGGGAAAAAAGCTACGTTTGCAGGATCCATTGCCGTCACTCCATCTACTTGAAAACTATAAGGATAGATATCGGGCTTGATAGGTTCAGTAGTAACACTCCAAATACCTGCCGTATCTTTTGTCATGGCGAGGGGTGCTTTTAGGAATTGCCCACTCAATTTTACCTCTTTGGCATTGGGTGCTAAATAACGGAAAGTGGCTGATTTATCAGTATTTATCTTAGGTGATACAACAAATGGGCCTCTTGGTGGTTGGCTTTTAGCCATATAGGCAATGCCTATAAGTATTATGACACAAAGTAAGTGAGTCTTATTTTTCTTGTTGTTCATACTTGCAATTGTTAAATTGAAAAATGTGTTAAATTGACACTTATGAGGGTTTATGTAGAGACCTATTTGCATAAAATCCCCCCCTCAGTATTGACTCAAGACCCAAATACTGAGGGGGTGGATTCCAAAATTTTTATTTATCCCACCAAACTTTTGTGTCTAAATCATCTGCTCCTTGACGTGCAATAGCTGCATTCACATTGGTTTTATTAACCGAAATTTCCGAATTCGGGTAAGTCAAACGGCGAATAAATGTGCCCTTAATTGCCTTACCGGGGAATGGGTTGGGTGTCAATACAGGGAAACCACTTCTACGGAAATTTGCCCAAGCTTCGGGTCCGTTTAAAAAAGAAGCAACCCAATATTGTGTATTGATTTGCTCCAAAGCTTTTGCGGCATCGAAGGGGTTGGCGGTTAGATAAGCATCTATTTGAGCTGCGCTTACAGCGGAATTGGCATCAAAAGAAGCCAATTGTTCCATGTGCAATCTTACACCTTTGGCATAAGCTGCCGCAGCTGTTGTGCTTGTGACCCATCCTTTTTGAGCCGCTTCTGCCAAAAGCAGCTGCGTTTGCGATGCTGTAACCAAAAATGTAGGTGCTGTATTTTTACCCATGCGTGTTCTATCGACTTGTGTAAAATCATAGAAACTGGCTAAACCAAACTTTGTTACCTGAGTTGCTATTGTATTATTATCATATCCCATTGGCATACCAATAAAAAGTGTAGTATCCGTAGAAGCTTTAGCTGCTGTTTGTTCTGCACCCGATTTTGCACCTACATAGCGCACACCAATAGCTTTCAGACGAGGATCTTTTGTACTTTTAAGGTACTCTACAAAAGGCGTTGCCATGTAAAGGTTAGCTGCTTCTGTGGCATTCAATACGTTACCATTCGGATTAGTATAGTTTGCATCGTGGCGAATCATAGCATTATCGGCGTTTAGCTCAATAACACCTGCTGCTGCTGCTTTTGAGACAACCGATTGTGCCTGAGTAGCATCCACTTTACTCAAACGCATACCCGCACGTAACAACAAAGAGTTGGCAAATTTCTTCCATTTTGCAACGTCTCCGCCATACAAAACGTCTGCTGTTTCAACCGTTTTAGTGGCATCTAAAGCCGCACTCGCTTCTGTTAATTCCTTGATAATACCTGCATAAATGGTTTGTTGAGCATCGTATTTGGGCAAAAATAATTGATCAGTAAACCCTTTTGCCGCATCTGTGTAAGGCACATCACCATAGGTATCTGTCAATACCATAAAAGCATGTGCTTGTAAAATACGCGCCATTTGTATCAAATTGGTGCGTGTTGTCAACGTTTTACTTTGATCAAGCACGTCTTGAGTATTTCTGATAACATTGCGATAGTAGCGTTGCCACATTTGCTGTGTATTGTCGCGACTGTCTTGGTTAAAATTGGCACCCGTCAAAACGCCCGAATTGGGTGTAACCATTTGTTGTACAATACTTGTTTCATAAACGATTGTTGAAAAAACAGGGGCTGTATTGATGGTTGCATTATTCAGTGTGAATACGGGATTGATAGCCGTAGCCGCGGTTTTATTGATATTCAAATCGTCAAAACCTTTGTCACACGATACTAAGCCTACGAGGAGTAGCAATAGTCCGAACTGGATTTTATGGATATATTTTGATAGTTTCATTTTTTATTATTTTATATTTAATACTTTTTAAAAAACATAGGTTTTTGACTATCTATGGTTTTTATAATTAAAAATACTGAGGGGTACTATTTTTAAAATTTAATATTTAAGTTAACGCCAATGCTGCGAGTAGATGGCAAGCCTGTTGATTCCATACCCACTACGTTGTCAGAAGAATATCCAAATGTCTCGGGGTCAATATTGTCAATCCATTTTTTCAACAATAGAACATTGTTGCCAACCAAACTGATTTTAGCTCCTTTGATAGGGAAACTCTTTGGGATGAATTGTGAAATATCGTAGCTGGCAGTGATTTGGCGCAACTTCCAGTAACCACCGTCATATACAACAGGCTCTATCAGAGCCAATGAACGCACCACTGACCAATAGTCTTGAGGATTGGCTTTAACTGTATTGGTTTCCCCTTTTTCATTCACACCTACGCCTACTATGCCACCTTGGTCACGTCCTGTTAGGGTCTGTTTGTGCAGACCATGGCGGGTTAAGTTGAAATTTGTACCTGACAACATTTTGTTACCCAATTTGAAATCAATTAAAAATGATAATGAAATACCTTTATAATTGAAGCTATTGGTGAAACCGCCCACCCATTTTGGTAAAGCAGAACCAAATGAAATCAAATCAGTTGTACGCAAGGGAATACCATTTGTACCAAATACCTGTCTGCCTTGAGCATCTCTTTTGAATCCAAAACCATAGATTTGACCCATTTCTTGACCCACTACTTGGCGCAACTCCCCATTAAAAACATGTGTACCAACAGTAATTCTCTCACCTTCTGTGTCTGTTAAAAGGCTCAATACTTTTGTTTTGTTATATGAACCATTGGCTGTGAATTCCCATCTGAAATCTTTTGTTTTTACAGGTACTAAATTCAATAGCATTTCAACGCCGTTGGTTTGGCTTTTGCCACTATTTATTAAGGTATTGACGAAGCCCGAAGCATCTGAAATTTGTGCAGATACGATTTGGTCTTTTGTTAGTTTTTGATAGACTGCAAAATCCACATTCACGCGGCTATCAAATAAACGTAACTCTAAGCCTGCCTCTTTTTCACTGGCACGCATAGGGCGCAAGTTGGGATTGGGTAAAGTCGTTCCCAATGAACCGCCAACTGGCTGTAAGGCTCCCGCAGGGTTGGCTAATAAATTGGCATTTATACCGTAAAACAAGTTATTTGAATAAGGTGAAACGTCTGTATCGCTACCTACTTCAGCATAAGCCGCTCTCACTTTGGCAAAACGCAGCCATGCAGGCAGATTAGCAAAAGACTCAGACAACACATAACTCAAAGATACTGAGGGGTATAAAATACTCCGATTCTCTGGCGATAATGTAGAGAACCAATCATTGCGCACTGTTGTATTTAAATATAAAAAATTCTTGAATGAAAACTCTGCAGAACCATAAAGAGAGTTAACAGCACGTTCTGATAAACCATAAATAGGATCTTTCACACGACCGTTCATAATGGTATAAAGCCCGCGTACTACAAAATCTTGAACAAGTGTGGAATTGAGGTCAGAACGACGATACATTTTATTCCCCCCTGCTGTTAAATCAATACCGAAATCGCCAAAAGTTTTAGTAGCTGTCAGTAAGAAATCAACGTTTGTTTCTCTAAAACGACGAGACTCTTGGGTGTATGTGCCATTTACAAAACCCGCTGGTGCTGCTGCCAATGATGCATGACCTGTTGGAAAGTTATTGTAATCTTGATCACGTGACCAATAATCTTGCCCTACCCTTCCTTGAATTGCCAACCAATCTGTCAATTTGTATTTCATCGAGATATTGCCAAATATTCTATCTCTACGGATATTTTGGAACTGTTCTGCTAGAGTCCAGTACGGATTTGTACGGTTTTGAAAACGCGAATAGATATACTCATTGCCTGTTAGTGGGTTATATTTTTTTTCATCCATCAACTCCAAAGGCATTGTATTCGCCAAATTATATAAAGACGTAGGAATAGAATTGTCTTGATTGGCAATATTCGGTGGATTTTTGTTATATTCGTTTGAGTAGTTAATATTACCATTAAAACTCAGTTTTTTAGTTAAATCATAGGCAAAACCCAGGTTGATAGTTTTCCTATTAAAAGTATTATTAGGGACAATCCCCTTACTGTCCATATTGGCAAAAGAAAGATTCATACCACCTTTTTCGCCACTCGTAGAGAGTGAAATCGTGTTGGTAAAGTTTTGCCCATCTCTAAAAAATTTGCGAATACGATTATAAACAGGTGTATATGGCACTGTTACATTGTCGAATAAAACCTGTGTCATGCCTGGCTGTATTTTTTCACCAAACGACCATTGACCCGATGTAGGATTAGGTGCAGTTGGACGTACCCCGTTTTCACCTTGACCATATTCATATTGATAATCTGTAAAATCTAAGGGTGTTTCGTTTGTAAAATTAGAATTGAATGTAACACCAATACCTTTACTATTGCCTTTGGTTTTAGTCGTAATCATAATAACCCCGTCTTTTGCACGAGAGCCATATAATGCTGCTGCAGTTGCACCTTTCAAAACAGTCATACTTTCAATATCATCTGGATTGATACTCGATAGACCATCTCCGCCATCAGAAGTATTGCCTCCACCTCTTACTTGAATGGAATTATCAGCCCCTGCATTGCCAGGATTATAACCAAAGTTTGTATTATCAATAGGTACACCATTAACAACTATTAAGGGACCATTTTGACCATTAATTGAAGACTGTCCACGAATTCGGATTTTGGATGTACCTGCAGGACCTGTCCCTAAACCAGAAATATTCACGCCTGCTACTTTACCTGAAAGAGAGTTAATAAAATTAGGGGTTCGGTTTTCTGTTAATTGCTCTGCGGATACAGTTGAAGTGGCATAACCCAATTTTTTAGCATCCTTTTTGATGCCTAAAGCTGTAACAACTACTTCGCTGAGGCTACTTTCATCTTCTTCTAACTCAATGGTAAGTACCACTTGATTCGTTAAAGCAACCTCTTGTGTTTTAAATCCAACTGAACTAAACACTATGGTAGATCCCAGTTGACTATTAAGGCTAAAACTGCCATCTAAATCGGTTACTACTCCTGTTGATGTTCCTTTAACAACTACTGATACTCCTGGCATCGGGGATTTATCTTTCCCAGATATCACTTTCCCTGTGATTTGAGCATTGACAAAAGTTGTGAATAAAAACATAATTCCCAGTATCATAAGTTGGGTTTTATGTCTTAAAAACAAGCATAGCTGTGATTGACGTTTTTTCATTGAACTTGTCTGATTTTGTTAACGAATAAGGTTTTAAATTCATACAATATATAAGTGTCAAAAAAACAATTATTAAATTCAATATGCAGCTTCGCAAACTTTGAGTCATAAAGCCTGTGATACCTCAACATTTTCAATCTCCTAGTATAAGCCTATACATAGCGTTATTAAGTAGCCAAAAATAAGTTTTCGTGCATTTCAAACGCCGCCTCTGGCGGCGAAAAGGAATTTGAGGAGCGAGCGATTTTTTGATTAAAATTTTGGCAAAGCCAAAATTGTAATCAAAAAATCGCTCGCTCCAATAGAAAAACTTTCAAAGTACGTCTTTTGCGCGTAGCGCAAAACAGTGAGTATCAAACACGCGAAAACTTATTTCTGATTACTTATTATTTTAATACATATTTCATATTTGGTTTTATCACGCATCAATACCAAAATATGCTACGCTATCTTGTTGTATCTGAAACTCATAACTAGGCTAGAAAAAGTGTAAAAAGCAAATAGTGTTAAATTAACACAATTCTAAACCTAATTAAATGTATTACTCTTGTTCATTTGGTTCATCTAACTTGACTTTTGAAAATTAAAGGGTACAATAAAGTTAAGTGTCAAAAATACGTTTATCAATCTTGAGAGACGGAGTCTATATATTTTACATTGCAAAAAAATAATGTGTGATATTGGAAAAATAAAGCTTTGAGAAGTTATACCCATTCAGAGGTTCGGGTAAATTGAATTAGTAGCACAAATTAAAATAAACTTTCTGAGTTTTAGTATTCAAAATTAAAAATTTTTTTTTTCCAATAGGATACTTCGAGATAGATAATTCTTCAAAAATTAAACTAAGTGAATTTTTATATTAAACTCTATAGCATCTCCAGAACTTCAATATATTCTATCAAAGTATCTTGCTGATAGGCTTTTTTACTGCATGTATGGCATCCTTCAAATGGTAATAACAAAAATCTAAAGAACATCATTAAACTTTTTTTGATTTTTACAAATATCTCTACCTTAACGCTTCTATTTCAGATGTTTCATTTATAAGATTTCGACATGTCCCAAAAAACAGATTGATGTCATTAAGGAATTATAGTATGATGAAGGCCTCGTTATACTTAATAACTGATGTTACGCAAGCGACAGTTCACTCACTGTTTCTCGCTTCGCTCGAAATGCGTGCTTTAAAATATCTTTTTTAGACCGAAGTTAATTTTGAATCGTAAAACGATTCAAAATTAACTTCGGTCTGATAGATTCTTTTTCTTGTACGTCTTTTTTGCAAAGCAAAAAACAGTGCGAAATCTGTTTAGTGCGTAACATCAGTAATTAAGTGTTTCTGGGTCTAAACAACGCTGTCTGCGGCGGTGGAGGGAGCTTTTCGGAGGGAGGTTTTAATTTTTTCGGCAGCGAAGCCGCTGTTTTTCAACTAAAAAATTATCGAAGTATGGATGGTGATTCAAAGGAAATATAATACGGAGTTTATACTTCACGCAACCCATTTTTGAGTCTTTTCGTGCAGTCCAGTATATCAATTAATTATCAACCACAATTCTTCAATATGCGTATAACTCAACAAGTGATTTTTCTGCTACTTGTCTGTCCGAGTATTTGGGGTTTTTCACAAACAGGTGTAAAAGTCTATTACTACAATGGCACAAGTCAAGCCTTCAACGTGACGACGACGGGCAAACTCTATTTTGAGTCCGACAATCTGTCTATCCAAATGGATGAAGCGGCAACACCGACGACCATTCCTGTCAGTATCATCAGCAAAATTATTTTTGAGGCGGGCGTGATTCCTGTCGAATTGGTTCGTTTTGATGGGCGGGTACAACCTCAAAACAACCAACTGAATTGGGTAGTCGTCAACGAAAAACGGTTCAAAGGCTATACCGTACAAAGGTCAGCAAACGGCAAAAACGATTTTAAAGACGTGGGTTTTGTGGCAGCACGCAATGTGACGCAGGAACAAATCTACACTTTTGAAGACGACGACAAAACTATATTGCGCTCAAGTACCCCTCAGTATTATCGTCTGAAAATGGAAAATTTGGATGAGGGCAACACTACTTATTCCAAAACGATTGCCTTAGAACGCGCTTCGCAAAAGGGGAATAATTGGTCGTTTACAATCTCGCCCAACCCTACCTCAACGGATTTGACGGTGCATTTCGATGCTTTACCTGATATAGCGACGCTGACTCTACAAGTGGTGGATATTACAGGACGTACTTTTGTTTCGGCACAAAAAAGTGCGGAAACCGTGTTGTCTTCTGCTGTTCTTGTACCGACACAATCGCTGTCTGTTGGTATCTATTTCTTGAAAATACAAGGTGACGATGGCTCTATAAAAACTGAAAAGTTTGTCAAGTTGTAGCATCGCATTTTCTCCATCTTGTCTGCATGATTTTTTTTCAGAAAATCTGTACACGCTGATTGTCAATTAATTGCAAAAAGGTTTTTTTAAAAAAATAACGCCTATGGATACGGTACGCAACCTACATTTTAGTCCCTTCGTGTAGCCAATACACGATAAGAACGACAAACCTTTTTTATTTTACTTTTAATGATAAAATGTATGCATAATATCCGACGAATCACCCTCTTTTTGCTGCTGCTCAAAGGTTCTTTAGCCTTTTCACAAACAAGTATAAAAGTCTTTTATTACAGCGGCTCTATTCAAACATTTGATGTGGCAACAACTGGTAAATTGTATTTTGCATCAGACAATCTGTACATCAAAATAGATGGCTCAACCACACCGACCACTATTCCTGTGAGCATCATTCGGAAAATTGTTTTTACGGAAAATACAACGGGGGTCGTGTCTGTGGCAGATGCGAAAAAAGTTGTCCTATCGCCCAATCCAAGTTCAGATTTTTTCAAGATTACATCGGATTATACTGAGGGGATGTCTGTCAAGGTCTATTCTTTGACGGGGCAACTGGTGCATCAAGGCATTTATGTCAACGACCAAAACGTGGATGTTTCTGGCTTGTCGGCGGGTTTGTATTTAGTTCAAGTCAATCAATCAACTTTCAAATTTGTCAAAAAATGAAAAATTCATACTTAATCATCATCTTTTCCGTATTGGTCAATTGTGCTTTTGGCCAACAAAAAATCATCGTGCATAACTCTGGCAATACGATGTATGCCAAAGAAATATCGGCAATAGACAGCATCCAATTGGATAATACGTATTCCAAATTTAAAATTACAGGCGAGACAAGTACACTCAATATTCAAAAAAAATTCATTGACAGTCTCACATTTACGACCAATACTGTCAATCTCGATAAAATCTATATCATCTACAACGGTACTGAAAACGCAACCATCATCAATCCTTATGCCACACGCGGCGTGACAATGACGGCAACAGCTGGTACGGTGGTAGTGACAGCTGCTTCGGGCATTGATAATTTGGAATACAATATTTTGGGTTCAACCGCGAATGGTAGTTTGTCAATGACAACCGATAAAGATGTCAAATTGGTTTTGAATAATTTGACATTAACCAACCCAAGTGGTGCGGTGTTTAGTCTTTCGACGACCAAAACAGCCAATATTGTATTGACAGCGGGTACAACCAATACGCTTTCTGATGGTAGCACAAGTACCAAAAACGGTACGATTACCACCAATGGACCCGTTGTCATAAGCAATTCAGGTACATTAAAACTGACAGGTGTTGTCAAACACGGTATTAATGCAGCATCAACGATTACTGTTCAAAACGGCACAATCATCGTTTCGTCGGCCACTACGGATGGTTTTCACTCAGAGGGTTTTACCATGTCTGGCGGTAGTGTCAATATCACTTCTTCGAGCGATGGCATTGATGCGGGTGATGGTGCTGTTTCTATTTCGGCAGGCTCAATCACTGTTGCGTCAACGTCAAGCGGTGCGAAAGGCATTACGACAGGCAAAGGCTTTTTCACAATGAGTGGCGGTACTGCTAACTTAACCCTTTCAGGTGCCGCTTCGAGAGGCATCAATGCGAGAGATGTCTTATTCACAGGCGGCTCAGTGATTGCCAATGTATCGGGTGCGGCTGTTTTGACGGCTTCTGGCAGCGGATTTACAACAGCTTATGCCACAGCTGTCAAATCGGATTCATTGATTACAGTCAATGGCGGTACTTACAATATCACAATCACAACAGCGTCAAACGGCGGTAAAGGTTTTTCATCGGGCAAAGGCATTATCATTACTGAGGGGGTATTTACCATCAATACGGCTGGCACAGGTGCGGCTTATACCAAATCTACGGGGGTTTTGGACAGCTACTCTTCATCTTGTTTTACAACGGATGCCGATTTGACGATTACAGGCGGCACATTTACCTTGACTGTATCTGGCACAGCGGGTAAAGGTCTTTCTGCCGACGGCAATATGACGATTGGCAGTGCGGGCGGTTCTCCAATCGTCAAAATAACAAATACAGGTGCGCAAATTTTGGTTTCGGGTACAAGCGGCACGGCAACGGCTGACTATGCGGGTGCTAAATGTATCAAATCGGAAGGCATCTTAACGATAAACAACGGCAGCTTGACATTGTCCGTCAATAACCAAAACGGCACGTGCATCCAATCAGACAGTACCTTGTTTGTCAAGGGCGGTAGTATCGAGTGCAAAGTAGATGGCAATCAATCGAAAGGTATCCAATCGGCGCAAGATATGGCTCTAAGTGGCGGTACAGTCACCATCATTGCCACAGGAGGTGTTGTTTTAGAAACATCAGGCTCGGGTGCTATCCCTTCTTACTGTGCAGGTATCAAGTCGGCTGCTCACCTCAATCTTTCTGGGGCAACCGTGGTGGTGACAGGTTCGGGTGCAGGTTTTAAGGGCATTTCTTCTAATAAAAACATCAATATGACAGCAGGTAATGTAAACGTTACCAACACAGGCATCGGAACGACCTATACATTGCCCACAGGTGTGAAAGATGCGTACAGTCCTGCTGCTTTGACAGCCGATTCAACCATCGTCGTCACAGGCGGCACATTGACGACCAATTGTTCAGGTGCGGGCGGCAAGGGTTTGACTTCCGACAAAGGTATTACAATCGGCAACGCCACCAGTAGTCCGACTTTAAGTATCACAACCAGTGGCGCGCGCTTTTTGGTGTCTGGCACAGATTATTGTCACCCCAAAGCCGTGGTTTCGGCTGGAGCCGTTGCCATCGTCAACGGTAACAATACCATCAACTCAAAAGACGACGGCATCCACTCCGATATATCTGTCACTATCAGCGGCGGCAATACCATCGTCAATGCGACCTCTACGACACAAGGCATGGGTGAAGGCATAGAAGCACCAACGATTACATTCAGCGGCGGTGTTACCAATATCACATCGTCCAACGACGGCATCAATGCCACGTATGGCACAGTATCGGGTGGCACAGAGCAAAACGACGGCAGCAATTTATACATCACAGGCGGTATCGTCATCGTGGCGGGTAGTGACGCGATAGACAGCAACGGCAATATCACCATCACAGGTGGCACAACAATCGTCTGCGGCCCTACCAGTTCGCCCGAAGAAGGTATAGATTTCAACGGCACTTTCAATGTCAACGGTGGATTGCTCATTTCGGCAGGCTCAAACGCCAATATGACCAAAGCCATGAACAGCACTTCGACACAAAGGTGTATGTATTTGAAATCCAGTGCGCAATTGCCTGCGGCATCCCTCCTGCACATCGAAAACGGAACAGGAACAGAAGTCGTTACTTTCGCACCCAAAAATGCCGTGTATTATTTCCACGTATCGAGTTCAACAGTTGCAGCCAGCACAAGCTACAAAGTTTATTTTGGCGGCACTTATACAGGCGGCAGTTTTGTAGGCAACTCGACGGGTTGGGGTTTGTACACGGGTGGTTCATATTCCACAACAGGTGCGACACTAAAATCCACTTTCACATCTTCTGCAACGAGTACGGTCAATACCGTCACTTTCTAAGCACCATCGAACGGTGAGCGGATATACTGAGGGGTGTCTTTCATGCGTGAAAGACACCCCTCAGTATATTGTGTAAAAACAGCGGTTGTAGATTTTATCGTTTGGGGTGTTTTGTCTTACATTTTGTGGCTCAATTTTTTAAGAACATCAGTAACTTGAAACCATAATTGATCCTACAATTACTAAGGCATTATTAGCCTGATATTAGTTACTGTATCAGCGTTGTAATAAACATAACATTGTCCCAAAAATGAATATTTTTTAAATAGGTCTTCAGACAGCATAAATTTAGGAATACACTCTACAAAGTAAATTTCTAAGCCATCTATTCTACTTGAATAATAATTGGGGCATCCTAAAACTTCCCGTACACTTGATTTTTTTAGCCCAATAAATTATAATAACTGGTATTGAATAGATTTTCTTAAATTACAACCAAGGCTATCTTCTCTCCATTTTATAAAATCATTGCTCAAATTCAATATATTATTTGTTGCTGTTACATTACAGCTTATAAACAATATAAAAATCAATGTACTAATTTTTACGTAAGTTATGATAGCTATTTCTGATAAGTCAAGTTGATGCTTTCCCATCTCTATCTACTTTTGTTTTGCAAAGAGTAAGGTTAAAGTTAGACATATTCTTTTGAGTAACTTTGCGAGTGCTAATTTTTAAATCGCCATCTTTATCTTCTGATTAATACGAGTTCAATCAAAAAGACCAAACCCCGCACATCTGTTTTTAGTGTGGCAGTTACAGTAAATTTAATGAACTTCCCGAGTCATCAGGGTGTGTTCTAACTGTAATAAAAGGTCTGTCACACCTTTTCCAAAATTTTTCTCACTATGCTTGTTTCTGATATTATCCAATAAAATCCGAAGAGGTTCTTTTTCAATTGGATAGTGTACAAAGTGATTTAAAGTTCTATAAATGCTTCTCCAATCATCTGTTTTGTTCAATGACAATAACAAAAGGTTGAAATACTGTTCCTTTTTAGTTAAAAAAAATAAAGAAACAAGTATTTGGTTTTTTACAAGTACATGATTCTTTCTATTTAGCATTTGCAAAAAGAATGCTTCCAAAGAAAAGTCACTCACAACAGAAAACCTGTGTTCAATATAGTTAATAATTGATAATTTTATCACAAAATGAAAACTTCCACTTAGCATTCCTTTATATTTTATATACAAATCTTCATCGAACAGTTCGAAATAAGCTGCCAAATCAATTATATCGGAGACATAATTAAAGCTTTTTTTATTGTAATTAAAACTAAAAATAAAATTCTTATAATAATCTATATAGTCATCCTCAAAATCATATTCATCAATAAAATCACCTCGAATAAAATAGTTTTTATGCTCAAAATATTTTTTCACTTCTTCTAATGATAAATTTCTCATCTTATTATTCTCTATTAGGCTTAATTATCAGGTTTTCAATTTATTTCTTTTCGCTCCTTCCGTCAACAACATCTATGTCTTCAAGAAAGTTTTTGTTTTTTTTTAAAACATTTAATTTAAACGAAAACGGTGGTCAACGGTGGTCAACGACGGAGAAGTTCCAAACTTCTCCGTCGTTGACCACCGTTGACCGCCGTTGATCGTCGTTGATCACCGTTGACTGCTGTTTATCACCTTTTTAACTCACCATCACCACATCCGATTCCACAAAATCACTTGTCAACAAATTAGGGCCGATGGTTTTAGCGCGCATCACCAATTTTGCGCCGAAAGGAAACGTCATTTCCATTTTTTTGCCTTCATTGTACACACCATTTTGCCAAACGCCGTCATTGAGTTGCGTTTCAAAAGCCGTTGTCACAGCGTTTGCGTCTTTTATCCACTCCACGACGACGACACCCCGACGATTGTCATTATAAACCTTAAAACTCGAGGGTGGTAAGACATAAGTAACAGCCTCCTGACGTTCAGGCGTTTTGTTGAGCGTAAAACCCGCGTCCGTTTTCAATCTATCGAACTCATTGGTTTGCCACTCTGCATCCATCAGTTTCGCGATGCGCACCAAAGCCTGATACAAATCGTTGGAAGCGGCATTTTTAGCGTCAATCTCGCTTTTTCCGCGATTTTTACTTTTGATGAGAGCGATTTGGAACACATCTGCTTTGACTTGCATATCCGTGATAGCTGTTTGGAAAGGTGCATAAACGGGCTTGCCGTTGGTGCTGTCATAGACGAGGTCTGCAAAGGTTTTGAACTCGTCTTGTTTGATGCGCTTGATTACTGTGCAATTGATATTGCTCATTTTAAACAATTTTAGATAGGTTTTAAAATATTGTAGGGCATATTAACAACAAAATACAAACGATATTATGGAGTCAGTATCCAAACTACAATTGTTACATTACGCCTTCAATTTGTTCTTTCTTTCTAATAAAAAAAATATAAATTATAGTTATTTGTGACATATAAAAACATGTTTAGCAAATTCTTAAAAATTGCATAAGCAATGAATTGAATTTCTTCAAATACTAAATGCGCCTGCTGTATCTCATTTGTATTTTATACACCAAAAAGTTTTACATGGAAGAAGGGAAAAGAATACGAACAAAATTCTATCGGGGGCAGAACTCATAAACTATGGCTTTTTACTCTGTAAAAAGTGAGCTGCACGGAGTAAAAAGTAAGCTGCACAGAGTAAAAAGACTTTTTACTCTGTAAAAAGTAAGCTGCACGGAGTAAAAAGACTTTTTACTCTGTAAAAAGTGAGCTGCACGGAGTAAAAAGACTTTTTACTCTGTAAAAAGTGAGTTGCACGGAGTAAATAGACTTTTTACTCTGTAAAAAGTAAGCTGCACAGAGTAAAAAGACTTTTTACTCTGTAAAAAGTGCGCTGCACAGAGTAAAAAGACTTTTTACTCTGTAAAAAGTGAGTTGCACAGAGTAAAAAGACTTTTTACTCTGTAAAAAGTGAGTTGCACAGAGTAAAAAGACTTTTTACTCTGTAAAAAGTAAGCTGCACAGAGTAAAAAGACTTTTTACTCTGTAAAAAGTGAGTTGCACAGAGTAAAATTCAGATTTTTATCGTAGTAAACGTTTTTATACTGATCCGAAGGATTCCTTTGGAAGGGGTTGCTTATCAAAATCTGTGACGTATGTGCGGAGAATATATTTATAATTTTTTTTGACATTTATTATCAGACAAAAGATTTTCTGTTTTGTTGTATGAGAAATAATTGCTTTTTTTGCGATGTGTCTATTCTAATATACTTTTGTTTTTAGCATCAAAAAATGAAATAGTCACTTAAAATTATAGTGAATGAACAATTACGAAATTTTAAAAATGTCGCAATTATGTGTCTAACCCAAAGATTTGAAAGCCGCCCACACGGTTTTAGATGCTGCCGTAGATGCGTGTTATGGTAAGATGAAGTTTACAAGCGATGCAAAACGTGTGGCGTATTTGTTTGAGTTGTATGATGGATTGGTGAAAAATGCTAAGGTCAAATGAATTTACAACTTTTAAAGTTATTGTAATGAAAAAAAAGCAAATTCAATTTTTTTCTATAGTATTGTTAATTATTTCAGTTGGGATATTATATTCAATTACTGATCGAAGTAGTATAGGTTCAATTTTAGGTCTTATATCAGGTGCTTTAAGTGCTTTAGCATCTGTAATCTCTTTATATATGCCTTCTTCTTATACCCAAAATTTTTCTTTAAATGATTGGGAAGAACTCAATGATACTTCGATTATTGAAATAAATGCTCGTAAACACGGAATGGGAAAAAATCCTACTGCTACCATATACCTAAGAACCAATACTGGTTATGAACAATGTATTTGTGATATTGAAAAAGATGATAATGGAAATATAACCATTAAGGTATCTAACCATTTTAAAATCGAAGGAAAAGTTGTGATTACTGGTTAAAATATTGATTGAATTACCCGCTAGCATCTGGTATTCAATTAAACAACACATAAATACCAAACTAAAGAACGGAATTGTCCGAAAAACTTTGTAGAACCGATGCTGGCTTCCTAAGCCGAAGGTATCGCTGTCAAAGGTTCTTCAAAAAACGTACGCGCTCGTAAGTCTTTCCTCCATAGGAGTCCTTTGGACAAAGGCGCAACATAATATTCCGCACGACTCTGACATGTACGTTTACTCCCCTCAGTAAAAAGCAGAACAAAAAATAGATTTAAGAGGCGACACATGGAATTAGAAGCTATATTTTAAAAGTTGGGTTACGAGAGCTAAAGAACGTATATGCCAATTACTTCAAAGAATCACCTTGACTAAGTTATTATATTCTATTTACTAATTATAAAAGTTTTAAAGGAGAAATTATTAAGAAATAATACAAATTCAATAAGACAAATTTTTATTTATTTATGAAACTAAACATTATTACATTACTATTCTGTCTAAATAGTTTTCAATTAAATGCTCAAAATTGGAATCAAGTCGCAAAGACAGTCGGTTCTAACCGAGTACGCGATAACGAGTTTGGATATAGTGTTGCGATAAGTGGCGACTATGCCATTATCGCGTCTATAAACGACCCAGGAAATCCTACTACAAGTTCAGGCACTGCTGATATTTTTAAAAACATAGGCGGTACATGGACACAAATTCAAAGGATTGTACCTTCAGATTCCCATTTGTTGGATCAGTTCGGTTTTAAAGTAGAAATTGTAGGAGACTACGCTTTTGTAGGAACTGTTGGTACTCCAACTATAGGTATATACGGAAGAGTTTATATTTTTAAGAATATAGGCGGTGTATGGATTGAGGTTCAAAAATTGAAAGATCCTGCTTTACAATCTCAAGACAATTTCGGTTTTAGCCTAACAGTAAGCGGAGATTATTTGATGGTAAGTTCGCCAAATTGTAGTTATGATGAACAATTCAATAATTACATCTATCGAACAGGTAAAGTTTATGTTTATAGAAATATAGCAGGTATTTGGACTTTAGTTCAAAGTATGGTAGCACCTATACGTAGAGAAATAGATCTATTTGGTTGGAGTATAAAGATGAGTGGAGACTTTGCCGTTATAGGCACCCCATATAATGATACGGATACGAATGGAAATAATAGTTTAGAAGACGCAGGTTGTGCCTATATCTATAAAAACCTTGGCGGTACTTGGACACTAATTCAAAAAATTACCGCAGCACATAGGGAATCGGGAAGTGCTTTCGGTCAAAATGTAACAATTGAAGGAAATAATGCGGTCATCGGTTCATTCAGGAATAGTACTGATGAGAACGGGAATAATTATTTAGCCATGTCAGGTAGTGCCTATGTTTTTAAAAATAATAATGGTGTTTGGACACAAGTTCAAAAAATCGTTGCCTCAGATCGTTCTGCAAATGACATATTTAGTAATAATGTGGTTATAAACGGAGATTATCTGCTTGTTACTGCTTGTCAAGACAATGATAATGAAGTTAACAGTGAACCTAAATCAAAAGCTGGAAGTGCATATGTTTTTAAAAACAATGCGGGAACGTGGACACAAATCCAAAAAATCGTTGCATCAGATAGAGCTGCGAATGACAGATTTGGCTTTTCTGGAGCAATGAGTAATGAATATATACTTGTTGGAGCCCCTTTTGAAGATGAAGATGCCAATAATACAACAACCTTAGTAGATGCTGGAAGTGCTTATTTTTTTAAAATAAATAACACAATCCCAATTGAACTTCTTTCTTTTGAAGGACAGAATCGAGGTAAAGAAAATATACTTACGTGGCAAACGGTTAGTGAATACAACAATAAAGGATTTTTTATAGAAAGGCTGAAAGGAAATATTTGGAAAGAAATCGGTTTTGTTGCATCGAACAATAGAGCATCAATCTATGAATTCATTGATGTGTTAACTACTAATGATTTAGAAGCTACAGACAAAAGATACTATTATCGTTTACGTCAAATTGATTACAATGGAATGGCGACACTGTCAAAAGTCATTTCTATATCTGCCAAAGTACCGCACACATTAAAAATCTATCCCAACGTGGTCAAAGACTTTTTGACAGTCGAAACAGACAACACCGACGATTTTGTTATCGTCAATCTTTTGGGACAAGAAGTGCTGCGTGGCAAAACAGCCCAACGGATAGCTGTTTCTGTTTTACCACAAGGGGCATATCTGCTTCGGGTTGGTTCGGAAGTGGCGAAGTTTGTGAAGGAATAAGGCAACAAACCATATAAACAAGCCTTGCAGTTCGTTTATCGAGCTACAAGGCTTTTTTTGCGAAAATACTGAGGGGTATCAAATATAGGAAAAAAGGCGTAAATTTGCTATACTGAAAATGAAATCATATTAGCATGGAAAAAATAGAAAAATATCAAATTGCAATTATGGATTTAATCCATAACATGGCAACCGATGTTTCTACCTCAGAGGAAGAACATGAAGAAATTATAGTAGATACTCAAAATAAACATTATTTTCTTCAATGGTTGGGTTTTAACGAGGAAAATAGGTTTATAGACAAGCCTTTATTACATTTTCATATAAAGCCCGATGGCAAAATCTGGATATTGGCGAATTTAACGGAGGAAGATGTTGCCGAAGAACTGATAAAACGAGGCGTTGCACATGATGATTTAGTTTTAGGTTTTCATCCACGAAATTTGAGGCGATATACGGGATATGCAGAAGCCTAAATTAGAGTTATAGCACAAGTTACAAAATCTATTTTGGTGGTACATGCACAGGTGGCAACTTTGTCGGTAATTCGTCTGGATGGGGACTTTATCAAGGTGGCACTTATACCACATCGGGAGTCACTCTGAAATCCACATTTACAACATCTGCCACAACTTCGGTTAATACAATAACTTTCTAATCGTCAGTATATTTTGGTGTTTATACTGAGGGGTATCTTTCACGTTGGAAGGTACCCCTCAGTAATTTTTGGAGTCAATCTATGTGTGATTAAAATCATGTTAAATAGGTTTTAAAACAGGTTCTCAGTATTTTGTTATTTTTTAAGGCTTTAATTGTCGTTAACGAACAAATGTGAGACATTTGTTTCTCAAAAAGCAAGTATGAATTCAGAAATAAAAAAAGTCATATTCAAACCCAAACACGCTATGGAAATAGAGGTGCTTGAGTTGGCTTATGTGACCAAAAGATACCTCGATGAAGTGTTAAGACCGCATAGGACTAATTTCCATCAAATTTTTCTGCTAAAACAAGGTAATCCGACACATACCGTAGATTTTAAATCAGTGCCACTGCATGGCGAATCTTTGTTTTTTATCAACAAAAGTTGCGTTCATTCTTTTGACAAAAGTGGTGATTATGAAGGTTTGGCTCTGATTTTTACTGACGATTTTTTTTGTAAAACGGATGCTGATAGGTATTTTTTGCGGAATGCTCAATTGTTTAACAACCCTAATTTATTTTCGACCATTTCATTAGACCGTGAATTTTCTTTTTTTTATGACAATATTTTACGGATTAAAGATGAGTTGAAAATGCCAACGGATAGTTTTCAGTTTGAAATATTGCACAACACCTTGCACAATATTTTGCTAAGGGCTGAAAGATTGGCGATTCAACAAAATACGCAAGACATCAAAAAAGGGGCTGATTATGAATATACTTCTTTGTTTCGGGACTTAGTTGAAAACCAATATACAAAAAAAAAATCTGTGGGCGAATATGCCTCTCAACTCTTTATTTCTGAAAAAAGACTGGGACAAGCAACAACAAAAATTTTGGGTATGAACCCCAAAGAGTTTATCAATGAACGTATTATGCTTGAAGCCAAACGTTTATTAGTGCATAGCAATCGCTCCATCAAAGAAATCGGTATTGAACTGGGTTTTGATGACCCCGCCTATTTTTTCAGATATTTTCGCAAATATTCTGAATCCACACCTATCGAATTTAGGGAAAAATACCTGAATACCTAAGTCGTCGGAAAAGTACACTAAAACGGATTTTTTGTCCATTGTCCAAAATTTGAGAGATGCTCACCTTTGCAGCATAATTTTTAACGAAATTCAAATTTTTCAAAAAATGAGCAATTTAAAATCCGTCGTAGAAATATTCTACAACAAATGCCTTACCGTAAATGCAGACACGAATACAGACCAAGTGTTAGCACAACTTTTAGCCGATGATTTCAAATCAAAAAATGCAGCAGGAGAAAAACCTAAGCAAGCCCTTATAGGACAAATAGCATTTTTCTGGAAAATTATGCCCGATATGAAATGGGAAATTCAAGAAACAATTGAGCAAGGCAATCAAATTGTTGTGCGCTCATTGTTTAGTGCTTCGCCTCGTGGCAATTTCAAAGGTGTAGAATGTGATGGCTCAAAATCGTTTAAAACAATGGCGATTGATATTCACACCATTGAAAACGGGCAAATCAAACAAGTGTATCACTGCGAAGAATGGGATACGGCTATTGAACAATTAAAAAATTAAGAGTTTGGGCGGCAATGCCTGATTAAAATTAAAGAAACAATGAAAAAAATAACTGTTTTTGGCGCAACGGGTATGATTGGCATACCCGTTACCAAAGAACTCATAAAAGCTGGCTTTGATGTCACTGCTTTGGTCAGAAATGTAGAAAAAGCCAAATTGATATTTCCAAGCGGCGTAAAATTTGTCAAAGGTGACTTAGATAATCCCGCTTCGATTGCCGAATCACTCAAAAATACTGAGGGGGTGTATATCAATATCTCGACAAGACCCGATGATAAAGAACACGCATTTAACCCCGAAATGGGCGGTTTGGACAATATATTAGCAGCCATAAAACAAAGCGATGCCCAGCAAGTGGCGTATTTATCCTCGTTTTTAGCACGCAATTATCAAGGCGATTGGTGGGTGATGAACGCTAAAAAAAGCAGTATTACGAAGGTTAAAAACTGCGGAAAACCTTATACCATTTTTTATCCTTCCAATTTTATGGAAAATTTTGCCAACGGTATGGTTCGCAATGGCAAAATCACCGTGCCAACAACTTCCGTCAATAACAAAGCATGGTGGATAGCAGGTGAAGATTTTGGCAGAAGTGTCGCCAATGCTTTTAAAACGGAACAGGCATTGAACAAAGAATATTCGGTGCAAGGTCAAGAAGATTTAACGATGAAAGAAGCGGCTGAAAAATATGCTTCAAGCTATGCTCAGACTAAACTCAAAGTCGGTTCGATGCCTTTGGGTGTAATGAAACTTTTAGGGTATCTTGTTCCACAAATGAAATTTGTGTCGAAATTGATGAATGTGATGCTCAATAATGTTGAAACTTTTGAGGCTCAAAAAACGTGGGACGAATTAGGAAAACCCAATCTCACAATAACACAGTTTGCAAAACAAGCATAATTTTTTTAATGAAAACAATACTCATAACAGGTGCAACGTCTGGAATTGGTAAACAAACAGCTTTGTCGTTGGCAAAATTAGGTCATCGAATTATAATCACTGGACGTAACAAAGCGAGTGGCGAATCTGCCGTTCAAGAAATAATGCAGCAAAGCGGCAATTCAAATATTGAATTGCTGCTTGCTGATATTTCAATAAAAGCAGGTGTACAATCACTTGTCAATCAATTCAATCAAAAATATGAAACACTTGATGTTTTGATAAATAACGCAGGAAGTGCCGCAAATGAACACAAATTGACGGCAGATGGATTGGAAACGAATTTTGCAGTCAATGTGTTAACACCGTTTTTGTTGACAAAATTGCTTTGGGATAGTTTGAAAAAAAGCAAATCAGCGCGTGTTATTACGTTAATGGGTGGAGATTTACCCAAAACAATTGATTTAAATAACCTTCAAGCAGAAAACAAATTCGATGGATTGAACTATTATTCGCAATCCAAAATGCAAATGATGGCTCTGATGTATGAGTTATCACAACGCAATACTGACAAAAATATCACTATCAATATCTGCTATCCAGGTCAAGCCGCAACGAGTATGACCCAAAATGTTACGCCTGAAATGTTACCGTTTTTGATGCGCCCGTTATTTCCGATTTTTAAATATTTGGTCAAAAACGACGGAGGAAAATCTGCTGAAAAAGCTTCTCGAAGTTCTGTTTATATGGCAACTTCACCCGAAGTTGAAGGGAAAACGGGTTTGTATTTCAATAAAAACGTACAAGAAAAACCTTTTCCTAATGCCGTTACAGATGAAATAAATCGGAAAACTATTTGGGATTATGTGCAGAAAATAATTTAAGCACCCCTAATTACTGCTCGGTAGATTAATTCAAAAAATATAGGATGAATCAGGGAAACCAACAATGAGAATTGTTAATTTTGTTATTCAACAATGTTTAAGATTACAAGGTAATGAATTTTAAAAAAGGTTCTTCGTGACTCGTAATGGTAATTAAAAGATGCATTTGAATTACCCATTACGAGTCACGAAGAACCTTAAATGCCCAACAATACTCTAAGTCGTTCAATCTGCCCAATATGGCGGTCAATATGGAATCGAAGAAACTCAAAACGCTGCTGAAAATCCATTGCACCCGATATGGGATGCGGATGTGCTTGGGTACGAAGGTCTTGTTCTTCCATATCATCGGCGAGTTTTTGTAATAATGGTTGCAGGCTCTCCAATGAGACGCGCCAAAATGCAATTGGTCCACCAAAACGTGGCGCAGCAATGGCTGGTACTTGTTCTTTTTCTTGCCAAGTTTGTTCGATAATGGTTTCTACGGGCAAGTCTTGATGCTCGGATTCTAATTGTCGTGGTTTTTCACCTGCACGGATGGCGTGCAAAAACTTCCACATACCGACAATCGCGCCTTGTTCTGCCCAAAAAAGATGCTCTGTAACGTCCACAACACTCCATTCTTCGGGCGAAGGTTTCCATTGAGCTTGTTGTTCTGTCAATTGGCGCGTCAGTTCAATAAACTGAGCGCGAGAAGTGGCTACTGCGTCCACCAGTGGTTGAATCTTATTGTTCATCTGAAAATTGTTTTTATACTGAGAGGGTAAGTTAGCTATAAGCTCTTTAACAACCCCTTATTTTTTTTGAATTTTATGCACAGATTTATTGTGACTTGTACAGAGTCTAAGCACAATTATGTTTTTAATTTTTGATGAATTTAACTAAATCTGTTGCCCCAGTTGTTCTTATAAAGTAAACACCTGACTGCCAAGTGCTTATATCAATACTTATCTCGTTTGTATTGGTATTTTTTTCTTTGAAAACAGCTTGACCAAAAGCGTTGATAATTTCGACCCCTTCAGTATTTTGAGGTATTTGAAGCGTCAAATCAGATATTGCAGGGTTCGGATAGACTTTGATTTTTTGGGTTTTAAGTTGTTGTCTATCTACCGAAATGGTTTTTGAATACTGTACTGAACCATCTAAATCTACCACCACCAAACGATAATACGCTAATTGTACAGGCTGTTTGTCATCAAATTTGTAGTTCAAATCAGTCTGAACGGGGACTTGCCCGATAGCAGTCCAATTCTTAGTAGCGTTCCCTGTCCTTTCAACTATGAAATGTGACACATTACGCTTCGTGCCAATCGTCCATTTTAAAGCATTGTGTTGGTCAACGGCTTTTCCTTCAAAAGAAACACACTCGACAGGCAGTACTGTAAAATTCAAAGTCACATCATTTGTAGTCGCATCACCTTCACACTGACCTGTAAAAACAGCCCGATAATGCGCCCCGATGTCGGCATTTGTCACACCGAAAGTATAAATCGCATCGGTATTACTTGTGTACGGTTCTTCCGAATGGGCAATGTCTGAAAAAGCCATATCGGACGCGCCTTTGCGTTGCCATTTGATGGTTGTTGCATGATTAGTTGTCGCTTTTGCTGTAAAACTTGTCGTTTGACCGCTCTGTGGGCTGCCCGATACTGAGGGGTGGGTCACGATGCTTGGTGCGGTGCAAAGTGTGTAAGTATTGCTAATGTCACCCGCAATATCTCGGTTTTGAATTACCAAACCCGCTACGGTATTTGGTAAACAAGTGATTTTCAATTTATCTAATTTTAGATTGGTCAACGTATTGGGTAGTGTCGGTAAGCAATAGATATTGTTGTCGTAACATTCTACTTCTAACATGCCGATTATCAAATAAGGCAAACTCGTGAGTTGGTTGTTTTGGCAACGCAGATACCGCAAATTGGCGGGTAATGACGGTAAACTCGTCAGCTGGTTGTTTTGGCAATACAAATACTGAATAAAGTTGTAAAAAGCGGGCAAACTTGTCAAACTGTTGTTGCTGCAATTGAGGTCAATCAATGGCACGGGCATCTCGTTGGGCAGACTCGTGATTTGGTTATTACTGCAATTCAAAGTCAACAAGCCGCTTGGTAAAACGTTTGGCAGAGCCGTCAAATAGGCATTGGAACAATCCAGAGTCCGTAGGTTGGTAGGTAAAGTGGTGGGTAAAACGTTTAAAAAAGTGTTGCCACAATACAAATTCGCTAAATTAGTCGGCAAATTAGTCGGTAAACTGCTGATGGTCAAATAGCGACACGACAAAGTGGTGAGGCTATTCGGCAAATTAGTCGGCAAACTACTGAGGGGGTTGTAATCCAACACCAAAGTTTGCAAACTCGTAAACGCTTCGATACCCGACAAGTCATTGATATTGCCGCTGCTCACGTTCAAAGTAGTCAAATTAGCGGCATTAGGAGTTAAATTGTCGCATTGGTCAATGCAATTCGCGCATTGGTTGCGGATAGCGGTGGCAAAATGGACGTTTGGAATGTGTAAACCTGTTGAGGTTGTCAATGAGGTAGCATTCGTCACCAATTCACCGCTGCAAGTTGTGAAAACAGCGCGGTAACTGTTGCCATTACTCGCCGCTTCGATCGTAATATTCACACTTGCGACCGTGCCAGAGGCGTAAGTAGAAGGTGCTACTATTTCTACATAATTGGCATCGGTCGCCTGTTTAACTTGCCATCTGATGGTCATACCGTTGTTCCCAACTGCTTGTGCGGTCAAAGTTATGACGCTGCCGATGCAAACAGGGTTCGATACTGAGGGGTGTACGGTGATAATGGACGACGTGCAAATGCCGTAATTGTCTCGAATATCTTGACTGTATGGGTCATTGTTACGCACAGACATATTGAAGGGCATATTTGGCAAACAAGTGATTTTAGTGGCATCAAGCACTATCGCACCTAAATTATTGGGTAATGCTGGCAAGCAGTAAATATCGTTTTGTTGACAATAAAGATAAGACAAGCTGGCTGGCAAAGGTGGTAACGTTTGGAGCCGATTGTTAGAACAAGTTAAATAATTCATATTTGATGGTAATGCAGGTAAACTTGTCAAGCGGTTGTTAGAACAGTCCAAACTATATAAATATAAACAATTGGTTAAAGTTGGTAGGCTTTGAATAGTATTGCTATTACAAGCTAAACTATTGAGCGTGTTTGGCAAAGTCGGCAAACTTGTCAATTGATTATTACTACAACCTAAAGACTTGAGATTGCTTGGCAAAGTCGGCAAACTTGTCAATTGATTGTTGCTACAATCAAAATAGCTCAAAAAGCTTGGCAAGGCTGGTAGGCTTGTGAGTTGGTTATTCGCAACGTACAATTCAGATAAATCACTTGGCAGCGTCGGTAAACTCGTGAGTTGGTTGCTGTAGCAATTCAAATAAATCAATGTATTGGGCAATGTAGGTAAATTGGTAAGAAAACTGGCACCACAATTCAACTTTCTTAATTGACTTGGTAGCGTTGGTAAGCTGGTTAAGGGATTTTCATAGCAATACAATTCTTGCAAACTCGTAAAACCGTTCAAACCCGCCAAGCTACTGATGTTTTTGTTGCTGACATCAAGCGATGTCAAACTGGCAGCGGTGGCGGTGAGTTCGTTACACCCATTAATACAAGTCGGGCAAACGGCACGAATGGCATTAGCGAAATTCACGTCGGGAACTTGTGGGCCACAAACGGTAAAACTGTTGCGAATGTCAGTGGTGTTTGCACCATTGTTGATGGTACAGTTGGTGGGTCTGTTGGGCAAACACAAAATGCGCGTTGGGTCTAATTGTAGGGTCGTCAAACCCATTGGTAGTGTTGGCAAACAGTTGATAGTCGTGCCATAACAACTTAAATGTTGTAAGGTACTGGGTAAAGTGGGCAAATTACTGAGGGGGGTGTTGTGAACACCTAATTCGACTAAACCACTTGGCAAAGTGCTGGGCAGAGCCGAAATAAGGTTTGACCAACAAGAAAAATGTGATAGACCGCTTGGCAAAGTTGGTAATGTGGTCAATTGATTCCCACCGACGTATAGAATTTGCAGGGTGTTTGGTAAGGTTGGTAGGCTCGTTAGTTGGTTGTTGTCGGCATAGATAGTTGTCAAACCGCTCAAAGCGGGCAGACTTGTGAGCTGGTTATTATAGCAAAAGAGACCGCGTAAAGTCGTGGGTAATGTGGGTAAACTCGTTAATTGATTGCCATAACAAAGGAGTGAGGACAAATTAGAAAACCCGTTTAACCCCGTCAAGTCGTTGATGTTCTTATTACTCACGTCCAAATTTGTCACCATTGCTGCGGCGGTTGTGAGGTAATCACATGGGTTTATCGCCGTAGGATAAGCCGCCCTAATCGCCGCCGCAAAATTAGCATTGGGAATAAAAACACCGATGGACGGCAGACAAGCCGTGAATGTACTGCGCAAATTGACGTTGTTAGTGGCATCGTAAATGGCTGTATTGGCGGGAATATTGGGCAAACAAGTCGTTTTTGTAGGGTCTAAACGCAAGGTCATCAAACCCGCTGGCAGCGTTGGCAAACACCTTATTGATGTACCATAACAGAATAAATTGATTAAATTAGCGGGTAAATCGGGCAAACTACTGAGGGGGGTGTTTTGGCAAGTCAAGTCTATCAGACTGGGCGGTAATGTAGTTGGCAAAGTCGTAATGGGGTTTGACCAACACGAAAGGTACTGTAAATCATTCGGCAAACTGGGTAGCATTGTCAGTTGATTGCCTCCTGCATACACAATTCGCAAACTACTTGGCAGAGTGGGTAGGGTTGTTAAAAGATTATTGTCCACATCAAGTTCAATCAAACTGCTTGGTAAAGTCGGCAAAGTCGTGATTTGGTTGTTCTGTACATACAATTCGACTAAGCTACTCGGCAAGGTTGGCAGACTTGACAGGGTATTATAGGTACAATACAATTTCTCCAAACCGCTGGGCAATGTCGGTAAGCTGGAAATGGCATTGGAGCTAATGGTAAAATACTTCAACGTACTGGGCAATGTCGGGACATTTATAATGCTGTTGTTACTACAAAACAGATTTTGCAAGTTCGTAAACCCTTCCACACCTGTCAAAAGGCTGATGTTTTTACCCCTAACGTCTAATTCTGTTAGGCTTGCAGCTGCGGGTAACAGGTTGTTGGCATTGTCAATACATGTTGGACAAGCCGCGCGAATGGCATCAGCAAAACGGTCATCGGGGATGTTTTGACTGTAAATAGGTGTTAAAAACAAACCCTGGAGCAAAAGCAAAAAGACGATAGCGTAAGTAAAATTGTTTGCTAACCTCATGTTGTGCATTTTCATTTCTTAATGATTTTTAATAAATGTGAAAACTGGGTAATGAATCCTTACACAACAAAGGTGAGAACAAGGGCAATCTCAAAAAACATGGCTTGATTAAGTGGCACAAACGACTGTGTAAGTGGTTCACACCCCCCCTCAGTATTTAGCATATGGCGCATAATAAAAATGCCAAACTTGATAAACCAAGTTTGGCATTTTTATTAGAAACTGTTTTAAAACTTACCGCTCACTGTTTCTCGCTGCGCTCGAAATGCGTGCTATGAAAAGAATTCTTTCAGAGGGCATGCCCGGTTTTCCTCGTTAATGAGGCAAAACGTGCATGCCCTCTATAAAAAATTCTTCTTTGTACGCTTTTTTCTGCAAGCAGAAAAACAGTCAGTAACTATCATTTTAAGTTTTAAAACTGTTTCTTATTATTTGTACAACTCATACACCTTCTAACTTTGCTAAGAAGTCATCTTTTTTGCGTCTTGATATTTCAACTCTTGACCCATCGGACATTTCGGCGTAGCCACCATCGTTTTTGAAATAGCGTTTGAGGTGCGCCATATTGATGATGTGTGAATGATGCACTCGGCAGAAGTTTTGTGCCGTCAAAGTGGGTTCATATTCGCCTAAGGTGCGTGAAACGACAATTTTCTCCTTACGGGTCAAATAGAAGGTTGTGTAGTTTGAATCCGATTGCAGGCGGATAATATCTTCAATGGCAATAAAAACCAAACCATCGCTTGTGGGCAAAGCCAAACGTTCGGTGTGTGCTTTTTTGACTTGCTTGAACAGTTGTTCCAATGCACCGAAGTCGGGTTGCGGTTGCTTTCTGCGTTCGCGCACCTTCTCAACGGCTGCTTCCAATTCATCCATATCAATTGGCTTGAGTAGGTAATCTACCGCAGACACTTTGAAGGCTTGCAGTGCGTATTGGTCATAGGCTGTTGTGAAAATGACAGCGAAGTTAAATCGTCCAAGCTTCTCCAATAATTCAAACCCCGTCATATAAGGCATTTGAATGTCCAGAAACACCAAATCAGGTTGCAAGGATTGAATCATTTCCAACCCTTGTTGCGCTGCATTAGCCAAGCCTATGACTTCTACATCGGGTGTGACCATGCGGAGCATATTCTGCAAAGCTTCTGTTGCATTGTGTTCGTCGTCTATTAATATTGCTTTCATATTTTTTAATTTTTTATCTACCAGAATGGCATGCCTGACGGCATTAGTTTAATCCCCTTGTCACTAAAAGCGTACCCCCTGTCACTAAAAGTGTACCCCCCTGTCACTAAAAGCGTACCCCCCTGTCACTAAAAGCGTACCCCCCTGTCACTAAAAGTGTACCCCCCTGTCACTAAAAGTGTACCCCCCTGTCACTAAAACCATATACCCCTGTCACTAAAACCGTACCCCCCTGTCACTAAAACCATATACCCCATCATTGATTTGATTAGTGAGTCAGTGACTTGGAGTCACCGACTCACTAACTTTAGTGTGGGTTCGGAGATTTAACTGTGTGGACTCTAACGAGGTCGAAAATGCGAATGATGGTTGTTTTTCTACAAATATGTGATGCCTAATGGCATCATTATACGCCTAAACGATGCCATTAGGCATCATATATTTGTAGAAAAGAGATAATGAAATACCTAAACGACTTCAGAGAGGTCGTACGTTTAAATCTGATTTGATAGTGAGTCGGTGACTCGAAGTCACCGACTCACTAAATCTACCCCCTCAGTATTGCGGCGATTCCATCTATCTATCGTGCGACAATCGGTATCCTAACCACGACTTTTGTGCCTCTTGCTTGTCCTGCGTCATCCATTAAGTCCTCAATATCGAACCGTATATCGTCCGCTAATTGGGCGTTTAGTAATTCGAGCCGATGCCGAATATTGGCTAAGCCTGTTGAACGGTGCGCTTTAGGACGGTGCTGTTCAATGATTGCGGCGGCGGCACGTCCTACACCATTGTCTTCAATTTCACAAATAAGGGTTTTATCGTTGATTTTTATGACCCGCACAATTAATTGCCCTGTACCATCGGTTTTGTGCATCAAGCCATGCCAAATAGCATTCTCGATATGCGGTTGAATCAACATGCCAGGAATCGAAACCGACTCCGTATGCAATGCTTTGTCAACCTGAAAATCAACAATGAACTGCTTGCTAAACCGCAAAACCTCCAACTCTGTGTAATAGCGCAGCAACTCCATCTCTTTTGCCAAAGGCACAACAGGTGATTCAGAGTTTTCAAGAATCAAACGCATCAATCGGGCAAATTTGGTGAGGTACCTACTGGCTTCGCGTGGGTCATTCTTGAGAATAAAATTCTGCACCGAATTAAGCGCATTGAATACAAAGTGCGGATTCATTTGTGACCGCAACGCTTTCATCTCTAAGTCTGCCAATTGTTGACGCACTTTGTTCTTCTCTGTTTCACGTTGTTCAATCAATTTAATCTGCCGTTGGTATATCCACCAAGCTATACTACCTAAAAATCCAATAATAAAGAGACGAAAAGACCATGTCTGCCACCATGGTGGATGAATCACAATCGTTAATTGGGCTTCGTCTTTGCTCCACAAACCATCGCTGTTGGTTGTCCGAACTCTAAAGGTGTAACGACCATGTGGTAGGTTGAGATAATTGGCAAAATTGTCTGTACCTGCGTCTTTCCAACCTGCTTCTGCACCTTCTAATGCCAAATCATATTGATACCTATTGGTCAAGCCATTGATAAAGTTGATACTCGAAAATTCAATACGCAGGTTGTTTTGGTTGTAGGGCAGTGTCCAGATATTGGACTCGGGCAGAGCATAAGCCGAATCAGATGCCCACAATGTTGTCAGGAACACACGAGAATTGACTGTTGTAGTCATTCTTTTATCGGGTTCAAACAAACAAAAACCTCCTTTGGTGGAGACAAAAAGTATATTACGGACAGTATCTATTAACTCAACGCGCGCAATTTCATTCGCCAACAAGCCATCTGTTTTATAAAAAGTCAGTAATTTATGGTTTTGAGCATCGTAGCGACTCAAACCATTACCCGTTGCAAACCACATATTGCCTGTTTTGTCATAACAAAAGCCTTCTGGGAAATTGGTGTTTAAACCATCCGCTTTGCCAAAGGACTTGACTTCGAGTGTTTGGGTATTCATCCGAAACACCCCCTCAGTATTTTGCATCCACAGATTGTGGTGCGGGTCTGCCAAGATGTATTGTGTATTGGTACAGGGTTTTCCTGTTTTATTGATGGGTTCTATTTTTTCAAAAACACCTGTTTGTCGCGACCATCTGACCAAATACCTTTTTTCAGAACCAAAGCTAAACCACATATCGTGGCTGATAGGGTCTTCTGTAATAGCCGATGCTGAAGTTAATGGAAAGGGCGCATTTGCACCTTGACTCCGAAAGGGAACAAATTGACGGCTTAGTGGATTAAAATAGCCCACCCCATTGTTTGCCACACGTCCCCAAATCAATCCATAATGGTCACGATAGACAAATTTATTATCCAATGAATCCAAACCCTTGACTTGCTTTTTGAGGGACCCCTCAGTATTATTGGTCGTTTTGTACCAAATCAAACCATCCAAGGTACAAGCCCACACGGTATCAGCCACAGCAGGAGTCATGTCAAAGATATAGGCATAAGGTTTGAAAGGATTACTCAACACCTGTCCTGTCACGCCCATATTGGTTTTATCCATACTGTAAAGCCCCCCATTACCACTACCAATAATCCATTTATCACCCTGTTCAGTAGCCGTAAAAGGAAACCATTCTTCTGAAACCTGTGCCTGTTTCATGACTTTCCTATGCTCTGTATTCAAAGCGGTCATTGCCGTAGCGGGCAAGGTTTTGAGTGTCAAAAAGAATAAACCCTCAAACACAGGCGCAAGCCAAAGATTACCCGCTCGGTCAACAAATTGAGCCATACCTTTACCATCGGGGAAAGAAGTGCGCCAAGTATCCAATTCAAATAAACTGCCATCGCGCATATTGTACACAATAGGTTTACCAAAATATCGCTGCAAAAGCAGCAAACTATCAGGCAATAGAAGCGGCGAACCTACTTGACCACGATTCCTAATCTCTTTAGGATTCGGATTCTTCAATAGAGGTTGTAAAACATGGGTAGTCCAGTCAAAATGATACAGTATCGTTGGCGATTCAGTGCCTAAGCCTGCCATCCATAAGTTATTATGGGCATCCACGACAATAGAACTTGCCCATTTTGCTGAATCTAAAACACCCAAAAAAGGTATAGACTCACTCAATGGTATTAATTTTTGGTGTACAAAATCAATGGTTTGCCACCGCGCATTATTAGGTCCATAATCGGGTCTGATGATGACCAAGCCATTGGGCAATGCTATGAGAGACCGTGCAAAATAATTGTACGAAGCTTTTCCCGCCTGTTGTGGCGTAAAATAAGATTGTTGTAGATTCAATTGGTCGTCCAGAGTGTGAACGCCTGTACCTGTACCAACCCATATCCGTCCATTCGGGTCACGCAGAAGACTGTGTACCAGCAAGTCTCCTTCTTTATAGTCGGTTCGTGTGGGTAAATCAACAGATTTAAAAGTCAAAAAGCGGGTATTCAATACACAGAGCCCACGAGACGTACCAATGAGTAAGCGGTCATTGGGTAATTTGAGCAAGGCTTTTATTTCATCACTTGGCAATCCTTTTTTATCTGCCCCATAAAAAAAAGTATGAAAATGCTCACCATCAAAGCGATTCAGACCTTCAATCGTACCTAACCATATAAACCCATCATCATCTTGCACGATGCAGCTGATGAAGTTACTCGACAATCCATCCGCCATCGTATAGTGCTGATACCGCTTGAACTTTGCTTTCAGTGCGTCCATATCCGCCTGATGGTTCTGTGCCAACAGGCAGAGTGGACAGATGGCGCAAAAAATCCAGATGAATAGGTGTTTTTTATATGATGGAAATACAATCATTTTTTGATAGCGATTAAGTTTTTATCGCAAAAAGCAAAGGTAAGTTTTCCGCAATAGACTTTTCTGCCACTTACTCACCCAAAACGACCATCTACTCATTGGTGACAAATCAATAGGCTTGTGCAACCGACCAATTACACATGTGAGTCAGCCAGTTGCTCATATACCCTTGCGAAAAAGGGGGATATAAAGCCAATTTTGTGAAAAATAATAAATCATGTACATCGAAAAGCAAAATTTTCAGACAGGTAGGATTCGTTGGTTTAAAAGCCTGTGTTGGCTTTTTGTTGCAGTACAAGCCGTTTTGATATTCGCCCTCGAAAGTGCTTTTGTTGAGCTACCACTTCGTATCTGGCAGCTTGTTGTTTTGATGCTTGTGGCATGTTGTATTCTATGGGTACTCTCCCAAATGGGCTTTCGACTGCACATCAACAAAATAGGCATCAACCTAAGATTCTGGCAATATCCAATTCAAAACCACAGTATCCAATGGTCAGAAATCAAACGATTGCGCCTTTTATCACCCGATGAACTGCCCGAAGATGCCTATTGGGGCATTCCTAATCGTGATGCAACGCATATTTATTTACTGACAGACCGCCACTACAAAGTCCTGTCTATCGAATTACTGAGGGGTACACAGTTTTTCGTTTCCACATCTAAACCCAATGAACTGCTTGATTTTTTGCAGAATAGTTTGTGGTGTATGTAGTTTGACTCGATTGTTATTTTTCTTTTGAGTAGTCAGATAAGCGGTTTCTATGACCCTGTTTTTGTGGTTTTTACTGAGGGGTATTATTGTCCAGGTTTTTGACCCAAGACTGATAGATGGCGCGTCTGACATGCTCATGAGCGCACGCATTTTTGAATACCCGTCATGCCAGCGGTCAGTTCTAAATGTGATACAGTAAAATGGAGACACATACTGAGGGGGGTAGAAGAATTTTTATCGCTTCACCATGAAAACAAAAATTCTTTTTCCTATTTTTGAGCAAATTACTAACCAAATTTAAGAATAAAACCTTTCAGTATTAGATTATGGAAAAGAAACTACGGGTTGGCTTGCTCGGTGGCGGTTCATGGGGAACAACCGTTGCTTCGGTCACAGCACGCAATAGCCCAACCATTATGTGGGCAAGAGATGCACACTCCGTTGAAGACATCAATAAGAACCACCGTAATGAAAAATATTTGCCAGGTGCAACACTCAATGAGACACTGAGGGCAACAACCTCCATAAAAGAAGCCGTTAGGGAGGCAGATGTTATCATTATGGGTATCCCATCGCACAGTTTCCGACATGTTTTGGAAGAAGCTGCCCCTTATATTCGCCCTTGGGTACCTATTGTGAGCCTGACAAAAGGACTGGAACAAGGGACTCGTATGCGTATGACTGAAATTATAGAGAGTATGATGCCAGGACATCCTGCAGGCGTGTTAACAGGTCCGAATCTAGCCCGTGAAATCATGGCAGGTCAAGCAGCAGCGGCAGTGATTGCCATGGTGGACAGCACAATAGCGAAGGCTTTACAAAAGGTATTTCGCTCTGGATTGTTTCGGGTTTATACCAACGACGATGTTGTGGGTTGCGAAATAGGCGGGGCTTTAAAAAATGTGATTGCCATTGCGGTTGGTATGGGCGATGGCATGGGCGCAGGTGACAATACCCGTTCTGCTGTTATAACACGAGGATTGGCAGAATTGACCCGTTTGGGCATCGAAATGGGGGGGAAGCCAGCCACATTAGCAGGTTTGGCAGGCATGGGTGACTTGATTGCAACCTGCATCAGCCCCCTCAGTAGAAATCGTCATGTGGGTGTTGAATTGGGCAAAGGCAGGCGTTTAGAGACCATCATCAGCGAAATGTCTATGGTTGCGGAGGGCGTAAAAACGTGTAAAGTGGTAATCGAATTGGCACAACATTATGGTGTAGAAATGCCCATATCGCAGGAAGTTTACAGAGTGGTGCATGAGGGCTATTCTCCTTTAGAAGCATTCCGTGGGTTGCTGAAACAAAAAGTCGGTTCAGAGTCAGACCCAGGCTAAAGGTTGGGGTGTCTCAAAAGAAGGGAAATACAGCTTTTGAGACACCCCAACACTTTTAAGTTAGAACCCCAACATATCTTTCATCGAAAATACCCCTTTTTTACCCACAATCCACTCTGCAGCTAAGACTGCCCCTGTGGCAAAACCTTCACGCGAGTGCGCTGTATGCGTGATTTCGATAGAATCAATTGGGGAATCGTAAGTGACAATATGCGTTCCAGGCGCAGGGTCAATACGTTTGGCGACAATCGGCACATCTGAAGCAGTCCCCTCAGTATTACAGACCCAATTTGTTTTTCTGGCTATATTTTCAGTGATGCCATTGGCTAAAGTGATGGCTGTCCCACTGGGTGCATCCAATTTCTGGGTGTGGTGAATTTCCGTCATCCGCACATCATACATCGGATAGCCATCCATCATGGCAGCCAAACGCTTGTTGATTTCAAAGAAAATATTGACACCGATACTATAATTAGAGGCATAGAAAAATGCAGAGTCATTTTCCATACACAAATCAGAAATCGTTTTATATTTTTGTAACCACCCTGTTGTACCACAAATAACGGGAACTTTTGCTTCAACACATCGTTTAAGATTGTCGAAAGCCGACTCAGGACGTGTAAATTCAATGGCAACATCGACTTCATTGAGTCGTGCAAAATCATCAGGGTTATGGACATCAAGGCGTAAAACAATCTCGTGACCTCTTTGCTGCGCAATGTTTTCAATGGTTTTCCCCATTTTTCCGTAACCTATTAGAGCTATTTTCATAAAAAACTATTAAAATTATTTGACAATAATGTGACATTATACCAATATAGCGTCAGAAAAACGCAAAATTGTTGCGAAAGAATTTTACTAACACGATTGGAAGACCCGTTAACGTTCAAGTGCGTTCGCGGGTTTTTAGTTTTTATAACTACCGTTTAGAAAATCGCACAAAAGTAAACAAAAGACTAAGGGATAAGTAAACATTAACTTATTAATCTATTTAATGCCCTTTGAAACTATCTAAATTATCCTACCTTTGGGACTTTATAAAAAAATTATTTAATTTCTCAAAGTTGTTTTCGATGAAGAACATTCAGTTTTATGTATCATTAGTCCTTTTAGTGAGCATTTTATCTTTCTCCAACTGCATCAAAGACGGTGCAATCTGCTTTGATTTTACGCAAAAATCAGCTATTTCAAACTCTGCTATCCCGATTGCGGGTCAGGCGACCGTCACCAAATCCATAACCAATCTATTGGCTGACCAACTGACGAGCAAAGGCGTAAAGGTAGAAAAAGTGAATAGTATCACAATGGGTAAAATCACAATGACTCTGCCTTCAACAGCAGATTTCACTTTTGCGGATTTTTCAGAGTTGGAAATTCTCGCCAATGGTCAAAGTTTGGGTAAGTTGCCCACGAGTGGTGTATCAGGCTTGACTGTCACCTTAGATGCACCTGCCAAAACGGATGTTAAAAGTATATTTTTAAATAGCACAACCATTGACTTTACACTCAAAGTGACCATTAAAAAAGCGATCGGTGCGTCGTCTATTGATATGCAAATACCGCTGAATACCTGCTACCAATTGCTGTAAAACTATATCCACATGTCACTCAGTTTTTTAGAAACAGCCAAACGAGAATCCTTCCAATCGTGGCGTTTTAGGACACTAATGAACTGGTATCCTATGTATTTCGGGACAGGCGGTAAAATTCTATTTTGGTCGTCAGACAATACAGAAGTGCATCTGCGTTTGCGCTTGAATCTATGGACTTACAACTATGTGGGAACAATTTACGGAGGCAGTTTTTTCTCAGCATCTGACCCGTTTTACATGTTGATGCTGATGAAAATCTTAGGCAAAAACTATGTCATTTGGGATAAATCGGCTGATATTCGGTTCAAAATTCCAGCAAAAACCACACTCTATGCCGTTTTCAAAATTGAAGAAACGGACATCGCATCCATCAAAAGGGAAGTAGCCGAAAATGGACAAGTGACACATGCCTTCACGATAAAATGGGTGGACAAAAACCAAGTGACTTATGCTGAGATAAATCGGTTTTGCTATATAGCGGATAAAGATTTTTATAAAAAAACGAGAAGGCGTTGATGCGCCTTCTCGTTTTTATTTCAAAACAGGAGTCATACTTTTTAGCTTATCAATCAAAAATAAAACATTCTCCTCTGTATTCAGATGTGAAAAAGAGAAACGAATGCACTTTCGAGTCGGGTCAATCGCCAAAGCATCCAAAACATGAGAGCCACCTTCTGCACCCGAACTACAAGCTGAGCCTCCCGATGCTGAAATACCTGCAATATCCAAATTGAACAACATCAATTCGGACTTAGGCGTAGGTGGAAAAGAAACGTTTAAAACTTTGTAACTACCCCCCTCAGTATCGCCCACAAACTGAATGTCTTCAAACTCTTCTAAAAGATGGCTTATCAATAAATTGCGGAGATGAGCCATTTGTGCGCGTCTTTCTTCCACATGCGTATAAGCCAACTCCAATGCTTTGGCCAAACCAACGATGCCTGCTGTGTTTTCAGTACCGCCCCGCATATTGCGCTCTTGCGAGCCACCATCAATGAACGGCTTTATCATAGAATCGGCATTGATGTACACAAATCCAACACCTTTGGGGCCATGGAATTTATGAGCAGAACCATTCAGAAAATGAATCTTTGTTTTAGAGACATTGATGGGGTAAAAACCCAAAGTTTGTACTGTATCGCTGTGAAAAAGTGCACCATAGCGCGCACATAGTTCTGAAACCGCGTCGAGGTCAATCATCGTCCCGATTTCATTATTGGCGTGCATCAAACTGACTAAGGTTTTAACATTCGACCCCCTCAGTATGTCCTCCAAATGGTCGAGTGAAATCTGTCCTTTTTCGTTGATAGCTACCATGTCAACGTCAATATGACTCGTTTTTTTCAAATTATGGAGCGTATGCAGCACCGCATGATGTTCAATAGGCGACGAAATGATGCGACGAACACCCAAATCGCGCACCGCATTTTTCAAAACCATATTATTGGCTTCTGTACCTCCCGATGTAAAAAATACCTCGCCAATACTTGCCCCAATCAATTTAGCCACCTTTTTGCGCGCTTCTTCGATGGCTGCACGGGCCATACGACCATCAGCGTGAATACTCGATGGATTGCCAAAAAGGTGGTTCATGGCTTCTGTCATGACCGCAATGACTGAGGGGTCGAGCGGTGTTGTAGCCGCATTATCAAAATAGACTCGCATAAGTTTTAGTTGTAAAAAAATACGTAATAATCTTATATTTTGACAAACCTATTGGTCGCCAACGGTTTGCCCTTTTTGCTCTCAATCGTATAAATATACACACCTGATGGTAAGTTTAGGTTTTTGAGGTCAATCATCTCCTCATTTTTGCCACTTTGGAAAGCCCTTTTTTCAAAAATAGTCGCGACAACTTTACCCGTCGTGTCGTACAAACGCAACGTTAATTTGGCAGAATTGCGCAATTCAAAACGCACAAACAACTGGTTGTCAACAGGGTTGGGGTAGCAGCTTGTTTTCGTCACATCTTTCGACAAGGACTCCCCCTCAGTATTGACCCGCAAAGCATCTACATTTACCAACGATGTATAAATCGTTTTAGCTCCCGTGCCGCTCATCGCCGTCCAAATCGGACGCACAACATTGTTAACTGCTGACACATAGGTGTAATCGCCAAAAAATGACGTGCGTATGGGTTTGAAAGGCTGCTCGCTGATTTTGAAATTCTGAAAAGTCTCGCCGCCATCGCGACTCAAAGCCATATACACGTCCGTTGAGTCTCCCGTTGCAAAGTTTCGACGGTCATAAAAAACAAACCATAACCACCCATTCGAGGGGTCAAGGGTCATTGAAGACATAAATTGTTGACGATTGGAGTTGTCATCGTTCACCCGTTTCGGTTGCGACCACGTAGCACCACCATCTTTCGATTTGACGAGCCATATATCTGTGTTGCTCGCACCATTCCGTTGGTCAGACCAATTCACATAAATTGTTCCACGATAAGAGCTTCGACTCGTGTCACAAGCTGTAAAGGGCAAACCATTGCATCGGAAAATGCCTGAAATATCGTAGTTCCAACCACCGCCGATGTCTGCAATTTTGGTCTCACGTGGCAACCAAGTTGCGCCACCATCGAGTGAACGATTGAAAACCAAACCCAAAGGCCCCGCCCAAGCTACATAAACCTCGCCGTTGGGCCCTACTGAGGGGACGGCACCTTCCACCGTCAAATCGTCATCAATGCAGTCACCACCTTGCGCATTGATGCGTTTGGCAGCCGACCAAGTGGTACCACCATCTGTTGATTTTGAGAACAAAATATGGCTGCTGTCTTGCACAGCTGTACTTTCGTATTTGTCAAATTGAGTCCAAGTACAATACATCGTATTGGTCTTTCGATCAATCGAGATCCAGTGCTTATCTTGATTTTTTGTACCATCTAGACCTGTAAATGAGCCATTATTCCAGGTTTTGCCGCCGTCTGTTGATTTTTGGCACACAATGCGGTCAATCCAAGAACCAAAAGAAGGATTCGACAAATGAAAATGATAGAAAGCCCCTGCTGTGTCGCAAACAATCACAGGGTCGCCATAAACACCAAAAGTTGAGGACTGCTTTTTCTTAGACCATGAGCGTCCGCTGTCGTTGGAATAATACACATTGTCAATATTTGAGCCTGCTACGATGCGATTGGGGTTTTTAGGGTCAATCGCAATACTCGGTTCATCAGCACTGCCTGCTGCGTCAATAACGACATTCGTATGTTGAGCCCAAAGCATGGAACACCACAAAAATACTGAGGGGATGGTTATCCGTTTTTTCATCTTTATATTTTTCGTAAAAAGACCACCTTTCTGACAAGTTGTTGCAAATGCAAATGTAGAAAAGATTTGATTGAATAGGCAATATTGTATTAAATGTCTCTAAAATATCACTAATTTAGATGAATTTCTGCTAAAAGTGTTCACAATTTGAGAATATTTTATAACTTCGCAACGAATTAAATAACTTTGAAAATGAATAATACAAGCGTAATCACGCAGCGATTCATCAAGTGCCATAATAAACTCCGAGAAAACAAAACAGTCAAAAGTAGCCGCCAATTTGCCGTAGATATTGACTATTTGCCTCAAAGTTTAAGCGAAATTCTGAAAGGTCGCCGTGATGTTACCATCGAAGTGCTGCGCAAATCTGTTGAAATATTCAAACTAAACCCTATTTACTTGTTCACAGGCGAAGGCTCTATGTTTTTGTCGGAAGAGGATAATAAAAGCTTGCGTATTTTGACCGTTATGACAGATGTGACAGATGAAGAGCGCATTGTGCATGTGCCAGTACCTGCTCAGACGTCTTACGCTATGGAATTGAATAATCCGAAATTCATTCAAAACTTACCAAATTTCACTTTACCCGATTATAAATATAAAGTTGGGACGCACCGTAGTTTTGATGCTGCTGGCGACTCAATGGAACCCACATTGTTTGAAGGCGATAAAATTGTATGCAGTTTTATAGAACCTACGTTGTGGGAGTCAGGTATCAAAGATGGTTACGTCTATGTGATTGTCACTCAAGACGATATTGTCATTCGCCGTGTTTACAATTTTGTGAAAACCAATAAATTAATCGAAGTTCACTCTGATAATAAGTTCTATGAACCTTATAACATACCCCTCAGTATGATTCGTGAAATCTGGTATGTTCGAGCTAAAATCAGCCCATTTTTACCTGCTCCCAATCGTATCCAACATCTGTTTTATGAAGACATGAACAGCCTTAAAAACACTGTTACAGAACAATCAAGACTTATCGAAAAACTCAACCAAACAATCCAAAAGTTAGTTGACTTAAAATAGCATATAAATTGGGAAATGAAGACGCTTTCTGTTTGTTTTAAGAATTTTATTTTAAAAAGTGACCAAATTTTGTTTTGCAGTCTTTATAGTAGTTCCCTTGAAAAACAAACTAAGTTTGCATTAAGTTGTAGAAAAATGATTTTTGTAAAATATATTTAGGTTTTTTGCGTATTTACTTGTATTATATTTTAGAAGGTCGTACCTTGCGCCTTCTGTCTCAGACAGATTATCAATCACGCAAAATTAAATTTCGCTAAATTATGACGGATAAATTTGACCCAATTGATTTAAAAATTCTCAAAATTTTGCAAGAGAATTCTAAAATCACGAATCTTGACCTATCAAAAAAAATAGGTCTATCGCCTGCGCCAACACTCGAGCGTGTAAAGAAATTGGAAACAACCAATGTTATTCAGAGCTATCATGCAGCTGTGAATCCACAAGAGATTGGTCTCAATGTGAAGACTTTTGTTTTGGTATCGTTGGCATGGCAAAAAGATAATGCGCTGAACAATTTTTTAGATAAAATCAAGGAAATTGATGAAATCACAGAATGTTATATCATCACAGGTGAAGCCGATTTCCTTATCAAAATCGTGTGTCGCGACATTCCAACTTATGAGCAATTATTGTTCAAAACTTTATCTCAAATCGAAGAAATCGAACGTTTGAAAACTTTGATGACACTTTCAACTGTGAAAGATTCTAAAGTTTTGCCATTTAAATATGAGTAACCTATTAAGTCTTACTCTCTTTTTAATTTTTTTAAACGATGCCATATCTCGACTACGAGGTATGGCTTTGCTGTTTTATTCGATAAAATAATTCCCCGAAAACAACGTTTACACTACCTTTACATGAAAATATGGTAACTGTGTCAGAACTTCCTATCGAAACTACACCACAATCTACTGAGGGGGCGAAAACACCTAAGGAAGTAGGTTTTTATGTCAAATGGGCATTTTTGAGTCTTTTGATGCTGGTATCAGGTTGGCTTATTGCCGACGCTTTGATGCCCAAAACACCTGAACAGTCACCCACAATACCACAAAAAGGCGGTTTCCATTTGACTTATCAAGACCAACCTTTCGATGTTTTCATTGTACCTATTCAGCACCATAACTTGCGCCTTTTTTGTACAGATGCTCAAAAAGTGCCATTTCGAGACTTCAATACACTGAGGGGGTACTTGCAAACACAAAATCAATCGTTGCTTTTTGCGATGAATGCAGGTATGTACACGCCCGAAAATCTACCCAAAGGCTTATATATCGAAAACAAACAGACCCTTGTGCCTTTGGATACAGCAACGATGGGCTTTGGCAATTTTTATCTACAACCCAATGGTGTTTTTGCTTTTGATGATACGAGTGCCGTGATTTTGAGTACACAAGAGTTTCAAAAACAAAAAAAAGACTTTGCTTTTGCCACTCAATCAGGTCCTCTTTTAGTGGTGAATGGCGTTGTAAACCCCGTTTTTACCCCTCAGTCAACGAGCCTTTTTATTCGCAATGGTGTAGGTATTACACATGACCATAAAATGATATTTGCTATATCGAACCAACCTGTCAATTTTTATGTTTTTGCGATGTTGTTCAAAGAACAATTCAAATGCCTGAATGCTTTGTTTCTCGATGGAGCTATTTCTAAAATGTATGCCGCTGATATTCAACGTTTTGACTTAGATGGCAATTTAGGTCCTATGCTCGTGTTATCAAATAAAATGTAGTTATTGGTCATTACTCATTGTGTCATTTTATTCAAATAATTTACTAATGACCCAATGACTTATCACAAATCACCTATATCTCTATGCGCTCTGTTCTGTTATCGTTTTTTATCCTTATTTCGTTTTCACTTTTTGCACAATTCAATATGTCGGCACATATTGAACAAAATATATCGTTGTCACCAGATGTGTTTTTAGAGCAATTTCCCTATAAATCGTATTTAAAAACAGTGCCTTATACGGATTTTAAGGCATTGCAAACGCATCGCAAACTCTTGAATCAAGCCGATACGGTGCGACACAATCTGGGCGACGAGTTTTTGTACGCTTTGGGGGATAATTTTCTTAAACTTTATCCTGTCATTGCCACGACGCAGCAATTGAATGCTAAAATCAGTATCGGTGAGAAATATTTGGGTACAAAAGCGGGTATCACAGGGCGCGATGCGGAAGTTTTTCAGTTGATGGGTTATTTTTTGTTGGGGCAAGTGGCCCAAAAGATTGAAGGAGAGTTCAAAGCAGGTAAATTTGACCTCAGCGAACCAACGAATGAAGCCATCATCAATCGCTTGGCAAAAAATAAAGTCTTTTTGTCCATTGATAAAAGCGATTGGGACAAGATGTTAGCAGCTGTCCAAAAAGGGCAGTGGAGCTATTTGTGGGATAGATTCAATAAAAAACTGAGTGAGTGGCAAGGCGAAGGTACATCCAAAACAAAACTGGCTTTGGGCAATTTCAAAAGTAAAACACAACAAGGTGTTGAGATTTATGCCATCAAAGAAGCGGGTAATACGGTGGGCTATAGCGTTTGGATGCAGACCCCCTCAGTAAAAGCGACGTATTTCGCTTCTGGCAAGGCTTACGACCGTTACAGTGCTTTTGCTAAAAAAGTGGGCAATAGTGATTGCATTTTAGCCACAACAGGTGGTTTTACCAATGCCCAACATCAGCCCGAAGGTTTGACGATTGACAATGGGAAAATGGTGAATGCAGTGCTAAAACCTGAACGTCATGCACTTGTCATCGTCGAAAAAGATGGAAATATGCGCGTCGCCAACCTCAAACATGGTGTTTGGTTGCCCAATTTGCAGCGACAAGTTGACCCCCTCAGTAGTTTGCGCGATTATTCGGCTCTCATCGCTTGGGCGAAGGGCAATGGCGTTACTTTGTTTCAAACACAACTCTTAGCCCATAACCATCAGCCGCTCATCGAAATATCGAAAGCACCCAATCAACTCCGAGAACGCCGCCTTTTGGTCATGGTGTCGGATAACAATGGCACACAGCACAATGTTATTTTTTCGGTTAATGTCAACAAAAATTTGGCTGTCATTACCGAAGAAATTTTCGATGTCATGCGCACCAGAGGTAAAAAAATTGAAGCTATTTTAAATTTTGATGTCGGTTCTTACAATATTTTACGTGTCATGGATGCTGCGGGTAAAGAAGTAGCCGCTTTGCGTGGTCCTGTAAGTATTTATAAAGCCACAAATTTGGTTGTCTTTTATAAATAAACTCATTAGATACACAAGACAGAATCCTTGAAATGCTCAACATATGAACAAACAGAACTATCGCAATAAGCACCTTTGGAAGATACAAAAAATTAAACTTCTCATAACAATAACTTAAATCTCAATTTCCTATTGATGTCTGTTCTTACCTTAATCTTGTATCGTTTTTCAGATAAAATCTTAAAAAATGATACATCCAAATTCATTAGAAGGACATCTTATTCGGCTCGAAATTTTAGAGCCTCGCCATTTGTACGTGATGGAAGCCATCGCCTCTAATCCACTCATTTGGCAAAATTTACCCATTGAAGGTTGGCGCAACGATGTATTTTGGCGTTGGGCTTACGATTCGTTGGAGTGTCAAAAGAAAGGGCAAGCATTTGTATTTGTCGTGATTGACCAACACTCTGGCAAAATTGTCGGGACAACACGTTATCAAGACATGGATTGCCAACACAACAAAACCGATATTGGTTGGACTTGGTACGACCCCTCAGTATGGGGCAAGGGTTACAACTTTGAAGCTAAAAAGTTGATGTTGACCCATGCTTTTGAGGTCTGGAAAGTTGGGCGTGTGGGTTTTAAAGTAGATGAACGCAATATGCGCTCACAACGGGCACTCGAAAAAATTGGAGCGCGTTGCGAAGGCTTGATTCGCAAGCACATGATTCGTCCCGACGGTTCGAGTCGCAATTCTTTATTGTATGGTTTGACAGATGAAGATTGGTTTATGACAGTCAAACATCGCGCCCAAGCCAATGTCATAGAAGCTATTGTACAACAAAGAGATACACTCAAATATCAAGAGACTGTATGCGTTTATTAATGGACTCAAAAGGTCAAACACAAGTCACTGTTGACGTAAAAAGCCTGCTTGTTGGATAACAAGCAGGCTCAACTTTTCATTCAAACATAAAAATCATTGTTTTGTCTTTCCAATAAATAAAAAGTAGTGCCACAATCCGAAATATGTGCTTCGTTTTTCCAATTGTACTGTCTCAAACTGTTGAGTCAAATAAGGTAAAATATGACCTTCCATCCGCACATGATTGTAAGACATCCATTTTCTAAACCATTTGAAAGATGAACGATGAAAATCCACAACAGCAATATAGCCTTCTGGACTCAAATCATTTTTGGCTTGTGCAATTAGTTTGTCCCAGTTGGGATTTACCATTGTCAAACAATAGGAAAATAAGACACAATGAGCTTTTCTGTTCAATTGGAACTTTTTTTCCCCATATACCCCTTGTTTTAATTGAATATACTGAGGGGTATTGATAAGTTTTCTGTCCGCTTCATCGAGCATATCTGCCGAAATATCAATACCAACAATATTGGCATTTGGATAAGTATGTGCTAAATGAAGTAGATTATGACCCGTGCCACAGCCTACCTCAACAATATTAGGATTGTCTGATGCGCTGAATGGTAATAGATCGAGTAACCTGTGTCTGCCAAACAAAAAAAGCCAGCGCGTCATGTCGTATATTTTGGCATGAAACTGATAGTAAACTTGTATTTTTTTAGCTTCAAGAGGAGGACTTGGAATAAGAGTGGTTGTTGACATTTGTCTATCAATTTTGAACGATTCCTAAATAAACGCTACCATAAGTACCGACGCGGTCTTGTTTGTGCCAATAAGTTGTTTTTTCAATATCGAAAACAACTTTTTCATGTACGAAATCAGGAAAAAAGGTGATTTCTTGCGCCGCAGAACGCAATAAAATACGTGTGCCTTTTCGACTATTTTGCAAGATAGCTCGCCATTCCTCAGCCAACGCAAGGCAGTTGTTTTCTGCGAGCCAATCTTGGTGATCCAGCAATACAAAATGGGTGTATTGAGATGGATTTTGTGCCAAAAAAGAAGTTATTGTAGCATTATGAGCTTGGATAGTAGGCATTTGGTTTTTTAGAGTCTCGAAGTTACCTTGTTTTAAGTAGTTCGGCTGACAATCTGTTGTGTATTGCCCTTTGAAATACAGTTGCCAAAAGTAATTGTCAGAAATGGGCAGTTGCGTAAAGACTTGTCGCAGACATTTTTCAAAAAAATTACCCCCCTCAGTATCTGTGCCCAAAAACTGCTTTTGACTCTGTGGCACACCCAAAAGCGTCATAGTGATTTGCTGTTTCAATGCCCATTTGACAAAATTATTGAGTAACTTTTTTTCCAGTTCAAAATACAATTCCCGCTGTTCTTCCAAGCTTTCTGCCTCAAAAAGACGTTTGGCTAATTTGTAATTTTTCTTCTGGAACTTCATAAACTGAGAGAATGACCAAGCAAACAAACCAGAAGTGCTATGCCAATAAAAAGACTTACGAATACCCTTACCTACAAAAAAGTCAATATTTTTGTCCCAATATGCTTGTGCATAATCTGGCAAAACAGGCCGTAAAGCTGACTGATAAAAATCGTCAACTTGTGTATGCACACCCGTCCCGAACATTTTGGTTAAGTTTTCTGAATCTCCTTTTTCAAAAATTGACTTTTTTAGCTCTAAAAGAGCATTTTGTCGCGGATTCATATCCACACAATGAATTTCTGCTGGTTTATCGAGTGCATAGTCGAGTGCATTGCAACCCGCAGACGTAATCATAACGACCTTGCTCGATGTATCCAACTGTAACAATTCTCTATCGCAATGAGGGTCTTCCCAACAAGTATTGTATATCAGGTTATTACTATGTACTTTCTGGAAAATATGTTGATTGAGTTGTTGGCGTGCTGTTTGTTTTGTTTTTTCTACCATTTGCTTGTTTGTAGTGGTCATTTCATCAAAGTTAATAGGTTATAGCAGATACCTGTTTTGTCTAATCTATAAAAACTGTTTTACAAAAGCTGCTGTAGGTTCTTGTAGAAATTGCTCTTCTTCCGTTTCGGTGAGCAACAAATCATCTTTGATTTTTTCCAATTCCGAAGCAAACTCGTGATAATGATAAATGTGCCATTTGCCCGCCACACACTCCAAGGCCGTTAAGTTTTCGACCCAATCTCCTGAGTTGAGATACAAAATTCCCCCCTCAGTACGCAGCTGTGGTGTATGCACATGACCACAAACCACCACATCGTAGGCTTTATTTTTAGCCACCTGTATGGCCTGTTGTTCAAAATCGTGGATGAATTTGACTGCTTTTTTCACTTTCATTTTAATGTACTTTGAAAAAGCAATCTTTTCAAAACCCAAAGAATAGAGTAGAAAATTGACTGTTTTGTTCATACCAACTAAAAAGTCATAACTTCGACCACCCAACTTAGCTAACCAAGGAAAACGGATGACCGACGTATCGAATACATCGCCATGAAAAAACCAATGCCGCTTGCCGCCAATCATAAGACTCAAACTATCGCGCAAGTGAATATCGCCCAAACTCAAATTGCTGAACTGACGCAATGCCTCGTCATGGTTGCCTGTGATATAATAAATCTTAGTGCCAGAAATAGACATTTTGAGCAAACGATTCAGCATTTTTGAATGTTCTTTAGGAAAATAAGACTTTTTGAACTGCCACATATCTATGATGTCACCATTCAAAATCAACATATCGGGTTTGATGCTTTTCAAATAGGTGAGTAATTCTTGTGCATGACAGCCTTTTGTGCCTAAATGTACATCCGAAATGACGGCTATATCTATTTTTCTTTTCATTCAAATTTCTATTATCGCGTTCTAAATTTTAGACAAAGGTCTATGGCCTGTCTTAATTTAATATTAAATGAAAATGACTGAATTGTTAAAAAAACTGCTCGATTTCAGACATGAAACGAGCAGTAAATCCTTAAAATAAACAGAGACAGAAATATAGTGATGCAAATAATTGTCAAAAAACCGCATCGCAAATGCTTGCTGCTGCGGCTCTGATAAAGCCAGAGAGCCAATCAATTCTGTATGAAAAAACTTTCGGAACATCAAATTCTACTGCAAAAGTACCCCCTCAGTATTATCTGAATATGAAGTGTATTTTAAGTTGTGGTTAACAAAAATGGGGCATGAGTTGTGTTTCAAAGAGTCGGAATATATTACATTGAGAGTGGCAATAGATGACTATTGCGAAGAGAATCCTATAGATATTGTGGCTGCGTTGACACAATATCATTCTTTTTGGTATAGCCTTTTTCAGAATAGTGTTATGGAGTCTTTGGCGTGGAATAGTCGTTTGCCTTTGTTGGTTTGGAGGAAGTAAAATTAAAAAATATAGAGATAGGAAAAAAGAAGAGGCTGTCTATGAAACAGCCTCTTGCGAATTTTATGAAAATCAGTGCGTTCTTTTTAAGAATTTACCTGTTGCTGTTAAGCCTTTATCTGTTGTGATACGATAGAAATAAGCACCATCTGCCCATTTTGAACCATCATATTCAAAAAGATATTCTCCTGCAAGAAGTTTTGTATGTGTTTCCTGCTGAACAATGCGCCCTGATATGTCCATGATGGTGACATCTACCTTGCTGTCAGTTGGTAATTGACAATTTATGGCTATTTGATTGCTTGTTGGATTGCCTTTCACGTAGTGACGAATATTTTTGCTGATGTCACCTGTTTGAATGCTTACAACTTTTGTAAAGCCTACTTTACCATCTTCGCTGTGGTCTGCTAAACGATAGTAATAGAGCTGACCTTCTTCAATTTGTGCATCTGTAAAATGGTAGTTTTGAGCGAGATTTGTTGTACCAGCTCCTTTGATTGTTCCAATTGTTTTCCAATCATCACCATTATAACTGCGTTGTACTTCAAAATAGTCATTGCCATGCTCGGAAGCTGTTGCCCAATCTAATTCGACTTTTCCTTTGATTAGTTTACCTGTAAAGCTTGTCATTTCAACTGGAATGACTGTCGTAGCAAACACCTCGAGGTGAAAACAACCAACCCCTGTACCCGAAAAAACAAAGCTTGACGCTGAACCTGAGGTGGTATCAATTTTACCCCATCTCCAAGATGATGTATTATTGCCGCCTGCTGCTGGATAGTTGGTAACGCGCCAGCCGTTATTTCCATCAATATTAGAAAAGCGAATGCCAAAATAACCACTCAGATAGCCTGCGGTATCATTACGCAGATTAATATTGTCTAATATGGCTACGCCATCTCCAACAGTTAGTACTTGTGTGACTGCTGTTGCTCCATTAGCGGGTAATGAAAAGGCACCAATACGAACGTAATTGCCTGCAACAAAGTCAATGGAATAGATATTAACATCTGTAGCAGGTGCACTAGCAAGCCGACGAATACCTACCTTGACTTGTGTGACATCCAAGGCGTTATTCGAGCCCATTACAGCATTGGAAATAGCAGCATCATCATATACCATCATTTTGACATCTGCTGGATTGTAGCGTGAGGCAGTTTCATTTATTGCTGAGTAAATCTGAGCTGTTGCAGAATAGACCAGCAATGATAGGAAAAGTGTGTAAAAATTTTTTTTCATTGAATAATGGTTTGTATTGATGTAAAAAATATTATTTAAAGGTTTGTTATTCAGTTATTTTTTGAACAATCAGTTCAAAACTTCTACAGCTACAATACGTTGGTCATTTTTTAGTATAAATAACTCAGCCAACTATGGCGAAGAAGCTGCCATTTTTCATCTGAAAAATTAGTAACTGATGTTATGCACGATACAATTACTGACTGTTTTTTGCTACGCAAAAAAGACGTACTACGAAACTACTTTTTTTAGACCGAAGTTAATTTTTAAATCACTTGCGATTTAAAAATTAACTTCGGTCTGATAGAGATTCTTTTTATTGTACGCTTTTTTTGCGTAGCAAAAAACAGTGCGTAACTAGTACATTGCGTAACATCAGTTAGTAAAATATTGTAAACAATAAGCAAATAAGATGTTTCATTAAAAAAAGTATGTGCTACTCTCTCCCAAAAGTAATCAGAAAATATATAAAGCAGCACTTCACCTCAATGTTTTTCTATTATTTTCGACTTTTAGCTTAATATATTTCCAAAGCATCGAGTAATAAAATATAAACTAAGACCTATATTAGTATTTTTCACTGAAGCCTTGCTGGATTTATATACTTTCTAAACTTTGCAAAAAGTGTATTGCAGACTTTTATACTGAGGGGTATCATTCATAGATCAAATAAGGTGTTACTTTTTCTACCCAATCTGCTGTTTGTGTCCAATTTTCGATTGATTTAGCGAATATTTTGCCGTCGTGTTCCATTGCGAAACGTAATTCAGGTGTACCTGTCAATAAATCAAAGTGTCGTGCACCCGTCTGATTGACGAGTGTTGGATAATTTGCCCATTGTATATGCTTGGGATATAAATTTCGCAACAGATAAACCAAATATAAACCCGTAGAGACAGGTTTAAAAGCTATTCTGTCAACAATATGAAGCATAATACCAAAACAGAGTTGGTTTTTATACACACCTTCTGATGGTGTGAATGAAAAAGCGCGAGCTTTGACACCTGCCAAATTCAAGCTATTAAAAGCTTCTGCCAGTTGCCAACCATTAATCCAGGTCGCACCACACACACGAAATGGAAAAGAAGTACCACGTCCTTCACTGACATTCAGTCCTTCTAAAAAACAGAGCGCAGGGTAAGTCAACAGCGTGTCAACACTCGAAATAGCTGGCGAAGTGGGTATAAAAGGCAAATTGAGATCTTGAAAAAAAAGATTGCGCTGCCCATTTTCAACTGTGACGATTGTTAAATCCAAATGATGCAGTTGGCGTTCTGCTTTCCAAAATTGTGCTAATTCGCCAACGGTTAAACTGTGTCGAATCGGTATGCGCCAACGTCCAATAAAAGAAGAAACCGTACTTTCATCCAACAGTGGACCTTCTGCCCATGTCAAATTGCTACCCAGCGGATTAGGTCTGTCTAAAACGATGAGCGGGGTTTGACTGTCATTACAAGCCTCCATCACATGCGACAAGGTCCAGATATAGGTATAAAAACGCACGCCAATATCGGGCAAATCAAACAAAACAGCGTCTAAGTCCTGCAATACTGAGGGGGGCGGTTTGAGTTTCGAACTATACAAACTATGGATAGGCAAGCCTGTCAGGCTATCCATTTTGTCTTTCATAGCTGCACCATCTGCGCCCATTGCGTCGATACCATGCTCAGGTGAAAACAATCGCACAATCGGGAAACCTGCCTCTGTCAATGCTTTTCGGACAGGGACGACTTGTTTGGTCATCACCGCATCGTTGGTGACCAAGCCCAAACGTTTGAATTGTTGTGGCTTGTATTTTTTCAAGAAAACGTCTATACCGAAAGAGATGTGTGGCATATTGTGAGCTGTATTCAAGTGCTAAAATGACAATCGAGATTGCAGTTGAAACCCTACAATCTCGATTATTTGCTTATTTTTCTTTTCAATAGCCTTATTTACTCAAAAAACGTATCGTACTGATTCTGATGTCCCATCTCACGTTGTGGTTGTTTGATAGGGGTATTCAAGTCCAGTGTTTCTTCAGATTTATTTTTCAATACTAATTCATCTTTGGTGGCCGCCCCTAAAAGTAAGGATTGACTTTTCTTTTCCCAATCGTCCAACATACGTAAACCTTCTTCTTCAAAAACACCATTTTGAAGGTCAATACCTTTCATAATTTTATCGGACATACTCATAAACTCTTCCATTTCGCCTACTTTTGAACTCACGTCGTTGGCAATAGCTTCCAAAGCCATATCGAACATTACTCGTTTGTCTGGGTCGCCTTTCAAGATAGACATAGCAGAAGTCATAGCACTGTGGCTAGCCAAAATGGCTTTGCGCTCCGTTTCTTTCACAAATATCTGGTCTTTCAAATCTTCTGCCATGATAAAAGAAGCATCGCGCATTTTGGTCAGAATGCGATAAAGCGATTCCATACGCTTGTAAAGGTCGTCGAGACGCACATTTGACTCTTGTAAACGCCCTGCTTTGCGGGTTTTCAGAATCATTTGTGTTTCTTTTTCGGCGTCACGTGCTTTCGATGCATCTTTGAGGTGCGATTGAATTTCTCTTTGGTTGTTGACAATCAATTCTTTGAGTTTGTGCATCTGCCCCCTCAGTTGATTGATTTGTTTGTCCATTTTCGAAAGATTGGATTCCAAATGTTCGATATAAGACTTCAAAACACCGATTGGGTCTAGATTGACGAACAAACCTGTGATCCAACGCATCACACTTTTATAAGCAAAACCGATTAAATTGCGCATTTTAGGGTCTAAAACCATATAGACTATCATCGAAAGCGCAATCAACATGCCCGAAAGATAGAGCGTATTTTCAGCCAAAGTAATAAGAGTCGGCAAGGCTTGATAAAGCAAAAAGCCACCGCCAATAATCAAAGCTGCTAATACAAACATGCCCGTCGTTCCTTCGGGGCGTTCCCAAAAACTTTTGGGTTTAAAATTTTTTACTTCCATATTTGTTTAAAATCAATTTTGCCCAAATTTATAATATTTTGACAATTTAAAACGCAAAATAGTTACAACAATCGAAGAACTGCCAATAATTCCATCAAAGCCAGTAAAATCTATGAAACCAGTAGAAAAACCGACCAAATATTATTTTGAATAATGTGCAATCAAGGCATCGCTGGCTTCATTCAATAGTTCATACACCAACTCAAACCGATTGTCGTAGTAAGGGTCAGGCACAATAGTCTGGCTGTTAGGGTAAACGAAGTTCATAATCAATTGCACTTTCTCTTTCTGCAATTCAGTTTTAGCTTGGCGCACCACATCGCTATAATTGTCTCTATCCATCACCAAAATCAAGTCAAATGCATCTAAATCTTTAGGTTTAAAATGTCTGGCGCGTTGGTCAGTAATGTCAATACCGTATTTTTTAGCGACTGCAATACTGCGTCGGTCTGGCAATTCGCCAACATGCCAACTACCCGTACCAGCCGAATCAACAAGCCAATCCAAACCCAAATTTTGTACTTTATGCTTCAAAATACCTTCTGCTAATGGTGAACGACATATATTGCCTAAGCAAACCATAAGAACTTTCATAATCGGTTAATTTAAGAACAGTGAAATAAGTATATGATAACAACGACTTACATAAAACGGTAAAACTGTTTGTTTACAGCTTGTTTTTATTTTTTCGCAAAAATAGATTTTTTGAAAAACTTTATCAGCCCCCCCTCAGTAAAACATAAAAAAAGCTCAATTTCGGCTGAAATCAAACTAACTCACTGATGATGTGTAGCCTAAATAAAATAATAACAACATGGTTGCAAGCTCTCTCGCTCCAAAAGAAAACCTTTCAAAGTACGCTTTTTGCGCTATGCACAAAACAGTGAGTAATAGCTAATAAATTGATTTTCAACTTGCAACAAGTCTGATAACTATTGGCACAATTACAAACAACCATTGATTAATGCCCAACATCTTCTTCTCGTTTCATTTTTTCGATGTCGAATTTGGCGGCTTTTACAAAATCAAAACCTTTGAAGTAGAGGATAAACGCCAGATTTTCGTCTGAAGCGCAATAAATACGCCATTCCTTGTCTTCTGAAAGTGGAACAAGAATCAAAAGCGGTTGCACTTGTTTTCGATATTGAACTATAGATTCCTTGATTTCGCCATAACTTCTGTTCAAAGCGGGAACAGCCTTTAAAAACAATTCATCGAAGCAGTCAACTATTTGCAAGTAGAATGTTTTTTGAAAATGGGTTGGTTTGGGTTCAAAAACGAGCGGCTCAATTTCGAGCAGAATGCGCCATTTGAATGTTCGTTTCCAGATAGTCACTTGCTTAAAAGTGTCGAAAACAGGGTAGTCGCAATCGTAGAAATTCTGAAACTCAACTCTCCCCCAAAAATTGAATTTGGAGACATAGAGTATTTGGTAAGACCATCGAGCTACGAGAATCGAAATGATAACTCCTGTGATTGCACCCATTTTAAATTGATTTTAGAATATTGAACAACGATTGTTTATTGTCGGAAGCAATTAACTCCGTCTGACTTGTCGTGTCGCAATGGCTAAACCTGAGAAACGATAGCCGATACTGAATTCGGCAGTTGGCACAAGATAGCCAAAAGTTTTGTAAGGCAACATCGAACCCACACCTACTTTAGCGCACAAAACCAACGGGAAACCCGAACGTCGTCCTTTTCGCAAGGCAAAATCCCTGCCTAAACCCGCCGATACTGAGGGGGTGACGTAGATGTTTTTATCGAGCAAAGGATGAACCACTAAGCCACTTGAAGGTGCAGGTGTTTCGCTACCAAAAGGTGCTAAAACATAGTTTCCCCCCACACCAAGCGGTGATAATTGCCAAAACCAACCGTTGTAACCAGACAATTTACGATATATCAATTCGGCTGAGAGCGAAAAATTCTCAAAATTATTTTTGCTGTGTATCAGACCCGCATCGGCGGTGATATACCATTCTATAAAGTTTCGCCCTGCATGGAAACCTTTAAAACCTCGTTTTTCAATCATTTTCAGAGGAATGTCGGTACCTATTTTACCGCCAATATAGCCCAAAGGCGCGAATCCAGACAGGTGAATAGCCATCGCTTCTTCGCCCATTTTGCTGGCACGATAGGGGTTTTCTTGTTTTTTTTGAGCTAAAACAGAAAAACTGTTTACCCAGAAAAAAATAAATGGAACAAGGCGTAGAATCGTAAAATTTTGGAAAAATGGGTATGAATACATCGCTTTGATGGTGAAAATGATGAGAAATTAGGTTTTTACTGTGGTTTCTTAAACGTGAAGATGCAAGCTAAATTTTGCGTTTGGGCAGTGGTGCTGAAAAAAAATTGAAAAATAATTAATCGTATATTTGCGATTATAAAAAATAATCATCGTATATTTGCGATGTAATTAAACGGGACACAAATCATACCCCCTCAGTATTTAATCGTATGGCAGTGTCTTTTAACTTAACTTTTATGCTTTTTGATTAATAAAATGGCGTACAGTAAAAAATCTGAATTTAAAGACGATGAAATTGCCATCGCTGAATTTGCAAAAGCTATCAGTCACCCTGCGCGGGTGGCAATTTTGAAAGAGGTGGCGATGCGCCAAAGTTGTATCTGCGGCGAAATCGTCGAAGTGCTACCTTTGGCGCAAAGTACGGTGTCGCAACACTTAAAAGAACTGAAAGCAGTGGGCTTAATTGACGGCACGGTTGAAGGTGCAAAGTCTTGTTACTGTATCAATTGGGCTATGATTGAAAAAATCAATCAACTTTTTAACCAGTTTTTTGAGAAAACACAATGTTGTAAAACGGGATGCTCTTAGTGACTTGTCATTGGTTGATGCGTTGTCACAATGACAAATGACTCACTTGCCAATGACTTAGAAACTGTTTTAAAACTTAAAATTGTTTCTAACATATATTTTTTCACATTTTAAAACTTTATGCGATGAAATCACTCGATTGTTGCCAACAAGGTGGTGGATGCTGTGGCGGTTCAACGACTACAGGCGGCGGTTGCTGCTAGTGCCCACACACCTTCCGTTCCGTCGTCGAAACGGCGACGGAACATTTTGAAAAAGCTTTTTGTACACATTCAAACAACTCTATCATGAAAAATTCTAATTTTCCTCGGATGCACACCAGTTTTTATGTTTCTAATTTAGAGCAGACGGTGGCATTCTACAACAAATTCTTTGGACAAGAACCTGAAAAAGTGCGCCCTTTTTATGCCAAATACATTCTCAACGAGCCCAGTTTGATTATTTCATTCATCGAAAGTCCCGACAAAGTTCATGCAAACTTCGGTCACGTGGGTATTCAAGTGGAGACTCAGGACGAAATGTACCGCCGCTTTTTTGAAGCCAAAACTAAAGGTTTGGAATTAGTGGAAGAAATTGGCGTATCGTGCTGTTATGCCAAACAGGACAAGTTTTGGGTGAGCGACCCCGATGGCATCGAGTGGGAGATTTACTATTTCCACGAAGATGCAGAGTTCAATGACCCTCGCTATGAATTTAAAACGGTGGAAGATGCTGAGGGAGCAGCTTGTGGCTGTACACCCAAAGAAAATCTTGTGAAGGAAGCAACCACTTTTGCCGCTTTACCTTTGGCTACCACCACTTGTTGCTAAACCTGTTAGTCATTTGTCAGAAGTCATTCACAAATGACTTCTGACAAATGACTTCTGACCATTAACTAACAAAAAAAAATAAAAACTATGATTATCACAATCAGACCTATGGTTGCTGAAGACTATCCCTCAGTAGCAAACATTTATGAAGAAGGCATTGCAACGGGTAATGCTACATTTCAAACACAAGCACCCAATTGGACGACTTGGGATAAAGAGCATTTGGACTTTGGTCGCCTCGTGGCGGCGAATACTGAGGGGGTCATCGGTTGGGCTGCACTTGTGCCTGTGTCGGGTCGGTGTGTCTATGCAGGTGTAGCAGAGTTGAGTGTGTATGTGGCGGCGAATACACGTGGTTTGGGTGTTGGTCGGTTGTTGATGGAAAAACTAATTGAAGAATCCGAAGCTCATGGTCTATGGACGTTGCAAGCGGGTATTTTTCCTGAAAATGAAGGCAGTGTATGCTTACATGAAACGATGGGTTTCCGTCGCATCGGCTATCGAGAGCGTGTTGGTCAAATGTCGGATGGACGTTGGCGCAATACGTTACTTTTCGAGCGCAGAAGTAAGGTTGTTGGTCATTAACATATAGTGACCAATGACTAACCAGTCAACAACTAATCTAGTGGCACTTTCAGACCATTAGCATAGGCATTGGTTGTGCTGGCTAAGGCGATGACAGACAATAGTTCCTGATATTGAGCATCAGTCATGCCTTTCGATTTGGCGGCAGCGGTGTGGGTATGTGTACAGTAATCGCAACTATTCATAATAGATACAGCAATGTAAATCAATTCTTTAGTCATAGGATCAAGTGCGCCTGCACCCATTACCTCTTTCACATTTTGCCAAACTCTTTTCAAATTATCGGGTTGATTGGCTAATGCTTTCCAAAAATTGTTGACATCTTCGACTTTTCGCGCGGCTTTAATATCATCAAAAACAGCTTGTACTTCTGGTGTTGCATCTTCGTATTGGATGAGTTTTACAGTTGCCATTGTTTTCTTTTTATATTTTAGAAAAATGATTGTTTTATACTGAGGGGGTTACTTTTTGACTACAAAAATACGGCACAACGTTGGTGTTGTGGGATGTTGACTGTATGGGTCATCGTTTTTTTTGCTGTTCGATTGCCAAACACCTTTGAGAGTAACGGTTTGGTTGACCGATTTTTCAATCTTCTTTTTGCGCCAACGCGAGAGGTCTAAAATGGTTTCTGTTTTGTCATTTTGTACCAAAACATAGTATTCGCTGCCACCTGCACAATAACTGTCTATGGTTTTCGACCATTCTTTTTTGATTATTTTGCCAGATAAGATTTCCGTTTGGGCGACTATAAAGGTATTAAAAAAAAACAAAAAACTGATTGAAAAGATGACTTTTGACATCATTGAATGTTTAAATAGTTAGCGAATGATTCTATAAAAAAATATTAGAGTTGAAAAATAGCCCCCTCAGTATTCACACAAATTTCTTTACTTTTGCTCGCAAGTTAAAACGCTTTTCAGCAGTTCAATGTTTTGCTTTTCATATTTTCAAAAAAAAATAACCACCACACAATGACAAAACAGGAAATTTTCAAAGCCCAAATCAAAGAAGGTTACATATTCAAAGGAGAGGCTATAGAGTTAGGCGGCGCGATGTACAATGGCGATGTGGCAACAGGTGCGAAAGTGAGTATTCCATTGCGCACGATGAATCGTCACGGTCTGATTGCTGGGGCAACGGGTTCGGGCAAAACCAAAACCTTGCAAATTTTAGCAGAACAACTGTCGCAAAAAGGAACGCCTGTTTTGTTGATGGACATAAAAGGTGACTTGTCGGGCATCGCAGCCAAAGGCGATGAAAATGATAAATTGTACGAAAGAGCCGAAAAAATTGATATTCCCTATACACCTAAGCGCAACACAGTCGAGTTTTTGACACTTTCGGAAGAAAAAGGCGCACGTTTGCGGGCAACTGTGATTGAATTTGGACCTGTGTTGTTTTCCAAAATTTTGGGTTTGAACGATACACAATCGTCCGTGATGGCGGTTGTTTTCAAATATTGTGACGACAATGCTTTGCCACTTTTGGATTTAGACGATATTAAAAAAGTCTTGAATTATTTTGTCAACGATGGTAAAGACGAATTGAAAGCCGACTATGGCAATATTTCGCCTATGACCATCGGTACAATTTTGCGCAAAGTCATCGAACTCGAACAACAAGGTGCGTCCACGTTTTTTGGCGAACGTAGTTTTGAGGTAGAAGACCTTTGTCGGGTGGATGACGACGGGCATGGCATCATCAGTATCATTCGTTTGACGGATATTCAAGACCGTCCGAAATTGTTTTCTACATTCATGTTGCAATTGTTGGCTGAGATTTATGCAACTTTCCCAGAGGCAGGTGATATTGACCAGCCCAAGTTGTGCGTATTCATTGACGAGGCACATTTGGTTTTCAATGAAGCATCGAAGGCTTTACTCAATCAGATAGAATCCATCATCAAGTTGATTCGCTCGAAAGGGGTGGGTGTTTATTTTTGTACACAAAATCCGCAAGACATTCCAGATGCTGTATTGAGCCAATTGGGTATGAAAATGCAACATGCTTTGCGTGCGTTCACAGCAAAAGATCGTCAAAACATCCGTCTTGTGGCACAAAACTATCCATTGACAGAGTTTTATGATGTCGAAACGCTGTTGACACAATTGGGTATCGGCGAAGCTTTGGTAACGGTGTTGAACGAAAAAGGTATTCCTACGCCCTTGGTTCACACGATGCTGCGCCCCCCTCAGTCTCGCATGGATGTATTGACCAACGATGAAATTGACGATATACTGAGTGGGTCAAAAATTGCAGACAAATACAACGAAGTCATCAACCGCGAATCGGCTTACGAAATTTTGACTGAGCGTATCAATCAAGGTACAGCAGCACAACCCCAACAAGGTACGAATGCCAAACAAAAAGAAGAACCCAGTTTTGTTGAAAAAGCAATGAAAAACCCCTTTGTCAAACAAGCAGGCACACAGATTGTGCGCGAATTGACACGTGGCTTGTTGGGTGTTTTGGGTTTAGGTGGCAAGAAAAAGATTTGGTAGTTGCCACGACGAAACTACATTAACGATTGGGCGGAAATACTATGGAAATTCTTTGTCATATAGTTTTGTTTTTTCTGACTATGCATTGGGCATAAAAAAACAGAATAGCGAGACGCTATTCTGTTTTTTAAAATTGAGAATACTGAGGGGGTATTTTTTATTGTTTTTTAACAGGTGCTGGTGGCGGTGCAGTTGCGGCTTTGTTGGCATCGCGACGAATCTGCTCGAATTTAGGGCAGTTGGTTTCGCAGTCACCTTCCTCATTGACGATATAGATAAGTCCGTCGTTGTCTGTGACTTCGTATTTAGTGCCTTTATCGGTGATGGATTTAAACAAACAAGGTATAACTTTGGCATTGAAGCGATTGATTAAGCCCCATTTGCCTTTGCCTTTCGATACAACGACATAGCCATTGCGGAAGGTGCGTACTTCATCGTATTCAAACGGTATTTGTTGCTTGCCTTTTTGATTGATAAAACCCCATTTATTAGTAGCATTTTCAACTGCATAATAGTTTTCACTGACTCTCTGGATTTGGTTGAATTGGCACTTCGATAGGATTTTGCCTGTTGAATCAATTACACCCCAGAGGTTGTCTTTTTTGACACGCATGTTGCCAACATTGTCAATTGCAGATATGGTTTGATATGGTGTGGATGTGACTAACTGATTGTTGACCTTTTTGATGAGGTGGAATCGTGGGTCGTTGCGGCTGTTTTCTGCGAAAGCATAGACAATGAGGTAGTCATTGCTGTGAACGGTGTCGCTCAACTCATAGTTGAATTTTTTTTCGATGGCTTCGTCAGTCACAGGGATGATGGTATTGCCTTGTGCATCAATAACGATTTGAGCGGTCAATTTTTCATTTTTTTTGCCTTTATAATCTGTCACATTAACCTTGGCGATGGCTAAACCGAAGGAATTGAAATTGCCGACCGATTCGTAGTTGGCTTTGATTTGCTCAGAACCATCATAACGAATGAAACCGCATTTGTTGGCTTGAAGACAAGCAGAGGCAAGACCCATTTCATTGAAACTCCCAATAGAGAAGTATTTGGGCTCGACAATGACTTTGAAAGTGGTGTCGATAAGACCATAGTTTTTGTTGAGATCGCGAATCACGGCTACACCAAAATCACTGAAAGCACCAATATTATCGTAGGTTTTACTTTTAGTCAAACCATTTTTTTGGATTAATACCGTTCCGTTTTCATTTTTTGCTTCGGCAATTCCAAATTCATTGAAGTCCGAAATGCTTGTAAAGCTCGGTGGGTACTGTATCTTCCAATTCGAGTCAACCAACCCGATGCGTCCGCCCAAATTAATACGATAAATCCCTGCGGCATTGGTTTGCGCAATATCATCGTAGTTTGGGTCTATCTTGATTTTGCCATTCAGACCAATGACTCCATATTTTTTGCCGTTTCTGACTTTGAGTACATCATTGCGTTTAAAAAATGGCTCTATGGATTCATAAAATGAAGACAACGGAGCTTTATTTGTCGCGTAGTCATTATTGACGATAGCCAATGCGTTGTTGTTGAATTTCAATAAAGAAACACCATTGCCTAAAGAGCGTGCATCAATCACATTGTCTAAGGCAGCACTTTCATTGCCCTTAGTATCTACGAAAAACCAATCTATGCGACGAACAAGAGCCATGCCGTGGTTGAAGGGTTCTGCTTTTTCGTATTGGCAAGTAATAGCTTCTTCGCCACACAGATTGAGGAAGCCAAAAACTTGGTCTTTCTGAATGCGCGCATACCCCTCAGTATAATTGTCAACGATGCCATAGCGGCTCTTTTTTCGCAGAGAATCAAGTGGGAAAGCGATGATTTCGTTGCCTTCTTGGTCTTTAGTTACCATGAAAACGCCTTTTTCTTTCTCCGCAAAACATTCACTGTTTTTGAGCAACAAAATGGCTTTGTTCATTTTCTCTTTTTCTGCTACGTTATCGGATGCAGCTGCCAATGCCTCTACGCGGCGACGGAGCGCAGCATCGAGTTTGCTTAAGAATATCTTGAAATAAGTTGGAGATGTTTCTTTTGCTACATAAGATGGTTCTGTATCAGAAGTTTTATCTGTATTACTGACATCAACAGTGACAGAATAATCTCTAAATAGATTGTACAGAGACATAATCTGTTTTCTGGCTTGATCGCCAGAAGTGATATATTCTGCATCAGATGTTTTTACACCCTTAGAATTGACAACAGCAGGAGAACTATTGATTTGTGCAAATGCTGAAAGTGTCAAAAATGGGAGTAGTACGATTGTCAAAAGTATTTGTTTATTTAGCTGCATGTTTGTAAATTGTGTAGAAGTTAGAATAAGGACTTTTTTACTGATTGTTTTTTATGGTAGAGCATTGACAATGACAAATGTCGTAAAAAAAACAAATTTTGGTTAAGCAGAAATGAAAAAAAAAAGAATTTGTAAGATATTTTATTTGGGTATTATATTATTTAAAAAAATTTAAACAAAAAAAATACAGCTTTTTAGACTTTTTATTTTTTATTAATAAATATGTTAGTTAAAATATGTTTTATAGTATAATTATTTATTTATTTGATAATAAAATTTTACGTATTTAATATGGCGGTTAAAAAATTGGAAACCAGATATTTATGTGATTAGTGTAAAATATTCTATTTGGAAATTGAGAGTCAGTATAAAAAAAATGACCGTTTTCGACTACTGACGAAAACGGTCACAATTATTAAGCGAGAATTAACTCAAAACTATTTTGAAATAATAACCTGTTTTGTGACAGCCCGTTTGTCAGCAGAAGTCACTCTCAACATGTAGTTGCCAGTACTTTGTGCAGAAACATCGAGACGCGTCATGTTATCGCTTACTTTGCTGATATTCATATATTGCACCTGTTGACCGAAGCTGTTGTATAAGAAAATATTGACTTCTGTACCTTTGTACTGTTTCAAATCAATATCAATATACTCGTCGGCAGGATTCGGGAATACGCGAACATCTGACAACGATTTGAAAGTCACTTTTTTAGTTTCAGAATAAGAGACAGTACCATCGTTGAATGTAACAGCGACGCGATAGAAATTATCCCCCTCAGTAGGATTGTTGTCGAAAGCCACGTAATACTCTGGTGTATCTGAATATTTTGAATTCACTGTTTCTAGTTTTTCAAAATCGCCAGATTGAGCATTCATTTTTTCAACTGTGAAAAAGTCATTTTTGTAACCCGTGTTGTTGACCCATTCCAAACGAGCGCGATTCAACTCTGGGTGAGCTTCCATTGTCGTTACATCAGCATTCGATGAGTAAACACCATTTGTACATGATACAGCTTCGATTTTCCACAATTGGTTATTGCCACCGTTCCAATCCCAAATTTGAATTTTTGCACCATTAGTTGTGCTTGAGCCAGATAAATCCAACACCTTGCCGCTCAAACGGTGTGTGATTTTGTAATAACCGCTAGCTGTACATTCGATTTTCCAATCCTTAGCACCACCTGTGTAGTATGTGTATTGATAAACTTGCGAACCTGTTGAAGTATAATGGCAAGCCAATGATTTGCCACTGTGGCGCGCATTAATTTTAAAATAACCACTACCTATTGATGAAATTTGCCATTTCTGGTTGGTGCCACCATTATAAGACCATTGTTGTACAAGTGCGTTGTCACTGTAAGAGAAGCTGGCAACGTCTAATACTTTGCCAGTCGCAACGCTGACAATTCTGTAGCATTTTGTACCATCAAAAGTTGTTGTACAAGTTGGTGCTGGCGCACAATCTGTTGCATAAACAGTAACACAGTTGCTTTCGTTGATAGTACCCCAAGTAGTACAACCAATTGGGCGAGCGCACCGTACGAAATAAGTCGTTGAAGTCACGCGGCTAGGCAAAGTGTAGTTTTGTCCTGTTGCACCTGCGATGGCTTGGCTAGATTGGTTAGGGCAACCTGTTGTAGATTTCAACCACATGTATTCATAACCAGCCAATGCTGCGCCGTTGATGACAGGAATGTTATTGACGCAAGTTTTTGAAATGGTATTACCTGTCACGCTGTTGCAGTTAACCGTTGGCGCACAATCCGTTGCATAAACAGTAACACAGTTACTTTCGTTGATAGTACCCCAAGTTGTACAACCAATTGGGCGAGCACACCGTACGAAATAAGTCGTCACAGTCACGCGGCTAGGCAAGGTATAGTTTTGTCCTGTTGCACCTGCGATGGCTTGGCTAGATTGGTTAGGGCAACCTGTTGTAGATTTCAACCACATGTATTCATAACCAGCCAATGCTGCGCCATTGATGACAGGTATGTTGTTGACACATGTTTTTGAAATGGTATTGCCTGTGACTGTGCAGTTGACAGTATTACCCACTGTAACTGTAACAGATTTGATACAACCATTCAAGTTAACTGTAATAGTGTAAGTGCCAGCTGTTAAGCCGCAATATTGTGTTTTGCCGACAGTTGCTGCGCCGTTATTGATAGAGCTTGAAGCACCAGCAGGCAAGTTTGTGATATTGATACAGCCGTTTGCTCCACCATTCGTTGCATTGGTTACTGTATAAGTTGGTGTCGGTACAGGATTGGTGATACAAGGATCTGTGTTGTTATTGCCAACAGTGACAGTAACAGATTTGATACAACCATTCAAATTGACCGTGATGGTATAAGTACCAGCAGCTAAACCACAGTATTGTGTTTTGCCTACAGTTGCTGCACCGTTATTGATAGAGCTTGAAGCACCCACAGGCAAGTTTGTGATGTTGATACAGCCGTTCGCACCACCATTTGTGGCATTAGTTACCGTATAAGTCGGAGTAGGCACAGGATTAGTGATACAAGGGTCAGTATTGTTGTTACCCACTGTAACTGTAACAGATTTGATACAACCATTCAAGTTCACAGTAATGGTGTAAGTGCCAGCTGCTAAACCGCAATACTGCGTTTTGCCTACAGTTGCTGCACCGTTGTTGATAGAGCTTGAAGCACCTGCAGGTAAATTCGTGATGTCAATACAGCCGTTTGCCCCGCCATTTGTCGCATTTGTTACATTTACTGAGGGGGTAGGTACAGGATTAGTGATACAAGGGTCGGTGTTGGTATTGCCAACAGTAACAGTAGCCGATTTTGTGCAACCATCTTTAGAAACTGTAATGGTATAAGTACCAGCTACCAAACCACAATATTGTGTTTTATCAACAACAGGTGTACTGCCATTGATAGAGCTTGAAGCACCCGCAGGTAAATTCGTGATGTCAATACAGCCGTTTGCCCCGCCATTTGTCGCATTTGTTACATTTACTGAGGGGGTCGGCACAGGGTTAGTGACACATGGGTCGCCATTGCAATAGTTAGGCGGCGTACCATCCATGACAAAACAAACATCTGCTATACCACCAGCATAAGGTGCGATTGTCAACCAACCATTAGATGGCTGCGATACAATTTGCCATTCAAACCAACCAGTTACCCCTAATTTACCCACATCTGGAGCTTGATTGTGTGCATTTACACCTGCTTGTGCTGGCATCATATGCATAACAAGATTCAACTGTGCGCCTGCTAGATGACCTTCGCCAGTCATTGTGGCGGTACCCCATTCGTAGTAGTACCATCCAGTTGTAGGTGTACCAGGAGGTAAGTTATCCGTTTCTTGAAAAGAGCCAGGAGCTAAATTGCAAGAACGACGTACAAATTGAATGGATACATTGAAAACGCGATCAGCATTACCAAAATGCTGCAATTTACCTGTTAAAACAGCTGTTCCATTAGCACAATCTTGGATGGTTGCACCTGGAAGCCATTGGAACGAGCCTGTGCTACCATCTGTAAAAAAGCCTTGCATTGCTGCACCGATAGCTTGATTAGGGTCGTAGTTTTTACAGTTTGTAACGTTGCGAGTGACGCATTGTGCGGAAATACTGAGGGGGAGTAAAGCCATCAGAAATACCACAATACGAAAGTACAAGTTTCGGTTCATACGTAAAGTTTGTTTTAAAAAATTAGAAAATAAAATTTAGAAAATGCCATGCACATGTGCGTCTATCGTTGACACGATGACACAGCAATAAGTTTGGGTCAGAGTTGTAGCGAAACTTTGGTAGCTTTAATGCAGATGAGTCATATCTAAATCATTGATATGATTTGCTTTAAGTGCAATAAATGGTTTCTATTCATAGCGTAAGTTTGTTAATTTAAGTTTTGGTTAAAGTCAATAATATCAATCATTATATCTGGTGTGTCGCTGATGTAACTGTGAGTCTTAAAAGCAAATTAGCGGTAGCCAAGTTATTCAGAAAGCGAAGAAGTATGGTAAAATAAATGTGCAAAAACTCATGTAATTATAGTAAGTCTTAGTTAGCTGTTTTTCAAAGCGGATGTTTGTCATTTTATTTCACATAAGTATGTAAAAACTGCCATATAAATGTTTGTTTTTTTTCTATTTGAATCCTCAATAATTGTTTGTCCAAAGCAAAATTAGGCTTTTCTTCACAATTTTTAATAGTTTGTTGTCAACTACCTCATTGATTATTTAATGTAGATTAAGATATCATTACTTTATACATTTGTTTTTAAAAATGAAATTTGAGAAAACAATATTTTACTTTTATATAGAACCTAGTCCACTACTTGTAGTATGCAATAATCTAAATTTTATAATATTTTAAATAAAGTGTTTACAAGTGATTGATTATATTAATTGAAATTATTTTAGTATGTTTATTGTTTTGTCAACTTGTTTTCATTATTTGATAGGTTGGAAATTCAGTGATTTGTTTTTTCATAGAAAATTTTTAGTTTTGAAAAAAATATTTATTTAAAATACTATTTTAAAGGTAGTGTTGTTGCTGCTCTTTTATTGTCTGATGTCAAGTTTTGAGCAATTGTGATTGGTATTGTTGTGTTTGTTTTTAGAGTTGTTTTTTACAAAAATATATCAACTTTTTTTTAAAAATACTGAGGGGTAGATTGTCACAAAATTTTAAATTTCAGCCATGGAATCTATGTTTATTTTTTGTGACTTTGTCTAATAGATATTAGCTGATTTTTACCAAAGGAATACAAAAAGAGAGAAACAACATGTTTGAATAAATGCGAAAATTGGTTAGTTTTGTCAGAAATGAATCCAAAAACGATCTTTTTATTAGATTTTCTTACCATTTCAGCATGTTGTTGACAGTCTATTCTGCTTTTCCAAGGGGTTACAGTTTCATATATTAATTTATGAATGAGAATTGTTAGTGTTTTTCTTTTGCTTAGAATATCAATTTGGAAAGGTTTTTGCCTAACCTTTGGGGTTATTTTCATTCATTTTGTCCATTTTATTCAGACAAATAAATCTAAAAATTTAGACATACTGTTCATGAACCATTTAAGAGTTTACAAACGTTTTGCTTTCGGGCTTTTTCTATCATTGTCATTTTTGACGCAAATAAATGCTCAAACTGCCTGCTCGACTTCCAATGAAGTGACAATCACGGTGGTGAATGACCCAAGTATCAGTATCACGGGTGCGACAACGATATGTAGTGGCGGTGCGGCTACTTTAACGGCTAATGTTGCTGGTGGAACGGGTACTTGTACCATACAGTGGCAGTCAAGTGCAGATGGTTCTACGAACTGGACTAATATTTCGGGTGCTAATGGCACGACTTACTCTCCTACGGGTCTGACCGTCACGACTTACTATCGTGCAACATATTCTTGTACTGGACTTGATTGTAATTTGGCAACTTCCAATACACAAGCTATTACAGTTAACCCTGATTTGACTATCCAAACACAACCTCAGCCCGTTACAGAGTGTGTGGGTGGTACGCTCTCTATGAGCGTCGCTACGACTGGCACAACGGGTACAGGTACGCTGACTTACACATGGGAGCAAAGTGCAAATGGGACAAGCGGTTGGGCTGCGGCAACGGGTGCAACCAATTCAGCAACTTATACACCACCCAGCGGCACAGCTGGTACGATGTATTATCGCGTGACAATCAGTGCCTCAGGCAACGGTTGCGACAATGTGACTTCAAACACAGCACGAGTGGATATTATCCCAGATTTGACTATCCAAACGCAACCATCACCTATCACAGAGTGCGTGGGTGGTACAACGTCAATGAGTGTTGTACTGACAAGTGGAACAGGAACAGGTACAATTTCATATAGTTGGGAAGAAAGTGCAAATGGCACAAGCGGTTGGACGGCAGCAACGGGTGCAACCAACTCTGCCACTTATACACCACCAAGTAGCACAGCTGGCACAATGTATTATCGTGTCGTTGTAAGTGCATCGGGGAATGGTTGCGGTCCTACGACTTCAAATGCAACCAAAGTGGACATCATCCCAGATTTGACTATACAAACACAACCATCGCCCATTACAGAGTGCGTGGGTGGTACGACTTCAATGAGTGTCGTACTGACGAGTGGTACAGGTGTTGGTACAATTTCATACACATGGGAACAAAGTACAAATGGCACAAGTGGTTGGACTGCCGCAATAGGCGCGACCAACTCGGCTACATACACACCACCGAGTAGTACAGCAGGTACAATGTACTATCGTGTCACAGCAAGTGCAACAGGCGATGGTTGTGGTTCTGTCACATCGAATGCGACTAAAGTAGATATTATTTCAGATTTGAGTATCCAAACGCAACCGTCACCCATCACCGAATGCGTCGGTGGCACAACTTCTATGAGTGTGGTTGTATCATCTGGTACGGGTGTCGGTACGGTTTCATACACATGGGAACAAAGTACAAATGGCACAAGTGGCTGGACTGCTGCAACAGGTGCGACCAACTCAGCTACATACACACCGCCAAGCGGTACAGCAGGTACAATGTATTATCGTGTGACCATCAATGCAACAGGGAATGGTTGTGGCTCTATCACATCAAATGCCACTAAAGTGGATATTATCCCAGATTTGACCATTCAAACACAGCCATCGCCCATCACAGAGTGCGTGGGTGGTACGACTTCAATGAGTGTTGTATTGACGAGTGGCACAGGTGTCGGTACAATTTCATACACATGGGAACAAAGTTCAAATGGTACAAGTGGTTGGGCAGCGGCAACAGGTGCGACTAACTCTGCAACATATACGCCACCAAGCGGAACGGCAGGCACAATGTACTATCGTGTCACGGCAAGTGCGACAGGCGATGGTTGTGGTTCAGTCACATCAAATGCCACTAAAGTGGATATTATCCCAGATTTGAGCATCCAAACGCAGCCATCACCCATCACAGAATGCGTGGGCGGTACGACTTCAATGACTGTCGTATTGACGAGTGGTACAGGTGTTGGCACAATTTCATACACATGGGAACAAAGTACGAATGGCACAAGTGGTTGGATAGCCGCCGTAGGCGCAACAAATTCAGCGACATACACACCTCCAAGCACCACAGCAGGTACAATGTACTATCGTGTCACAGCGAGTGCTACGGGTGATGGTTGCGGATCTATTACATCAACCGCAACCAAAGTGGATATTATTGATGACATTGTCATTACAGCACAACCACAAAATATCACTGAGTGTATAGATGGTACAATTCCACTCACAGTAACGACAACAGGCGGTATTGGCACAACTTATCAATGGGAAGTGAGTGCCAATGGTACAACTGGTTGGTCAGCTATTCCAAGCGCAACTGGTACAAGCTATACACCACCAAGCACCACAGCAGGTACACTATATTATCGTGTCGTGGTCACATCTGCAAGCAATGGATGCGGTCCTCAGACATCCAATGTTGCAACGGTTGTTATTGTTGCTAAACCTTCTGTTGCAGTTACGACACCGAATCAAATAGTCTGTGTGGGAGCGGTCTTGACACTCAATGCAACACCTTCGGGTGGCACGGGTACTTGTACGATCCAATGGCAGGATTCGACTGATGGTGGTGGTAGTTGGAACAACATCTCTGGGGCAACAAATAACTCATTCACCACACCACCACTGGGTGCGAACACAAAATACCGTGCAACATTCTCTTGCAATGGTAATGGTTGTTGCAATTAGAAGACAAACTTTTGGTTTGGGAAACTTGCAAGTTTCCCAAACCAAAAACAATACATACTATCAGAGCTTTAAGTAAACTCCCCCCTCAGTATAAATAAGATTTTAAGATTACTTAGAGAAAATAAATGCGTGTTTTTGCCAAAAAACATACCTCCCACTGAAAACCGCACAAAATTTTAGCAAATCTATTCACCATGAATATTTTTACTCGTTTGAGAAAAACTGCACTCTTAGTTTCCTATTTTTTAGCTTTTTCAGTGACGATACTGAGGGGGCAGACGGAGTGCTCCATTTCCAATGCCGTTGATGTCACTGTTGTCAGCGACCCGACTATGATTATTTCTGGTGCAACGACGATTTGCTCTGGTGGTATCGCCACGCTCAATGCCAACATCACAAACACGGGTGCAGGCAATTGTCATTTCCAATGGCAACAAAGCCCTACTGGACTCGTTTGGATAGATATAACTAACTCAAATTCATCAACTTATACAACAAATCCTTTAACTCAAACCACTCATTTCAGACTTCTTCGCATTTGCGATGGTATCGGTTGCGATACGGCTTTTTCAAATACTCAACTCGTCACAGTCGTTGATGACCCACAAATTACACTTCAACCAACCAGCATCGTCGAATGTTTGGGTGGTAGTTTGGCATTTACAACCACAGCCACAGGCGGCACACCTGCTTTGCAATACCAATGGCAAAGCAGCACCAACGGCGCAACAGGTTGGACAGATATTGCAGGCGCAACAAATCCAACATACACCCCCCTCAGTATAGCCGTCGGTGTCATATATTATCGTGTGCTTGTGTCGTCAACGGGCAATGGTTGCAATACAGCTACTTCAGATGTCGTCACGGCAACAGTCATCGCAGACCCTCAAGTTTTCTTTTTTTGTAATGGTGAACAAGTAGATTTGACCGCTTCGACCATAGCTTCAAGTTGTGTAACGCCAAGCACAACTTACCAATGGCAAAGCAGTCCCAATGGTGCTACTTGGACGGATATTTTAGGCGAAACAAGCTTGACTTATCGTACCCAACCCATCACAACAACGACTTACATCCGCCTTGTTGCATCAAATCTAAGCGGCTCATGTTCAAATATTATTCAAAATGTCAAATTAGTCCCCAACAATTGCCGTGTTTACTGTGCGGGTGAAACCACTCTTTTACAACCAACAATCTATGGCGGCATTGGCACAGCAACATATCAATGGCAAATCAGCACAGACAGTATCGGTTGGTCAAATGTCGCTGGCGCAACCTCTGAAACCTATCAAACACCGACTTTGACCCAAACAGTTTACTATCGTTTGATTGTCACTCAAGGCAATGGCTGCGAGACGTATTCAGAAGGTATAAAAATAAGCGTTGACCAATGTAATTCAGCATTGGGCAACTATGTTTGGGAAGATTTGAATGCAAATGGCGTTCAAAATGCAGGTGAACCAGGCATAAGTGGTGTGACTGTAACTTTAACAGGGACAGATATTAATGGAAAAATTATAAACTTGACTCAAACAACCGATGCTTCAGGATTTTATTTATTCCAAAATTTAACGCCCGGTATTTATACTGTTACATTTACAAAACCAAACGGTTATTTGCCAACCATTCGTAACATTGGTCTCGACTCACTCGACTCCGATGCCGATTTGACAACTGGACAGGCCCCCTCAGTAAATTTGGCTTCTGGCGAAGTCAATCTGACCATTGACGCGGGTTATATCCGTTACGCAACAATCGGCGATTATGCTTGGTTGGATTGCAATGAAAATGGCATACAAGATGTGGGTGAACAACCTCTGCCCAACGTACCAGTCACCTTAACAGGCATTGACGGCACAGGCGCAACAGTCAATCGCAACACAATAACCGATGCCACGGGTAAATACGCATTTACCAACCTCATCGCAGGACGCTATGTTGTGACTTTCGGTTTCCCAACCACGCCAACAGGTTTAGCGTATTCGACAAAAGATGCAGGTGGCAACGATGCTCTCGATAGTGATGTCAACCTCACAGGCTCAACCGATTCCATCACCATCATCTCAAACCAAACCAATAATGACATTGATGCAGGTTTCCGCGATGTAACAGCTCCTACTTTTGTCACGCCAGCTCGTGACACAGCTGTGCAGTGTGATGGTGCAGGCAATATAGCTGCTTTAAACGCATGGCTAGCCAATCACGGTGGCGCAACAGTTTCGGACAATGTTTCCACAAATTTCACATGGTCAAACAATTACACTATTTTGACCGACGAATGTGGTCAAACAGGTCGTGCAACAGTCACATTCACCGTTTACGATGAATGTACCGATAGCTCAAAAACAACGGCTGTTTTCCGTATCATTGATACAGTTCCGCCTGTTTTTACAGTTTTTCCAAAAGACACCATTATAGAATGTAACGGCTTAGGTAACACAGCCGACATACAAGCATGGCTCAACCGCCATGGCAGCGCAACCGCCTCTGACGTTTGTGGAACTGTGACGTGGACGCACAACTACACAGGTTTGACAACGACAACTTGCGGCATAGTCGGCACAGCAACAGTGACATTTACAGCAACCGACGACTGCGGCAATAGTGTGAGCAGAACAGCAACATTGACCATCCGAGACACCCAAAACCCAGTTATCACAGGTGTCCCATCGGACACGACGGTGGAATGTTCGGCAGTACCAGTGGCAGCGACCCCCTCAGTAAGTGACGTGTGTGATGCGACGATAGGATTAGTATTCAATGAAGTACGCACGAATGGAAATTGTAATAACAATTACACCTTAACGCGGACATGGACAGCAACGGATGCCTGTGGCAACGTGACAACCCGCACACAAGTATTGACAGTACGCGACATCACCCAACCAAGTTTGTTGAATGTGCCGAACGATACGATAGTAGATTGTAGCGCGATACCGACCCCTGCGAACGTAACAGCGGGTGACAACTGCGATGCGAGTTTGACGGTGAATTATGCCCAAACCCGCACGGACGGCAACTGCCCAAACAACTACACCTTGACGCGAACATGGACAGTGACGGACGTGTGCGGCAACACGCAAACGGCGACACAAGTGTTGACAGTACAAGACACAATCAAACCAATTGTTTCAATAAATCCGACCGATACCATCATCGAATGCAACGGTTTGGGCAATGTCCAAGACATCCAAAACTGGTTGACCAACCACGGCGGAGGACGAGCGACCGACAATTGCGGCAACATCACATGGACGCACAACTACACAGGTTTGACAACAACGACCTGCGGTATAGTTGGCACAGCAACGGTCACATTCACAGCGACCGACGACTGTGACAACAGCGTTTCAAGAACAGCAAAATTAACCATCCGAGACACCCAAAAACCCATCATCACAGGCGTACCTGCGGACACGACGGTAGAATGTTCAGCAGTACCAGTGGCAGCGACCCCCTCAGTAAGTGATGTGTGTGATGCGACGATAGGATTGTTATTCAACGAAGTACGCACAAATGGGAATTGTAATAATAATTACACCTTAACGCGGACATGGACAGCGACAGATGCCTGTGGCAACGTGACAACCCGCACACAAGTATTGACAGTGCGCGACATCACCCAACCAAGTTTGTTGAATGTACCGAACGACACGATAGTAGAT